>JAHJJI010000132.1 GCA_018823025.1 Gammaproteobacteria bacterium | reverse complement strand
TGTCAGTCTTGGTCAAGAACGGCAGCGTATGCAATGCATCCAAACTTTCGATACGTGAGGGATCGAAACGCAACTGCGCAAACAAATCGCGATAGTAGGGCACGTGCGCGTTCACGCTCATCAGCAGTTCACGCAAGCGCCGAAGCTGTAATTCATGCAACTGCGCGGGTGGCCACCATTGAGATTGCTCCATCTCTCGCCGCACTGCGACCGTAGTGTGGTGTTTCAACCGTTCATGCAGTGGAAACAGGGTATGTGCGACCAGCTGGGTATAGAGATCGGCCATGTTTATCTTCCCTCCGGCGTGCTCGCCCACGTTGACTCACCCAGCGCCATCGCATACGCAGAAAAGAGTTTCCCCCGCACGCTCTCCCAGGCAAACCGGCGCGCGTGATCCAGTCCGGCTTGAACCAGGCGTTCTCGTAACGGCTGATCGTGCAACAAGCGCAATATAGCCTCGGCCATCCGCTTTGGGTCGCGCGGCGGCACCAGCAGTGCGGTCTTTTCGTCTTCGACCAGAAATGGCACGCCGCCGACATCGGTGCTGACGACCGGCACGCCGCTTGCCAATGCTTCCAAAATGGAGATCGGCATGTTGTCGGCCAGGCTGGGGTTTATTGCGATGTGCGCCGTTTGGTAGAGCGCCGGCATCTCGCTATTTTCCACTCGGCCAGCAAAGGTCACTCCATTGGTCAGCCCCAGATCCCAAGTCAACGCTTCCAATACACTGCGGTCTGGGCCGGTACCTGCAATAGTCATGCGCGCTCCAGGATGTTGTTGTCGAATAATGGCGAAGGCTTGCAAAGCGGTGGCATTGTCGTACAAAGGCTCCAGATTACGTGCGACGAGAATGTGCGGTTCGTTCGCCCGTGCCGCATCGCCAGGGGAGAAGCGATCGAGATTGACAATGTTGGGCACGATACGTGTGGCGAAGCCGCGCTTGCCAAAAATCGGTGCGAGAAATCCCGAGGGCACAATAATGCCATCAGCCCGCTTCAGGCTAGGTTTGACCCAGACGAAAGCACGTGCAAAAAATTCCTCCGCTTCGCCACCGCGATAATTTACCACCACCACCTTGCCGCGCAACTTGGCGATCCAAATGGCGGGGGCTGCATGAAGGTGCCACGACCAGCCCGAATTCGCCATGATGTGGAACAGGTCGTTGCGACCGGCCGCCGCCCACAGGCGTGCCAGATACGGTAGCAGCCGGAACAGCGCCCGCACACCGCGCAGTGGCTCAACCCACGTGGGGCGGTAGGGCGCGTTGACCCGGGTCAACTCGACCGCCACGCCCTCGCCACGTAACAACTCGGCAAGCTGGCGTGTCTGGTTGGCCATGCCTCCATAGGGCGGGGGCAGCGGTCCGACCAAGGCAATGCGGATGGCTGGGGCATTCATCGGTTGTGCGTTCCTTGCAGTAAGCGGCTGTATACGGTTTGATAGCGCGAAACGGAGGCTTTCCAGTTGCGCTCGGTTTCCACATAGTTACGTCCGGACGCCTTCATCGCAGGCCAGCGAGCCGGATTGTTCAGCATGGATAAAACGCCTTCGGTAAGTGCGGCCACGTCATCGGATTTGAACAGCCATCCCGTTTCACCATGGCGCACCAGTTCCTTGTGGCCTCCCACGTCAGAAGCGACGAACAACTGGCCTTGTGCCATGGCTTCCAGCGGTTTCAATGGCGTAACCAGTTCGGTGAGGCGCATGGAATGGCGCGCATAGACCAGCATATCCACCAGGTCGTAATATCGGTTCACTTCGCTGTGCGGCACACGACCGGCGAACACGATTTTGTCGGCGACCCCCAAGTCCTTTGCCTGCTGCTTGAGACTGGCCTCCTGCGGGCCTCCGCCCACGAGCAGCACCCGCACATCCGGCGCCTGCATCAGAATTATCGGCAGCGCTTCGAGCAGCAGATTCAGGCCCTCATAAGCGTAGAACGAGCCGATGAAACCCAGAACGCGCGAACCGGTTAGGCCGAGGCTGGCCTTGAGTATTTCGTCTGGAGGGCTGCCGAGGGGGAATTTTTCGATATCCACCGCATTCGGGATCACGGTGACTTTGCTCGCAGGTATGCCGCGCCCTACGATGTCCCGGCGCAAGCCTTCGCAAATGCAGGTTACGGCATCGGCATGCTTGAAGGCGTAGGTTTCCATCGCACGCGTCAAACGATAGCGTGCACTGCCCTCAGTCGTGGTGCCATGGTCCACTGCGGCATCTTCCCAAAACGCGCGCACTTCATAGACCACCGGAATGTTTCTGCGTCGGCCCACCCGCAGTGCAGGGATTGCATCCAGTACTGGCGAATGGGCGTGCAGAATATCCGGCCTCACCTGCGCCACCACTTCATCCAGGCGCCGCGTGAGCGCGTCAATATCCGCTACCTGGTTGAGCAGCGGCAGCTTGCTCATGAAGCCGGCCGGCTTGGGTGTGCGATAGAAATGCAAACCGTCCACGTCTTCTTCGAGCACATCGCATTTGATTTGTTTTGGGCTGGTCAGGTGAAACGTCTCCCAGCCCAGCGCATACTGCTCGCGCAGTATCGCGAGCGTACGGAAGGTGTAGCCGCTGTGCAGCGGGATGGAATGGTCGAGGACGTGGAGGATGCGGTAACTCATTGATTCAGCTTGCCTGCTGGCTGCGCAAAAATGACTCGAACATCAGCAACGTCCATAGCGCCGTGCTGTAATCTCTCAAGCCGGATTGATGCTGATCCACCAGCTCGTTCAGATAGTCGGCGTTGAAGTAGCCGGTTTGAGCCAGCACCGGACCCAGGACAGCGTTTCTCACTCTTTCTTTCAGTGGGCCACGGAACCAACTTGCCAGCGGTACGGCGAAGCCCATTTTTTTACGGTAGAGAATGTTGTCGGGCAGGTAGGGCTCCATGGCCTTCTTGAAAATATATTTACCCTCCCGGCCATTCAGCTTAAGCGACGGCTGGATGCAGGAAGCCCATTCCACCAGCTTGTGGTCGAGCAAGGGTTCGCGCACTTCGAGCGCATGCGCCATGCTGGCGCGATCGACTTTGGTGAGGATGTCGCCGACCAGATAAGTTTTGATATCGAGGTATTGCACGCGTGCGAGTGGTTCATCCGTGGGTGAGTGGGCATCGTGCCGCTGCATCACTTCCACCGCGCGATAACCTTGCAGTTCGCGCTTGAAGCCTGGGCTGAACAAGCGATCGCGCATGGCGTCGCTCCACAGCGAGATGCTGTGGAAATAGCCTTCGACCGAATCGCGCGCCATGCCTTCGAGTGTGGCTTTGGCGCGGAAAATCTTCGGCGCCCAATCCGCTTTCGGATAGACGCGACCCAGCATGCCAAACAGGGGGCGACGCAAGGGCGTTGGCAACAGTCCACGCATGCGCTCTTCATTCATGTGCCAGCGATAGCGTCGGTAGCCGGCGAAATTCTCGTCGCCGCCATCGCCAGACAAGGCAACGGTGACATTCTTGCGTGCAAGCTCACACACGCGGTAGGTCGGGATCGCCGAGCTATCCGCATAGGGTTCATCGTAAATCGCCGCCAGTTTGTCGATGAGGTCGAAATCGTCCTTATCGACTTGCTCAACGCGGTGATTGGTTTTATATCTTGTGGCGACTTGCGCAGCGTATTCGGATTCATTGAATGCCGGATCGCCGAAGGAAATGGAGCAGGTGTTTACCGGCTCGTTTGATAGGTCCGCCATTATCGCCACCACTGCGCTCGAGTCCACGCCGCCGGAAAGAAAGGCTCCCAGCGGCACTTCGGATACCAGACGGATCTTGATCGATTCACGCAGCAGGCGTAGCAGTTCTTCTTGTGCTTCCTGCGCAGAGATCGCGGCGACAGGCTGGAACGGCACATCCCAATATTCGTGCGTCTGCGGCAATGGCTGGCCGCGCTTGACGGTGAGGGTGTGGCCGGGAGGCAGCTTGTAGGCTTCCTTATAAATCGTGCGGGGCTCGGCAACATAGCCGTAGGCAAAATATTCTTCGATGGCGCACGGATCAATCTCGCGCCCGCAGGCCGGATAGGCGTTTAATGCTTTGAGTTCGGAGCCGAAGATCAGCATGCCATCCTGTGCGAACCCATAATACAAGGGCTTTACGCCCATGCGGTCACGCGCCAGAAACAGTGTCTCCTGGTTGCGGTCCCACAAGGCAAACGCGAACATGCCGCGGAAACGCTCGACACAAGCCTCGCCCCATTCCTCCCAGGCATGGACGATGACTTCGGTATCGCAGCGCGTGCGGAAAGTGTGGCCCAGCGCTTGCAATTCGGGAATCAGATCGACGAAGTTGTAGATCTCGCCGTTGAATACCACCACCACGCTGCCATCTTCGTTGAACAAGGGCTGATGGCCGGAGGAGAGGTCGATGATGGACAAGCGCCGATGTCCCAGGCCCACGCCGGACTCGGTGTGCAGCCCGCCTTCGTCCGGACCGCGATGAAATTGGGACTGGTTCATGCGCGCGAGCAGCGTCTGGTCGACTTCGGCCCGCCCGTTGTAATCAAAAATTCCGACGATACCGCACATGCTGTTTGGTTATTCCTTTGTCAGGCTGGTTCGCTCCGTTCGAGCTGGGCTAGAAGCGAATTCATGATTGTTGGCGAGCGCACGGTCATACACGCTGAGATAGTTCGCTAGCATCGCTTCCATGCTGAAGCGATCTTCGATTATTGCCCGTGCGGCTTGGCCGTGTGCTTTCAATAGCTCGCTGTCTTGAGTATAGCTGTGCAAGGCTTGTGCCAAAGCCGCCGAGTCTCCGGCAGGTACTAGTTTACCGGTTCGGTCATGCTCTACCAACTCAGGGTTGCCGCCAACACGGGTGGCAACCACCGGTAGCCCGCTCGCCATGGCTTCCAGAATGGTGTTGGAAATGCCTTCGCCCAGCGAGGGCAATACGAATACATCCAGTGCGCGCATGATTTCGGCCACGTCAGCGCGTTCCCCCGGTAGCCATGCCAAATGCTCGGCACCGGCTGCACGCAGCAGATCAAGGCATTCCACTCGGCTGCCGCCCTCGCCCACGATGACCAGCCGCAACCGCTTGCGCGACTCAGGCCGGTCCGATAATAAGCGCAGAAATGCGCGCACCAGGCTGGGATAGTCTTTTACTTCCGCCATACGGCCAACGCTGCCGATCAACAATTCACTGCCGCTCATGAAACCATCCGGCCCGATCTGTGTGCGCTCATCCCGGCGCGGGTGGAAATGCAAGCTGTCCACCCCATTGTAGATTTGGGTGATGCGCTGAGGCGCGGCTCCGACCGTGTGTTCAAGCCAGTTAGCCAAATCTTTGCTGACTGCGATGTATTGGTGCACTAGCGGCCGCGCCAATTTGCGCAGCAGGTTGTATTTTCGGTTCTTGCCTTGCAGGTCGAACACGTCACGCCCATGCTCGCCATGTACGCGTGCTCGCACGCCTGCCGCCGCCGCTACGAACTGGCCTTCCAGCGTTGACAGGTTGCGGGTGTGCAACAGATCCGGTCTCAGCTCGCGCAGCAGCCGGAACAGCCTCCCATACAGCCCCAAGTCTTTGCCAGCTCGCTTGTGCAGAGCGAAAAACTGCACATCGTCGCGCTTCAGTCGATGGCGAAAATCGGTGTAACCGTCCAGGCAAATTACCGCATGGCGGTAACGGTCGGCTGGCATGTGGTTGAGCAAATTGACAACGCCGTTTTCCAGTCCGCCCATGCCGAAATGCTGTACCACGTGGGCGATGAGTGGGGGACGCATGCTCACGAGCCGTTCGCAGCCTGTTTCAGGCTTGTTTCGATGGTCGGCAGCATGTCGCCGATGAATTCTTGCATGACGACCGCAGCGGACTCCATGTCGCCATCGTAGGGTGAAGAAAGGATGATTGCCGCTGCATCGTCATGCTGGCCCAGCAATCTCGCCTTGGCTTCCATCATCTTGGCGAAATACGCGTTCACGGTGGAGGTATCGCCGATGCGGTTCCAGTTCCACACCAGTAACCGTAGCGTCGCCGAGCGCAGCTTGGTCTGCACAATCGGCAGCGGCTGGCTGTCGATTGTAACGACGCGGCTGGTCTCACCGACGTTGCTCCAGACGGGGTGTTTCTGGCGCACGATGACATTGGTGGATGTGACGAGTTGGGCACCCTCATGCTGATGGAGGTAGTAGCCAATGTAGAGACTGACTGCCTTGGACCCTTTGCGGTAAGTCTGGGTCAGGCTGGCGTCGCTGCCGCTATAATCCGGTTGCCAGTCGGACAGAGGTGACGGGTCTGCGATCCAGCCATTGGCGGCAGGAACTTCGAGCTTGATCGGCACGGGTAGCGGAACATGGCTCTTCAGATAGGCGGCATATCCCGGCCACATAGCCGCTATGCTTACGGCAGCAAGGGTGACCAGGGCGATACGCCGGAGAGGTAACGGTGCCGCGTTAGTTGGCGTTGCGGCAGGCTTGTCGTCTTTGGCCTGCGGCAAATCTTCGCGCCAGAAGGCGCCTATCCAGAACAGCAGCAGCATCACCAGACCAAAGAATGCCCAGCCGTAGATGTAGTGGTCGACCCCTAACGCCAGTTTCATGTCGGAGAGGTGCGCAATCATTACGATCATGTAGGCACGCAGGCCGTTGGCGATGACTGGAACGATTACTGACAGAATGGTAAATATAATGCGCCGTCGGGTGCTGCGGTAAGTGAGATAGGCGTACAGGCAGCCCAGGGTGAGCGAGGCGATCAGGTAGCGCAAGCCGCTGCATCCTTCCACTACCGACCATTGACCACTGGGGATGGTGAAAAAAAGACCCTCGCGGTAGACCGGGATGCCGGTGAGTTGCAGCGCGGTGACGGTGAAATCGGCGGTGAATTCCATCATGTACGGGATGAGAAACTCACCCATCGGCACCGCGAAAAACAGAAAACCCAGCGGGAACGTGAGTGCGCGGGTGACGCGCAGGCCAAGAATAATCCACACCAGCACCGGTATCATCGCCACTAGTGCGTATTGCTGTACCACCAGTACCCGCGCCAGGTAAGCCAGCAGCCAGCCGAACCCGAACAGGAGCAACACCGGCAAGCCGCGCAGATCTGGCTGTGGGGAGAGCAATGCAATTTCCTTGCGCCGACCCCAGATCAAAAAAGCACTGATGGGGAAGATCAGGAAGCCATGTGCAAAGGTTTCAGAACGGTTCCAAATGGCTACCGTGGACAGGGTGGTCTGGTAAAACAGCAGCAGCAGTGCTGCCACCGCAGCGATTGTCAGCAGAGTAGCGATGGCCCAGTCGTTGGCCTGGTGCTCAGGAGTTGTGCTGTCGGGATGGATGGTGGCAGGTTTACTCATGCATTACTCCAGCGGTTGTAAGCGCGATGGGTTTTGATGCGGTAGCTGTGTTGTGAAATGTCATCCCCGGTTCCGGTGAAAGCAAATCATCCACACGCTCCAGGTTGCGTTCCCATGTGTAGTCCGCCAGGGCTCGTGCCCGTGCGGCTTGGCCAATGTTGTTTTGGGGGTATTGCAGTAAGGTTGAAATAGTGGCGATAAATTCTTTGTGGTCACGCGCCAGCAGAATTTCTTCTCCAATCTTCGCGGCAATACCTTCCAGTGCCTGGATTGAGGCGACCACCGGCTTGGCCATAGCCATCGCCTCCAGCACCTTGTTCTGGATGCCGCGAGCAATGCGTAGCGGGGCCACGGCAAGGCGGGCATGCGCAAGGTAGGGACGAGTGTCAGGCACCGCGCCGGTCACACGCACACCAGCCAGGGTAGCGAGTTCCTGTACCTGGGGTGAAGGTCGGGAGCCAACGATGTAAAAGCGAGCATCAGGATTGCTGATCAGCACTGCTGGCAGGATTTCTCGCGCAAACCATTGCACTGCATCGATATTGGGCCAGTAGTCCATCGCGCCGGTGAATACGATGGCCGCTTCATCTGAATGGTAAGGGTTGGGATAATCATGGGCGGGTGAAAAATATCCGGCATCCACCCCATTGTTAAAGAAGCTGGTTTTGGTCGCGCTTTCCGGCGCCAGTTGCTGAAACAGATCGGCCTCCGCTTGGGACACGAACAGCGATGCGTCGAATGCGCGCGCGACTTGTCGCTCGTATTCCAGCAGCGAGCGGCTTTCGCGCCGGTACAGCCAGCTCATGGGCCAGGGTTTTTTCTCGGCATATTGCCGCCATTTGTCCGAGTCTATGTCGACGAAATCGATGATGCGCCGTGCTTGTAGGGCTCCCGTCACGTACTGAGCCATGGCCGAAGAGAATACCAGAACGCGCTCTATGGACTGTTCCTTCATTACCGTGTCTACCCACTGTTGTAAACCGCGATTGTGATAATAGTCCAGCGTTAGCGGCCGCTTGCCAGCCAATGCGCCCAGACTGCGCAGTCGCGCGGTGCGCGGATTCAAGGATGCAAAATGGGTCTCTCCGCACAATTTCTTTACTGTATCCACGTGTTGCCAGTCGTCTTGGTCATCGACAAAGGTACCTAAATGCACGCGATAACGCTGCGCCAAGTACTTCAGTATATGCCAGGAGCGGATTTTGTCGCCCTTGTTGGGCGGGTAGGGGATGCGATGGGTGAGATACAGAATGTCTTGCATCGCGCTACCCCAGATTCCTGACGATATACGGGCCGATTGCGTTGGCCACAGACAGGGGCAAGCGCCGCCACAGTTTGATGAACAGCCGGTACTTGGGGTTCAATGGATTGGTGTCCGGCACGGTCTTTGCTCGGTGCAACTGGTATTCGTAATGCAGCGGCTGCGGTTCGAACCCCCAGTTTTTCTTGAAGTCGAATGGCCCGGTGCCGCGCTTGCTGCGGCCATAATCGAACACCTTGATGCCGCGCTCGCAGGCGCGCCGCATCAGCTCCCAGTACTTGAAATCGTTGGCTGCAACATCGCGTGCTGCCAACGTGTCGCCTGCATAGTAGGGCAGTACCTCGTCGCGGAAATAAAAGCTTAGCACGCTGCTTAAGACTTGTTCGTCTTTGACCACAGTCAGCACTTCGCAATCTCTGCCGAATACTTCTTGCAGCAGAGCAAAATAGCGCTTGGGCAGCGCGGGAGTGCCATGGCGGTGGACATTGTCTGCGAACACGGAAAAAAACCGCTCCACATTGTTGTCGATCTCGCTGGCAAGCTCAGCTTTGATGCCCTTGCGCACCATCGCGCGCTGTTTGCGTGGAATGGCGAGCATGTTGGCTTCCACGTCCGGATCGATGGTTTTGCGGAAGGTGACATACAGATCCTTGCCCGGCCAGTCAGTGTGAAAAGGCACCGTGTTGCGGTATTCCAGGAAGTCCACGTTGAGACTTGCAGCCAGTTTTTGCGCCTCCTCGTCCAGCGCCTGTCGTGCCGCCTCAGTGCTGGCGGCGATGCCGCCGTAGACACAAAACGGCAGTGAAGATAATGAATGTCCGAACAGTCGGCTGTCGATTTCTGCCAGCGGCAGCACACCCTGGATGACCCCGTTCTCCTCGGCCAGCAGGAAGTGGGTGCGGTGGCCGAAGGCGCGCTCTATCACTTCTTTCCAGCCGGCGCGGTGGAAAAATGTGGCTGCGTGACAGCCGAAAACGAACTGATCCCAGTGTGCGGTGTCGCCCGGCGTCATCGTGCGCACCTGTAGTGCGGCCGGGGTCGCCGCGCGTTTGTTCACGTTTCTGCTTTCATGAATACGCGATCCATGCGGTCCCAGTGAAAATCCCGTAATAGCGCCTGAATGCGGGATTCCATGCGTGTCAGATTGACGTAATGGCGGAATTGCGTTTTTAACGAGATGCCCTGCTGACGAGGCTGGTCTGGATCAAGTTCCCACGGATGGAAGTAGAAAATGCAGGGCTTGCCGTCCTGATGGTTGACACGGCGTATGAGCCAGCGCGATGCCTGATAGGGCAGTAGTCTGAAATAACCGCCGCCTGCCGCTGGCAGGTTGCGGCCCAGCAGCGCCACAGTGGAGGGGGGGAGTTCCAGCACGCTGCCCTCGCCACGCGGGTAGTGGGCAAAGCGCGGCGCCTCGGGCATGCCGTAATGGTCGTGCCGGATCGGATAAATGCTGGAGCTGTATTGATAACCCGCCTCCAGCAGCACGTCGTGCGCCCACAGATTGTCAGCGCCGATGGAAAAGCTCGGGGCGCGATAGCCGATCACCGGGCTGCCGGAGATGTCCTCCAGCAGTTTCTTGGCGTGTGTGATGTCCTTGCCGAAGTCGTTCCGGTTTTGATCACTGACGCGGCGATGGCCATAGCCGTGGCTGGCGAGTTCATGGCCGTTGTCCACGATGCGCCGCACCACATCAGGGTAGCGCTCGGCGATCCAGCCCAGGGTAAAAAAGGTGGCGTGTGCGTTACCCTCGTTCAGCAAGGCCAGTGCGATGTCGATGTTGCGTTCCACCCGGCACGGCAGGCTGTCCCAATGTTCGCGCAGGATGTGTGGGGCAAAGGCCGAGACCTGGAAGTAATCCTCCACGTCGATGGTCATCGCATTCCGTATCTGCGCGGTCGTCATAAAATGTTTTCTGCTGGAGGCTGCATGTGACGGTCAGCTCCGCAACCCATTTCCCAGCCATTCGTGAATTGCCGTTGCAATGCGTATCGAGGCTTGGCCATCCCAGAATTCAGGGACCCTGCCCGCCTTGCCACCGCTGCGCATAATCTCGTCGAAGGCTGCCAGAATTTTTATCGGGTCCTGGCCGGCGATGGTATTGGTTCCCTCGTCCACCGTGATCGGTCTTTCCGTATTGTTCCTCAGCGTGATGCACGGGACGCCAAGGGCCGTGGTTTCCTCCTGGATGCCGCCGGAGTCGGTCAGCATGACCCGGGCATCCTTCATCAATCCCAGCATTTCCAGATAACCCATGGGCGGCAGCAGCAGCAACTCGGGAACGTCCAGCATCTCTTCCATGCCAAACTTTTCGACCATGGCGCGGGTGCGCGGGTGCATCGGGAAGATGATGGGCAACCTGCGGCTGATTTTCAGGACGGTTTCCAGCAGGGCGCGCAGGATGGCGGGATCGTCCACGTTGGAGGGGCGGTGCAGGGTGAGGACGGCATAGCCGGCGTTGCTGTCCTGTAAATTCTGCCCAGCGTCTTTCAGGATTTGGGACAGGGGGACGGCCCTTTCCAGGTTGCGGCGCAGGGTGTCGATCATGACGTTGCCGACAAAATGGATGCGCGATTCGGCTATCCCTTCTCGCAGCAGGTTAGCTCGGCCGCTGCTTTCGGTGATAAAGAGCAGGTCGGAGATCTGGTCGGTCAATATCCGGTTGATTTCCTCCGGCATGGCGCGATCGAAGCTGCGCAGGCCGGCCTCGACGTGAATCACCGGAACCCCTTTTTTTGCCGCCACCAGGGCGCAGGCCAGGGTGGAATTCACGTCGCCGACCACCAGTACGGCGGATGGCTGCCTGGTATCCAGCACTGGCTCGAAGCGGCGCATGACCTCTGCGGTTTGAATTGCGTGACTTGCGGAGCCCACCTCCAGATTGATATCCGGCTGCGGGATGCCGAGTGCCTCGAAATACTGGTGGTTCATGGCCGCGTCATAATGCTGGCCGGTGTGAACCAGGCTCAAGGCCAGCGCTGGCCTGAGGTCCCCCAGTGCCGCCATGATCGGGGCCATTTTCATGAAGTTCGGGCGCGCACCCACGACGCAAAGGATGCTGCCCAGAGTTTGGACTCCTGACGAGGGTATAGGCATAGTCTATTTTCTTTTCGGGAATTCTTTGGTGACTCTGGGCAAGGAGAGAATCTGCTTGAGCAGGTCCAGCACCGAGATGACGGAGTTCTCCATCTTGGCAAGCCTTTCGTCCATGTTTTCCAGGCTGACGCGGGTTTCTGCCCTGTCCGGCACGGTGGCGGAAGCGATTTGTGCCTCGGCTCCCGAGGCGGGAAGATCAAACTCATGCTGGATATCGCGAATGACTTCGTTGACCTCTGAACTGCCAAAATCGTGTAGTTCTTCCAGGCAGCCCATCAGCAACAGGCGGTCACACAGGGTATTGATCTTTCTGGGAATGCCGGTCGTGTAGTCGTAAATGGCGTCAAAGGCGTCCACACCGAAGGACGGGTCGCCGCGCCAGCCAACGGTGCTCATCCGGTGCTCGATATACGACCGGGTTTCCGAGGCATCCATCGGTCCCAGATGATAGGTGGCGATCACCCTTTGCCGCAATTGTTCCATCTCACTGCCATGAAGGGTTTTCCTGAACTCCGGTTGACCGAGCAGGAAGGTTTGCAGCAAGGATTTGTCGGCGGTCTGGAAGTTGGAAAGCATTCTCAATTCTTCCACCGCGCGGGGGGCAAGGTTCTGCGCCTCGTCCACCACCAGGAGAGCACGTTTCCCCTGACGGTCGCAAAGCCGAAGAAACTCCTCAATTGCGGTCAGAAGGTCGGCCTTGCTCGCGTCCTTGAAGGGAAGGCCGAAGGCGGCTGCCGTCATGCGCAGAGTGTCTTCAGAGCCGAGGTGGGTGCTTACCAGTTGCGCCGCCAGGATGTTTTTCGCCTCCATCTTGCGGAAAAGGTTGCGTACCAGGGTGGTCTTGCCCGCGCCGATTTCGCCGGTGATGACGATGAAGCCCTCTCCCTGGGACAGCCCGTATTCCAGGTAGGCCATGGCGCGCTTATGGCCTTTGCTGCCGAAGAAGAAATTCGGGTCGGGCTTAAGTTGGAATGGCTTGGCGCTGAAACCGTAGAAGGATTCGTACATGCCGGGAATCCCCTAGAATCTCATGAATAGGGAGGCGGTCAGGGCATTCTCACTATAACCACTGCCAGCCTGGCTGGAGTCAAGCTGTATCCGCCGCAACTCAACCGTGCCGTCGAGTTTGGGCTGGAGTCGCCTGGAGAGGCTGAGCCGGATGGTCTTGTTGTTGTCAGTTCTGCCCAGGGAGGGAAAGCTGTTTCTGCTATACACGAGGTTTACGTTGGCGCTGGTGCGCTGATCTATCCGAAAGTTCCATGCAGCGCTGCCGCCAACCTGTTTTGTTCTGTCATTCTGTGCCAGTGAGGAATTGCCAAACAGGATACTGTCTTGGGTTAGTGAGGTCTGAGCGTCGCGCGACGTGGAGAACAGGCTGAGAATCAGGGCGTTTTTTGCACCCATCATCGCAACAGATGCCTTCAGGCTCTTTTGCAGAAAGAAGCTGTTGGTCAGGTAATTTACGGGTCCAGCTAGGGCCGCTAGTTCCGGGGGAAGCCCTTTGGTATCTATGTACTTTTGAGCATTTTGATACCGAGTGACAGGATCCATGGTGGCATAGCCTGGAATGTAAGTGGCCCAAAACAAGTCTAATACACTAGCTTGGTCTGTTGGAACCAGGAACTGCGATCGGGTAGAGGTAATGTCTTCGCTGTAACCCAGGCTCCAGGCGGTCAGGCGGGTGCGATGGCTGGCTGCAAGAGAATAGGAGTCACCAAAGTACCTTTTTCCGGTGCTGGCGTCGATGCTGGTCCTTGCGCTGGGCGCCCAGGAAAATCCGGCAGACCAGAAAGAACCCTCGGGCTTTATCCCGGTCGAAATGTAGTTGTTTTTTTCATAGCCGCTGGTGGCTGTTAATCTGAATTTTGGAGTGACCGAATAGTGAAGACTGCCGGTAAGAATTTCCGTGTCGGTGGTTGGAGGGTGGATATTGGCGGTATTGGCATAGCTGGTTTTCCCGTTGCTGTAGCTCAAGCCCCAGCCCAGAGTGTCAAAGGCCGATCCACTGTTGAGGCTGAGTTGGACGCGATCCGCCTGGCTATTCGCCAGCCCACTTCCGCCAGTGCTGACTTCGTCATGAGTGTAGCGAACCTCGGTTGAGGCAAAGTTACTGAATTTATGGCGTAGATAGGGGCTGACGCTATAGGTCTGTACTTCGGTGCGGTTTCCGGTGGTATTGACGTTGTCAGTCGCCTGCGGGCCCAACAGGGAAATGTTTTGCTGGCTGATCGCGGCTCGCCCGTCCAGGAAAAACAAGTCGTCAATCAGTTCCGCATTGGCGTTGGCGTTCAATAGGTGATTCATCGTGTTTCGGCTGCTCTCCTCCGCGTAGACAAGATTCTGCATCGAGTAATTGGCGTTGAGCTTCAAGCGGGCTCCGGTGCCCGTCAAGGATATGCCGGGAGTGATCTGGGTAATGAAATCACTCTTCTCTTGTCCCGGTGGGGCCAAGCTCACATTGTCGGTATAGGTCTCTTTTAAATTGAGATTGGGGGTGATTTTCCATTCTGCAGCGTCTGCATGAGCGTACACAAGCAGCATTGCCGTGGCGATGGAGCCGATTGCAGGAAACGAAAGCCTATGGCAGGTGCCGCATTCAGGCGCTTTAGCCGTAGTAACCATAATACTCCCCGCCGGCGAATGCCCTGGCTTTGTTGTAGATCAGATTGACGATATCGCATGCTTCAATTTGCCGGAGCGCTTCCTTGATCGATTGCTGGGTCGTGCTTTCGGCCGCCACCACCAGGACAATCTGCCCCATTTGGCTTGCCAGCACATGCGCCTCGCTGGTAAGCAGCAAAGGAGGGGAGTCAAATATGACAATGCGGTCGGGGTAACGGCGTGCAATTTCCTTGAGCAAGTCGCTCATGGCCTGGCTCGCCAGCAGTTCGGTTGCACGCTTGTGCCTGCTTCCGGCTTGAAGGATGGAGAGCTTTTCGACATTAGTTCTGATCAGGACGTCGGACAGATCAAGCTTGTCATCGAGAAGCACATCCAGCAAGCCGCGACCGGGCTCCAATCCGAGGTATTTGGGTAGCGAAGGCCGGGCCACATCGGCATCCACCAGAAGAACCGTGTGATCCAATTCCATCGCGATGCTCATCGCCAGGTTGGCAGCGCAGAAGGTTTTTCCTTCTCCGGCCAGGGCGCTGGTGACCATGATCAGATTGCCGCTGTTGACCGGTTCTGCGCCCTTGGTGAAGGCATTCTTGAGCAATGGGCGCTTGATCAAGCGGAATTCCTCGGCGATTTGTGATCTTTCCCCATCCGGAATGATCATGCCCAACTGGCGTAATTTCGCCAGATTGATCATGCCCTGTTTTGACACCGGGTCTTCCGGCGAAAGAGTCGGATAGATCCCGGCCCGGCTCTCTGGGTTCCCGCTGATGGCCTTTGGGTCCGGATGTTCTGGCATCTCCGGTGTCATTTTCACGGAGGAGGGCGCTCCCATTTTTTCGATCTGGTCGAGCTTACCTGCTGCCTTTTCAATAATGCTCACGCCGCCTCCCGATAGGGGCTTCGCCGTTTCCTCGCACGGGGGTATCCCCCCCCTTTTTTCGATCTGGTCGAGCTTGCCTGCTGCCTTTTCAATAATGCTCACGCTGCCTCCCGATGGTGTTCATTGCCTAGGCGCCAATCTTGTTATGTTGGATGCTTTGTTCTGAATCTCTGGCTAGTCCTGTGGCCAGAATGATTGAATTCAAAACGGCGGCATACTTTTGAGTGCCTTTGCCAAAAATGCGCCAAATAAACCCAACAAAAATAGCAAAGAGAGGCCGAAGGCATAGACTCCCTTTTTTCGTTTGATCATTTCCTGATCCGTCCATATCATGCTTACCGTGCCCAATACCGGGAATCCGGTTATCTCCCGCAGGGCGCCCTGGCTCTGGAAGGTGGGCCGGAGCTGGCTCATCAGGAACGCAGTTCCGATTCCGGCCAGCAGGGCACCCAGAAATACCAGGGAGACCAGTCTGAAACGGTTCGGAGCGGTGGGGATTTGCGGAACCATCGGCGGATCAATGATCTTGAATGTCAGCAGCTCTGTAGTGGTGGCCATTTCGCCGGACATTTTTGCGCTTTCGCGGCGTTCGAGCAGTTTTTCGTAGTTGCTCTTGTTTACCTCATAGTCGCGGTTAAGCTGGGTGAATTCCGCTTCCACCTGAGGTATTGCATTGATCTGGGTCTTCAGGTGATTATAGCGGGAGGAATATTCTGCTACGCGCGCCCTCATGGAAGCCACCCTGGCTTCGGCCTCCATCAGCGCGACATTGATCTGTTGCAGCATGGGACTATAGTTTTTCCCGGGGTCGGCGCTGCGCTTGCTTAGTTTGGCCTCTTCCTTCTTGCGTTCTTCAAGCTGAGCAATCAGACGCTTGGTGGAAAGGATGTCCGGGTGCCGTTCAGTAAAGTTCAGGCGAAGCGCATCCAGATTCTTGTTCATGGCCTGGATGCGACCATCTATTTCCGGGTTTGAGTCCGCGACCGGGAACTGCTCCGCCATCGGTTCACCGTCAGTCATCTGTTTCTTGATGGAATTACGCGCATTCTCGGCTTCCCGTAATTCAAGTTGTGCCTGATTGAGGCTCTCCGCTGTTGTTGTCAGCTTTGCAAAATAATCCCCGCCTTCACGGGGTAACAGCCCAATGTTTTTCCGCTTGAACTCCTTCAGGGCATTTTCGGCGAGGACCAGCTTCTCCTCATAAGACTTGATTTGCTGTTCGATGAAGTGAACTGCCGACGCTGAGTCTTGCTTTTTGTCCCCGAGGCTGCCCTCGACAAAGATGGTCAGAAATGACTGGACCACGTCTTTAGCGAGTTTGGGATTTTCGTGGCTGTACAAAATGGTATAGAGATTATCCCGGCCAGTCGTGGCCATCGTGATCTCGTCCATCAGGCCTTTGATCTGCTGTTCCCGGTCCTTCGCCGTGCTGGTCTTGATGTCCAGATCAACCATGCGCAGGACCCTTTCCACGTTCGGGCGGCTGAACAGGGTGCGGCTCATGATTGAGACTTGCTGTTCCATGTTGGGCGAGGTTGTCATTCCCGACAGCAATGGCTTCAATATGCTTTGGGTGTCTACGTAAACTCTTGCCGATGCCTCGTAACGGTCAGGCAACTTGTACACTGTAACCCACCCTGCCAAGGCAACGACCCAAGCGGCTATCACCGCATACCAGCGATATTTCCATATTCCCTTCAAATGGGAAAGCAGCTGGGCCATCAGTTCTTGCATCTTGAAGCGCTCCTTGTTTTTTGCCGCAGTTATTCAGCAACAGAAAAAAATTGTCTGCGGTGTTTACGCCGTCATCGGGCTACTAGGGCCCAATGACGGAATTGCATTTATTTCCGCCCAATCGGCTAGTGATTTATATTTACCTTTGGCCTGAACGAGTCGAGGCGAGCCATCATAAAGAATGGTTCGGCACAAAGTGGTTGGGAATTAAAAAAAGCTTTCAGGGATAACCAGAACATCTCCCGGACGCATGGGAACGTTGGCTGACATGTCGCCATCCTTGATCAGGTCGTTCAGTCGGACGGCGAACTGCTGCTGTGTTCCGCTGATGCTGCGTATGACGCTGGCCCGGTTTCCGGCCGCAAAATCAGTGACTCCCCCTACCGCAATCAGAACATCCATCAGACTCATGTCCTTGCGGTATGGCAGCGCCTGTGGTTTTGCCGCTTGGCCGATGACCCGGATTTGCTCGCCGTATGGTCCGACAAAGCCGGTAACTATGACCGTTACAACCGGCTCCTGAATGTATTTGGCCAGAGCCTTCTCGATGTCTCGTGCCAGTTGGCTTGATGTCTTGCCGCTGGCCAGCAGGTCTTCCACCAGCGGAGTTGTGATTTTACCATCAGGTCGGACCGGCACTGTCATTGAGACCTCCGGGTTGCGCCACACGGTGATGTTCAGGCTATCCCCTGGACCAACCAGGTAGTCATGCGTGGGGGGGGGTGTGTCTGCTGCGGAGATGGGTTGATGTGCCGTGCCCGTGCAACCGCCAAGCATAAAAATGGAAAATGCGAAAGCAAAGCCAGTCAGCCATCTCGTAGTATTGGAATGTTGTGGAGAGTTCATTTGGATTACCTTTTTATGTTGTGAAAGGAGCGCCGGCAGCACCAGGACAAGGTTTTATTTTCCGTAAAATTGTTTCGAATTAAGCCTCTCGGTTCAACGAAAGGTTTTCCCCTTGCTATGAAGGTATTCTACACATAGCAATCTGTTTTTCTCTAACACTTATGCAAAAATCATTGAGGCTGTCACTTCCATTAATGGGCAGTGATAAAACGTACGGTGTCTCAGGTCTCGCATGGGTTGATGATTTCACCAAGGGCCTATGTACTAATAAGGAGTGCAGATTCCTGTCTAAAAACGCCAATTACAGCTTTAGACTAGATAACGCCATGAGGATTGTCAAGCTTGCAGGACGGCCTGCAGAGCCGTTTTACCTCTATGCAATGATGAATTTCGAGGCATTTTCTAGAGGGGATCCTCAAGTCTCTTCAATGGTGAATAAGCGCCGGTACTCCCGAATGGCGTAACGGTCAGTCATGCCGGCAATATAGTCGGCAATGGCGCGAGGCTTGTCCTGTTGGGCTTTTTCCTGATATTGCGGCGGCAGGAGGCGAGCGTCGTCGAGAAAAGCCTGGAAAAGTTCGCGGATGATGCGCCGTGCCTTGCTGCTCATACGCATCACGCGGTAGTGGCGGTAAAGCTGAGTGCGCAGGAAATGCTTCAGCTCCTGCTGTTCCTCGCGGATGGCGGGGCTGAAGGCAATCAGGGGCGGCGCCTCGCGTACGTCATCAATGGATCTGGGGGCGGTGGCAGTGATATTTTCTGTGCTTTGCTTGATCAGGTCCAGCGCCAGGGTATTGATCATGCGGCGCACGGTTTCATGGATCAAGCGTCGGTCGGCCAGGCCGGGGTAAAGGTCGCGCACTATTTTGAGGTGGCGGGCGAAAAGGCTGACTTCGGTCAGTTGTTCCAAAGTAATCAGGCCGGAGCGCAGGCCATCATCGACATCGTGATTGTTGTAGGCAATTTCGTCGGCGAGATTGGCAACCTGGGCTTCAAGGGAGGGGCGTTTTCCGTGCAGAAAGCGTTCGCCCATTTCGCTGAGCGTGGCGGCGTTTTGCGGGGAGCAGTGCTTGAGGATGCCCTCGCGGGTTTCGAAGGTCAGGTTAAGGCCATCGAATTCGGCATAGCGCTCTTCCAGCATATCCACTACGCGCAGGGACTGGAGGTTGTGTTCGAAGCCGCCGTAGTCCTTCATGCAGCCATTGAGTTCATCTTGGCCGGCGTGGCCGAAAGGCGTATGGCCGAGATCGTGGGCCAACGCGATGGCTTCCACCAGATCCTCGTCGAGTCGCAGGTTGCGAGCGATGGTGCGTCCGATCTGTGCCACTTCCAGACTATGTGTCAGACGCGTGCGAAACAGGTCGCCTTCGTGATTGACGAACACCTGGGTCTTATATTCGAGACGGCGAAAGGCGGTGGAATGAATGATGCGATCGCGGTCGCGCTGAAATTCGCTACGCCCACCGGGTATCGGCTCAGGGAAGCGCCGCCCGCGGGAGGTTGCCGACAAGGCTGCGTAGGGGGCAAGGTTCTCAGACATGCTGAGCGGTTTCCCGCAGTGTTTCCCGCAGCGTCTGTTCCGTGACGTCGGCGGTGATCACCGCCGCGCCGATCGCTTTTAGCAGTACAAAGCGCATTCTGCCGTTTTCCACTTTTTTGTCTATCGCCATGTGTTCCAGATAGGCGTCCACTCCGAGGTCAGGCGCACTGACCGGCAACATGGCTCGTTCGAACAGCACACGGATGCGACCCACCTCTGCTTCGCTGATCCAGCCCAGTCGCAGTGACAGGCTTGCCGCCAGCATAGTGCCGGCCGCAACGGCCTCGCCGTGGAGCCAGTTGCCGTAACCCATCCCGGCTTCTATGGCGTGCCCGAAAGTGTGCCCCAGGTTGAGCAGGGCACGAACGCCGCCTTCGTGTTCATCGGCGATAACCACTTCCGCCTTGTTTTCGCAGGAACGCTTGATGGCATAAGCCAGTGCTTCAGGATCGCGTGCAAGCAGCGCAGACATGTTTTGCTCCAGCCACTCGAAAAAAGGCAGGTCTCGGATCAGGCCGTATTTGATCACTTCGGCCAACCCGGCGGAGAGCTGTCGGTCATCCAGCGTGTTTAAAGTGGAAGTGTCGGCCAGCACCAGCTTGGGCTGGTAGAAGGCCCCGACCATGTTTTTTCCCAGCGGGTGGTTAATGCCGGTTTTCCCGCCCACCGAGGAATCCACCTGTGCCAACAAGGTGGTAGGAATCTGGATGAAAGGTACGCCACGCAGGTAGGTGGCAGCGGCAAAGCCGGTGAGATCGCCGATGACGCCTCCGCCCAGAGCAATCAGGGTGGTCTTGCGCTCGCAATGGTGTGTCAGGAGGGCATCGTAGACCATGTTCAGCGTCTCCGAGTTTTTGTATTCCTCCCCATCGGGCAGGATGATAGGCACAATATCCACGCCTTCCGCCGCCAGGGGCTTGCTCAGCGCATCCAGATACAGCGGCGCTACCGTGGTGTTGGTGACAATGGCAACCTGCTTGCGGGCCAGATGAGGAAGGATCAGTTCGGGGCGCGTCAGCAGGGCGGTGCCGATGTGGATCGGGTAAGTACGCTCGTTCAAATCTACGGTAAGGGTTTGCATGGGCTTTGTTTGATTTCAGTCAGTTTTTGAGGCGCCGGAGTTAAGCTGTTTCAGCCGTTCTTCGATCTGGTGAACCAGCGCATGGACGCTTTGCGATCCCGAGTCCACAATGATGTCCGCAATTTCAGAGTACAAAGGGTCGCGTTGCACAAAAAGCTCTTTCAGTTTTGCCTGAGGATCGGAAGTTTGCAGCAGGGGACGGTTTTTGTCGTGACGGGTGCGTTGCCAAAGATCTTCCACCTTTGCGCGCAGGTAAATTACCGTACCATTGTTGCGGAGGTTGTCTCGGTTTCGTTGGCTCAATATTGCGCCGCCCCCGGTCGCCAGCACGATATTATTTTGTCTGGTCAGTTCTTCGATAACCGCTGTTTCTCGGGTTCGGAAACCGGCTTCTCCTTCCAACTCGAAAATCAGGGGAATATTGACCCCAGTGCGCTTTTCGATTTCATGATCGGAGTCGACAAACGGTCTGTTGAAGTGCCGGGCGATAAGCTTGCCTACGGTGGTTTTGCCGGCGCCCATCAGCCCGACTAAAAAAATATTGCCTGTCACTCGTTCCCTTTAAGGGTTGTCATCGTGACAGGCATTTTAGCGGAAAAAACAGTGTCTGGCCCAGCTAACGCACCAAACAAAGCTTTTCGAGGCGCTATCTCAGGTTGAGGCTTTCCTTGAGAATCTTGGGCGTGACAAAAACCAGCAGTTCTCTCTTGTCATCCCGTTTGTCGGTATTTCTGAACATAATACCGAGAACCGGGATATCTCCGAGGAGTGGCACCTTGGTCACCGTGGTGGATTCCTCCTGGTTGAAGATGCCGCCGATGACCACGGTCCCGCCATTCTCCACCAGCACCTGAGTGGTAATCTGCTTGGTATTGATGGCCGGGCCCGCGACGGTGTTTTCGCCCCGACTGTCCTTGTTGACCTTCAGGTCCATGATGATATTGTCGTCAGGCGTAATTTGCGGTTTCACTTTCAGGCTCAGCACGGCCTTCTTGAAGGATACGCTGGTGGCGCCGCTGCTGGAGGCTTGCAGGTAGGGGATTTCGGTGCCATCTTCGATGACGGCCTCTGTCTGATCGGACGTGAGCACGCGCGGGTTGGAAATGATTTTCCCCTTGCCATCCGCTTGCAGTGCTGACAGCTCAAGATTCAAAAAGCGGGTCGCATTCGATTTAAAGAGGATCATGGACAAAACTCCCGCTGTTCCGGCGGAGCTTTTTGCGGGCAGGCTGACATTCATGGAGTCATTGGGCCAGGCGGGGGTGGTCGCACTTTGACCAGTGTGGGCTCCGGTGTCATTCAGATTGCCGCCTATGACCGTGCGTGCATCCGTTCCGTTGATCGGAAAGCCTTGCCCCCCCATGTCGTGAAAGCCTAGCCTTGCCCCCAGGGCTCTGCTGAAAGTGTCGCTGGCCTCAACAATGCGCGCTTCGATCATCACTTGCCTGACCGGTATGTCGATCTGGTTGATGAGTTTGCGTACATCTTCCAGCTTGGCTGGGGTATCTTGGATAAAGAGCATGTTGGTACGAGGATCCCAGACGGCGCTGCCTCGTTTGGAAAGGATTTTCTGCTTGTCGTCAGCAAGGATCTTCTGGAAGGACTCGGCTTTGGTGTATTTAAGCTGGAAGGTTTCCGTCCGCAACTGCTCCAGCTCAGAGATCTGCTGCTTTGCTTCCAATTCCAGTTTTTCTTTGGTGGCAAGCTCCTCGCTGGGAGCAATCATGATGACATTGCCGGATTTGCGCATGCTTAATCCCGATTGCTTGAGGGTGATATCCAGTGCCTGATCCCAGGGGACGTCTTTCAGGCGCAGGGTGGTAGAGCTTCTGACGGAATCGCTGATAACGACATTCATCTCTGCAAAATCTGCAAGCACTGCAAGCAAGGTGCGGGTTTCAATATTTTGGAAGTCGAGGGAAAGCTTCTCACCGCTGTACCCGGCCTTTGTTCCTTGCACCAGTTTGCTAGAATCTTCAACAATCGGTTTGACGTCCAGAATGAATTGGTGGTCGGTTTGATAGGCGGAGTGTTCCCATAGCCCCTTGGGTTCGATCACTAAGCGCGCATTGTTACCATGACCGAACGTACTGACTGTTTGCACCGGCGTGCCGAAATCCACAACATCGAGCTTACGTTCCAGGTTGCGTGGGAGCGTGGTATTGATGAACTCTACGACGATAGATTTGCCTTCAGTGCGGATATCAATACCGGTATTTGCATCGGAAAGGTCGACAACGACCCGGCCTTCACCCCCTTTGCCACGGCGGAAGTCGACGTCTCGCAGAGCATGTTTTTGTGAGCCGGGGGGCGCTTCGGCAAATTTTGCGCTCACATTAGAGGTGATTCCGGTGGATTCGGTACCCTGCAGGGTGATCAAAAGGGTGTTTCCGGCAATCCTGGTTTCATAGCCAGCGGGCTTGGTTAGATTGATGACCAGCCGGGTGCGGCTACCCGCCTGAACAATATTCAGGTTGCGCAATACGCCTTCACCGATATTGATGGTATTTTTCCCCAATGAGTTGGCCGTATCCAGAAGATCCAGCGCAATTCGTGGTGGATTGTTGACGGCAAACCCGGCAGGCGGATTTTTCAGGGCATGTTTCAGCTTCAGGGTGATCAAAAATTTGCCATTTTGAAGGGCCGCATAGTCCACGCTTTCGATGCTGTTCTGTGGCATCTGGGCAGCGTCCGGACTGGCGCCACCAGACTCGACAGCTGCGTGGCTATTGGCAATAAACAGGGTAGTCAGGCAGACGACCTGTATAAAGCAGCGAATTGTCGATTTAATAATGTTCATGGCGGCCTCTATCTTTACTTTTGGCCTGGCGCGCTGGCCAGATTAATGCTGGTGTTTTGCTCGATCCAATTTCCGGTGCTGTCCTGAATAACTTCTGTCATGATAATTTCGTTATCCGTGATTTTAGTGATCATGCCGAAATTTTGTCCCATGTGTTCACCAATTTTGACTCTATGCAGAGAGCCATCCGAGGTTCTTATCAGGCCATATCTGACCTTGTTTTGTTCCAGAAATCCGACCATCTTCAGGTTTTCAAGCGGATATTTCTCTAGTTCTTCCTTGTTGCGCTTGAGGTCAGGCTGGAGTCCGCCGCCTTGACCTGGTTGTAATTTCCGTGGCTTGAAAGGGTCTGGCAAGTCGAACGCATTGTAGGCAAAGGATTCGTAAGGCTTGATTTCCGGCAAAGGCTCAATCTTGCCCCGTAGGCCTTCGCCAGACTCGTTGACGAATTGCTTCAAATCATCCAAACCATCCCCGCTGCAGGCCGAAAGGGCGAGAATGGGCATAATGATTAAAATAAGGTGGGTGGGCCTCACTTCTTGGTCTCCTTGGCAGATTTTCTCTGCGCCGCTTTCTGCGCCGCGAGCTCGTTCTCATCAAGGTAACGGTAGGTTTTTGCGACGGCGCTCATGGTCAATGTCTGGCCGCTGGGGGTGATATTGATTTCGTTTAAGGTGACGATGCGTGGTAGCCGCGAGACATCGCTGGCAAAGGCTCCGAGGTCGTGGTAATTGCCGGTTACGCGAATGGAAATGGGGCGCTCAGCATAAAATTCGCTTAAAATTTCATTGTTTGCGGGCCGAAATAGTTCAAATTCCAGTCCTCGCCCAAGGCCGGCTTGGTTGATGTCCGTCAGGAGAGCATCCATTTCTGCCTTGTTGGGCAGCTGTTTGATCAGTGCGCCGAAAGCCTGTTCCAGGTCTTTGAGCTGTCGGCGGTATGTATCCAGGTTGACGACCTGTTTTTTCTTCGAGATAAAGGTTTCGCGAAGTTGAGATTCCTTTTCTTTTGCGGCATCCAGGTCAGCAAGCTGGTTTTGCCAGTCGAACCAGTATCCGGCGAAAAGGATTAGTACGAACAGTCCGCACAGCGCAAGTACTTTCGGGATTATTGGCCAGTTGCCAATATCCTTCGGGTTGAGTTTTGTGAAATCGTCCAGATTCATATTTTTTTATCCTTGGGCTTGGCGCTACCCTCACCCTTGTCGGCGGCCACCTCTGGCGGGGCAAGGATGACGTTCAAGGAAAATTCGCTGGCACGCAAGTTGTTTATTGTGGCAGCTTTGACCTCGATCAAATTTGGGGATTGTAGCCAAGGGGATGCTTCGAGACTTCGCATCAATGTGGCCACCCTTGCATTGGATTGCGCATAGCCTTGCAGGCTTATGTTGTTGCCACTTTGCTTGACAGCCTTGAGGTATACCCCATCAGGTAATTGGCGTACTAGTTGATCAAGCAGATAGACGACTGCAGAGCGATTGCTCTGCAGGGTTTCCACTACTTGCTTGCGAGCCAGCATGGCTTGCGTTTGTTCTTTCAGCACTTGAATTTCTGCAATCTGGTCGTCGAGTTTTTTGATTTCCGTTACTAGAAATGTATTACGTGCCTCCTGATCTTCTATCTGAGTACTCAGATAGGTATGAATCATAATTACAATCAACAGACCCAGTACCGATGCGGCGCCGGCCATAAAAGCAAGTTCACGCTGGCGTGCGGCTCGTTTTTGCTCGCGATGGGGTAACAGGTTGATGCGGATCATGATGGATCGAACCTTCGCATGGCAAGGCCACAGGCAATCAGCAATATCGGTGCGTCTTGCGCCAGTTGGCGGGGTTTGACGCGCGAAGAGATCGCCATGTTGGCAAAAGGGTTGGCAACGGAGGTGCGGACCTGGGTGCGTTGTGAAACAGCTTCGTCAGCGCCCGGGATCATGGCGCATCCGCCAGCCAGCAGGATGTGGTCAACCCGGTTGAACTGGGTGGAAGAGAAGAAAAATTGCAGTGCGCGCGCCACTTCCAGCGCGAGCGAGTCTAAAAAGGGTTGAAGCACTTCAGGCTCATAATTTTCCGGCAGGCCGCCGTTGCGTTTTGCAATTTCGGCTTCTTCCGCCGACAGACTATAACGGCGCTGGATTTCCTGGGTCAGCTGATTTCCGCCGAAAGTTTGCTCGCGCATATAAACTGACTGGTTGTTGAGTAGTACGTTGACATGCATCATGGCGGAGCCAATGTCGATGATGGCAATGGTCTGATCATGTCCATTATTAGGCAGTTGCGGGGCAATCAGCTCGTAGGCCGTTTGGGTGGCGTAAGACTCCACGTCCATGACCAGTGCTTTTAAGCCTGCTGATTCTATAGCGGCGACCCGATCCTCAACTTTTTCCTTGCGCGATGCGGCGATTAAAACCTCGTCCTCCTCCGGATTGTTTGGGACAGGGCCTAACACTTGAAAATCCAGGTTTACCTCGTCCAGAGCGAATGGAATATACTGGTTGGCCTCGCTTTCCACCTGCATTTCGAGTTCGTTTTCACTTAGCCCGGCAGCGACAATAATTTTTTTTGTGATGACGGCCGCCGCTGGCAGAGCCAGAGAAACATTTTTGGTCCGTGTTCCCATTTGGCGCCAGGCGTGTTTAATAGCTTCCGAAACCGCTTCGAGATTTGCGATGTTGCCGTCTGCAACAGCATCTTTTGCCAAGGGTTCAATAGCGTAGCGCTCGATACGGTACAAGCCCTTACCGGCGTCGCTGAGTTCAACCATCTTGACGGACGAAGTACTGATGTCAACGCCGATGAGGGGCGGAGACTTGGTCTGCAGAAAATCGAGATTCAAATTGAAGTCGAGCTGCAACGAATTTCCTTTTC
This sequence comes from Gammaproteobacteria bacterium, assembly GCA_018823025.1. Lineage (GTDB taxonomy): Bacteria > Pseudomonadota > Gammaproteobacteria > Burkholderiales > Sulfuricellaceae > Sulfuricella. The sequence continues at coordinate 18,987 of JAHJJI010000132.1, read as the reverse complement.
AATATTGCCCGGTTAGGTGAGTTACGTATAATTTACATTAAATGCTAGCAACAAGTGCTGAACGTGTAAAGTATTTTTTTGGAATTTCTTTTGTCGGCCCAGACGCCTATAATCCTCCCCTTAAGTAATTTATGTCAATTGGTTCTGATATTAAATTAAAGTAAGAAAGAGTTTAATGAGTTCACGTTGGTGGCGATATCCGCTGTTGGCCTTTTTGGCTTTAGGTTTTGTTTTTTCTGCAGCAATCATGCTGGCGGGAATTTTGGCTTACCCTGACCTCCCGTCACTGGAGGTGCTGACCGATTACCGGCCCAAAATCCCTCTGCGCGTTTATACGGCGGAGGGTGCGTTGATTGGCGAGTTTGGCGAGGAGCGGCGTGCACTAATCAAGATTGGGGATGTGCCCAAGCCGATGAAGCTGGCGATTCTTGCTGCAGAGGATGACCGGTTCTATAGCCATGGCGGGATAGATTACATGGGGGTGCTGCGCGCAGCCCTGGCTAATCTGACCGCTGGCGGCGCACGGGAAGGTGCGAGCACGATTACGATGCAGGTGGCGCGGAATTTTTTCCTGTCCGGAGAGAAAACGCTGACACGCAAATTCAGCGAAGTACTCCTGGCACTGAAAATTGAACATTATTTGTCCAAGGATCAGATCCTCGAGCTGTACGTCAACCAGATTTATCTGGGACAGCGTGCTTACGGTTTCGCCGCCGCTGCCCAGACTTATTTTGGGCGCCCGCTTGAAAAGTTGACCGTGGCAGAGGTAGCGATGCTGGCTGGACTCCCGAAAGCGCCCTCGCGCTACAATCCTGTGGTGAACCCGAAAAGGGCAAAAATTCGGCAGCAGTATGTCCTGCGCCGTATGCATGATCTCAAATACATTACTGATGCGGAATATCAGGCCGCTCTGGCACAACCTCTGGCGGTAAAGCGTGAGGTGCATAATGTAGAGGTCAATGCGGATTATGTGGCGGAAATGGTCAGGCAGGCGATGTTCGAGCGCTATCAGGAGGCGATTTACAGCAGCGGCATGAAAGTTTACACCACGCTGCGTAAGGTTGATCAGGAGGCCGCCAATCAGGCGTTGCGTCAGGGCGTGCTGGATTATGATCGTCGCCATGGCTACCGTGGACCGGAGAGTTTTGTTGATCTACCTGTTAGGGCGGCAAATCTTGAAGAACTGCTGGAAGACGCTTTGGCGGATGCGGATACAAGTAATGGTCTGGTGCCCGCGATCGTTCTGGAGGCGAGTCTGAAGCAGGTAAAATGCTATATTAAGGGCGGCGAAACTGTCCAGATTAGCAACGAAGGCCTGAAGTTCGTACTTAAAACCCTGAGTGATAATGCCAGCCCGAAAACTCGCCTGCGCCGAGGTGCGCTGATTCGCGTCCAGAAGGATGACAAGTCAGGGTGGCAGATTTTACAGCGGCCGCAAATCGAGTCGGCGCTGGTCTCGGTAGTGCCTCAGGACGGTGCGATTCGTGCTCTGGTTGGAGGGTTCGATTTCAATCGCAGCAAATTCAACCACGTCATGCAGGCATGGCGTCAGCCGGGTTCGAGCTTCAAGCCGTTCATTTACTCGGCGGCGCTGGAAAAAGGCTTGACCGCCGCAACCGTGATCAATGATGCCCCCATCGTTGTGGATGCAGCCCAAACCGGGGGCCAGGTCTGGGAACCGAAAAATTTCGAGGGTGATTATGTCGGCCCGATTCGTCTGCGCACCGCCCTGACGAAATCGAAGAATCTGGTTTCCATCCGTGTCTTGCAGTCTATTGGCCCATCGTATGCACAGGATTACATCACCCGTTTTGGCTTCTCGCCTGAGCAGCATCCGCCCTACCTGACTATGGCACTGGGTGCGGGGTCGGTAACTCCTATGCAAATGGCCGCGGCTTACTCGGTGTTTGCCAACGGGGGCTACCGTACGCAGCCTTATTTGATCGACCGGATTGTCGATGCGCGCGGCACCCTGTTGGTGCAGGCCAAACCCAAGCGTGCGGGCGATGACGCTGAGCGTGCGATCGATGCACGGAATGCTTTTATCATGACTTCCATCCTGCGCGATGTGGTCCGTTTTGGTACCGGGGCGCGTGCCATGCAACTGAAACGCCAGGATCTCGCCGGAAAGACCGGAACTACTAATGACCAAGTGGATGCCTGGTTTACAGGTTTCAACCCGGGACTGGTGGCGATTGCTTGGATCGGCTTTGATCAGCCTCGTTCCATGGGCGGATCAGAAACGGGCGCTCAGGCTGCGCTGCCGATCTGGATGGGTTATATGGGCAAGGTGCTGAAAGGTGTGCCGGAAGCAGACCTGGTCATCCCGGAAGGTGTGGCGACAGTCAAGATCAACCCGCAAAGTGGACATCGTGTTCCCGATGGAAGTGAGGGGATTCTAGAATATTTTTATCAGGAAAATGTCCCGGCCGAACAGACCGGCTTTTTCGAAGGCCTCTTTGGCGGTGGCGGAAAGTCCGCAGAAGAGGTTAAGGATCAATTGTTCTGAAATGTCGGGACGGGATAAAGACTTGGGCGAAAAGCCCGCTCAGATGTATCGAGAGAGAGAAAAATCCGCGAATCTTCGTATGCGTGAGCGAATCGCGCACCAAGCGGCCCGTATTATTGCGGAGGATGGCCTTCAGAATTATGCCTTGGCCAAGCACAAGGCGGCTCGCCAGATAGGTGCGCCGGACACACACAATCTGCCTGATAATGAAGAAGTCGAGCGGGCCTTAAGGGATTATCAGGCGCTTTACCAGAGGGGTGAGCAAAGTGCGCGTTTAAGCCAGTTGCGGCAGCAGGCATTGGATGCGATGCGCCTGCTGGGGCAGTTCAACCCGTACCTTACTGGTTCTGTTTTGAATGGCACGGCAACCCGCTACTCGGACATTAACCTGCAGTTGTTCACAGATAGCGCCAAGGAGGTAGAATTGTTTCTACTGGCTCGGCAGGTGCCCTATAAAAGTGGCGAAAAGCACCTCTATTTTGGGAGCGAAGAGCGCGCCCTCCCAGTCTTCACTTTGCTGGAGGGCTCCGCAGAAATTAATGTGACGGTATTTGCTGCGGGGGATATACGCCAAATCCCGCGTGGTCCTTCTGAAAAAAATGTACGCGCGCACGCCAGGCAGGTCGAGGCATTGCTTGAAGAAGGATAATGCCCTTATACTTTGCATGCGCATTCTTGCCTGAGGCGAATAAAAAAGAATCTTGCGTTTTTGTTTTCTAAATAGTTTTAGAGACCCCATTTTTAATGACGCCTCCGTTGTCTTTCTGCTCTTTCTCTTTCCATAATAACTTATGGGTAATCCTTGCTGGATGTCAGCATGACATTCTTTCCGCAGTTCCTGGCGGGGCAGCATGGTAACCCCTGCCGAAAATCCATCCCAAGGCCTATCGGTTACCAACGAAGACGACGCCAGCAGTTTTACGGTGAGTTGGAAGAAAGAGATTGTCTATATTCTTCGCGCAGTGATGGAAAAAACCGAGCTGGTAACCATCTATTTTAACCGTGGTGAAAATTTCATACTGACATCCATCATTGATATAGACCCGGACGAGGAACTGGTTTTTCTGGATTTAGGTGCGAACGAAGCGCTCAATGAAAAAATTCTTGATAGCGGTAAAATAATTTTTGTTACGGCCCAAGAGAAGGTCAAAGTTCAGTTTGTCGCCAACTGGATAGAAAAGACCCGGCTCGAAGGCCGCGATGTGTTCAGGACCGAACTTCCCAAGTCGTTGATCAAGCTACAGCGGCGGGAATATTATCGGGTGACGACGCCTATCGTCAACCCATTGAAATGTATCGTATCAATCGACGACAAGCTCAAGATTGAAATGGTGGTTGCAGACATTAGCATCGGTGGCGTAGGTGTTGTTCTCCCGCCGGCAGATGCTGTCGTGGAACCCGGGATGATATTTAATGGATGCAACCTGATATTGCCCGAAATCGGCAATATTGTGGCGACCATGGAAATACGGAACGTGTTCGAAGTGACTTTAAGAAATGGGTTGAAAACCAAACGGGCAGGTTGTCAGTTTATCAACTTGTCGGCCAATACGCAGTCCATGATTCAACGCTATATTATCAAAATGGAGCGTGAGAGACGGGCCATGGAACGGGACCGTCAATAGCCCTTGAGTTACTTAACCGGTCAAATGATCTCAAAATTCGACAAGAATTTTGAGTTGAAATGGTCCATTTTGGTGATTGGTAATTGAGGAGGGGAGATGAAAATCTTTCGAACATTGCCCGTCACTTCATTTTGCCTTCCATGAGCCAGTTCGCTGCATCCAACGCAAAATAGGTCAATATCCCATCCGCGCCAGCTCGCTTGAACCCCAGCAAGGCTTCCAGTACGCATGCTTTCTCGTTTAGCCAGCCATTCTGGGCGGCCGCTTTGAGCATGGCGTATTCGCCGCTAACCTGGTAAACAAACGTAGGCGCCTGGTAGGTGTCCTTGATGCGTCGAACGATGTCGAGATAGGGCATGCCAGGCTTGATCATTACCATGTCGGCCCCCTCTTCGAGGTCCAGCCCCACTTCCCACAAGGCTTCATCGCTGTTGGCCGGATCCATCTGGTAGGTATATTTGTTGCCCGTCCCCAGATTGGCGGCGGAGCCGACCGCATCGCGGAATGGTCCGTAAAAGCTCGATGCGTACTTGGCGGAATAAGCCAGAATCCGGGTATGGATATGGTTCTGACCGTCGAGTGCGTTGCGTATCGCGCCGATGCGTCCATCCATCATGTCAGAAGGGGCAACTACGTCGGCGCCCGCCTCGGCGTGAGTGAGCGCCTGCTTTGCCAGTACAGCCACTGTCGCGTCATTCAAAACGTAGCCGTTGCTGTCGATCAGCCCATCCTGGCCGTGGATGGTGTAGGGGTCCAGCGCAATGTCGGTGATGACGCCTAATTCCGGAAAACGTTGTTTCAGTGCTCGCACCACTCGGGGTACCAAGCCTTCCGGGTTATAAGCTTCGGCTGCATCCAAACTTTTGAGGGGCAGTTCGATCACCGGGAAAATCGCCAGAGCCGGGATACCGAGTCTGACGCATTCCTCCGCCTGATGAAGAAGCTTGTCCAGGGTTTGCCTGATAACTCCAGGCATGGAGGCAATTTGCTCACTACGGTTATTGCCGTCCAGTACAAACACCGGGTAAATAAGGTCGGCTGGCGTCAGCAGGGTTTCGCGCATCAGGCGACGGGAAAACTCGTCGTGCCGCATGCGCCGCATGCGTTTATGAGGATATTTGCCCAGAGCGTGCATACTCAAGTCCTGTGTAGATGGAGTCCGCGAATTGCACGGCCTCATTATGGTGTATCTGTGTGGTGCTTCAGAAATGCTGAAATCGATGTTAAGCGCGGAACTTTATGCTGGCCATTCTACTCTGAGCGAATGGACGATAACCCTTTCGTCCCCCGCTTTTCCTCCCTGAGCGGGTGCCTTAACCCCCTGTTAAGGCGTTTCACTCCCCCGGGTTTACTCCCCTTTACCCGGGGGCTTTTTATTTACAAAGATTATCAATGTCACCAGATTGCGTCAATGCGCAACAATGGCCCCCATGTCCTCTTGGGGAGCAGACAACCATTTTCCTATCATTGCTTCCGCCTCGTCGAGGCCGACCCGTTTCAAACTGGAAAAAAGTTGAACCGTGCAGTTTGGGTAAGTGCGCTCGAGCTCGGTCCGAACTGCGCGCAGAGTGGATGTGGCTTGCTGCTTGCTTAGTTTGTCCGCCTTGGTGAGCAGGACGTGTACCGGCTTGCAGGTGGGGATAAACCAGTTGAGCATTTGGTGATCCAGCGGGGTGAGCGGGTGACGGGCATCCATGATCAGCACCAGACCGTACAGAGATTCCCGCTCCATCAGGTAGCGGCTCAACACACTTTGCCAATGCACTCGCATGGCCTCAGGCACCTTAGCGTAGCCGTAGCCGGGAAGATCAACCAGAAAGCGGTCGTTACCCAGGCTGAAAAAATTGATCAACTGGGTGCGCCCCGGTGTTTTGCTGACGAATGCGAGACGATTGCGATTGGCCAGCGTGTTGATTGCGCTTGATTTTCCCGAGTTGGAGCGGCCCGCGAAGGCAATTTCTACGCCGCTGGGTGGCGGCAAGTCGGTAAGCTTGTCAGCCGAGATAAAAAACTGTGCTTCTTGAAATAATGCCATGTTGTTCCTTTTTCAGTCTGGCATGATAAGGCAAATTTGGTATAGAATGCCAAGTTATTTTTAGCAAATTCAGGAGTAGGCGATGAAACAAGCCATGGTGGTGGCCGCGGTTGTCGGGTTGATGACCGCATCAGGGGTAAACGCGGAAATGGTAAGCAAGGCTGACCCGGCGAAGGCTCAGCAGATCGTTAATACAGTCTGCGTGGCGTGTCATGGTGCGGATGGCAATAGCCCGGCGCCGGTTAATCCTAAGTTGGCATCCCAGCACCCTGATTATCTTAACAAGCAGCTGATTAACTTCAAATCGGGCGAACGAACGAGTGCAATCATGGCGGGCATGGTCGCAGCCCTTACACCAGAAGACATGAAGAATCTGTCGGCCTATTTTGGCGGGCAAAAACAGGCGCCGGCCGCCGCCCAGGACAAGGCGCTGGCCGCGCAAGGTGAAAAAATCTATCGGGGTGGTGTCGCTGAGATGGGTGTGCCGGCCTGTAGCGGTTGCCACGGCCCTACTGGTTCCGGCATCCCGTCGATGTTCCCGCGCCTGTCTGGTCAGCATGGCGACTATATTGTTGCGGAACTGATCAAATTCCGCAACGGCGATCGCGCTAACGACCCTGGCAAGATGATGCAGATGGTCGCCATGAAAATGTCCGACAAGGAAATGAAAGCTGTGGCGGAATATATTTCCGGTCTGCATTGATTCTCTGAATCAAACTCAGGCGGGTTAAAAGAAAGGGTGGCGCAAGTCACCCTTTCTCGTTCGTGGAGTCCCTGCAAGCATTACGTGCCTGTTTTCCAAGGCCCTTTATGAGCTGTTGAGTTCAATGCAGTGTTTTAAGGTAAAATTAAATTAATAATTCCTGATGCTTAGAAGTATTGCGGCGGTTTTTAGGGAGAATTGAACGTGAAAAAAATGGTAATTCTCGCAGTGATGGTTGGATTAACGGCCACCGGGGCCGTGGCAGCCCCCCCCAAGGGCGACCCGGCAAAGGGCAAGCTGATAGCCTCCCAGGTTTGTCTGGCTTGTCATGGCATCGATGGCAACGGCACAGAGCCGACCAACCCGGAATTTCCCAAGCTGGCGGGCAAGCAACCCGAGTATCTCCTCAAGCAGCTCAAGGATTACAAGTCAGGCAAGCGTAAGAATGAAATCATGGTTGCCATGGTGGCGAGCCTGACGCCCGATGACATGGCCAACCTTGCGCTCTATTTTGCCGGACAGAAAGCTAAGCCTGGCGTGGTCAAAAACTCGGCCCTGCTGGCTCAGGGGAAAAAGATTTACATGGACGGCAACCCTGAGGCCGGCGTGCCGGCCTGTGCTGGCTGCCATGAGGCAGATGCCTCCGGCTATGCTTTTTTCCCCCACCTTGCCGGACAGCATGCCGAGTACACCTTGTTGCAGCTGAAGCGCTTCAATACTGGCGAGCGCGATAACGACAAGGGACTGGCGATGCAGTCCGTCACGATTAAAATGACGGAGCAGGAAATGAAGGCCGTGGCGGAGTATCTTGCGGGAGTCCCATTAAAATAAGTGGGATATTTTGCTCACGCCCGCAAGGGTGTTGCTTGCTTGTGCGCCCATGCCTGACAGCGTGGGATATTAATCGTAGACAAGGAAACGATAATGAAAAAACTTTTTTTTCTGGCGGCGGCTTTGATTTTGGTGCAGACAGTTCCCGTCTTGGCCGATGTGCCTCAGCAGCCCAAAGCGCCGGGAGTCGAATCCAAGGGCTATGTCTGGAACGAACCCGCCGGTGAAAAGGCCGAAATTCTCAAACTGAAAGGCGACGCTGAACGCGGGCGCATTGCCTACCGCGTTTGCCAAGGCTGCCACAAGTCGGACGGCGCCGGGCTAAGGGACGGAACCTACCCGCAGTTGGCGGGCCAGCATGCAACCGTGCTGATCAAGCAGATGGCCGACGTGCGCGATGGCCGCAGGGAAAACCCGAAGATGTTCCCGTTCGCCGGCAAGCACATTATCGATATGCAGGAAATCGCCGATGTTGCCGTTTACCTGCAGAACATGAAAATTCCGCATGACAACGGCAAAGGTCCGGGCACCAGTCTGGCGCGCGGCAAGGAACTGTACAAAAGCGACTGCCACGACTGTCATGGCGAAAACGGTGAGGGCAACGAGAAGAAGTTTTACCCTGTTCTGGCGGGGCAGCATTACAAATACATGTTGCGCCAGATCATGAATATTCGCGATGGCAAGCGCGGGAACGCCAACCTCAAGATGGTGAAGGTGGTGCAGAATTACAGCGATGCAGACATGGAAGCGGTGGTTGACTATATGTCCCGGCTTTCCATGCCTGAGCGCAGTGCTGTAAGGAAGTGATGTATTCCCGGAATTAGCGCCGCCGCCTCGGAGCGGTGGCTGTGAATGGCCGCCCCCTGAGCGTGGCAAACTGATGCAGGATAGGAGTGATAACCGGTTCCAGTTTTTTGCGCATCAAGGTGCCAGAGGCGGTGGTTAATGCCAGCACCGGTGTCGCTACTTCCGCGCTCATGCACGCTAGTGCGATCATCGCCCGTATTTCTCCGGCCAATTTCGGCACTGCATTGAGCAGTTCCCGTATTTCCACTGGCTGCTCGTTGCTGGCGCAGAGTGCTTCAGCGTGGGCAAGGGCAGCCTCGACTGAGCGTCTACAGGCGCCGGCCCCCGTCCCTACCGCAGAAAAATAGGTCGCTATCGCATTCAGAAGGGCGATAATCACATCCTGGTTTTCCGGCCGACGCAACACTTCTTCGCTGGTCTGAAGGAAGGCTTGGCCCGGCCCGGATAGCAGTCGTTCCAACTGGCGGGCGTAAGGATTGCCCTTTACGATTAGTGGTGTCAGTTTTGCCCGCTGGGTCTCCCAATCAGCGCGTGGAGTGCGTTGTTCCAGCAGTTCATCCGGCATGCACTCGAGAAAGCCGAGGTAGTAGGCATTGTCGTAGGTAGCCTTCTTCCACAGGCGCTGTCGGGCTGACGCGTCGGTCAACCCCGGTTGGAGCACGATTCGCACAGTGTCCATGATGATATGGGGTTCGCTTTCGAAGGGCAGATGTTCGATCAGGTAATCGGCTAGAATTTTGCCCATTTGCCCTTGTACGACGCATTCCCTCTCCAGCATGCGCCGGGCATTGTCGGCGGTCGGCATAGCCCACCAGGCGCAACGCGCCAGTTCGTCGGTGAGACCATTGGAATAGGCTACCGATACCACCGCCTCGGGTTCGCCGAGCAACAGCAGGCGATCCAGTCCCTTGTCGCGAGCTTGTCCCATGCGCGTCCAGCGTTGTATATAGACTGGATAGCCACCAGGCGAGCCGATGGCGTGGCCCGCAAGAAGTTCGCGCACCCGGCGCAGGTACTGGTCGCTACGCCCGGTCGGATGCAATTTGACCGCTGCTTCGCCGCGCGGGGACAAACCGAGAACCGTCATGTTGGCTTCATCAATGCGGATTGCCTGGATTTCTCCGGCGAGCAGTACGTTGAGACGCAGAGCGTCTTCGGGAGTGAGTTCGGACATGGGTAGGCTAATTCAGTTGAATACGTTGTCCCCATGGTACCGGCGCCTTGCCTTTGACTAGCCAGATTACGGGGTAATGAGGTTCAGATGGGGGGAAGTCTCCCTCGGCATCGGTAAAATAGAGCAACAAGTCGGGCGATCGTCCCTGTTGTTCGACCCATTCGAATATCGGCCTGAAATCGGTGCCGCCACCACCCTTGAATTCCTTGGGCAGCTTGAATTCCTCCCAGGGTTCGAAGACCCACGGACCCTCTTCGGCCAGCTCAGTGTCGCAGGCATGCAGGGTGACCCGGGCACGCAACTGGCCTTTTAGCGTGTCGATTTCGGCAAGAAATTCGTTCAACTCGGCGCTGTTGACTGAGCCGCTGGTGTCGAGTGCAACTACGATATCGGCCTGGGAACTTCTCAGGGAGGGCAGGATCATCTGCCCTTCGCGGCGCGAAGGGCGCATGTAGCTGTAATCATCCCGGGCAACTTGGGTCATGTAGCGGGCCAGCAGCATGCGCCAGGGGAGTTTTGGCTGTAACAGTTCACCCACCATGCGCGCCAGCAATCCGCCCAGTTTGCCGGCCTGTTGCGCCTGCTGGGCAGCACCGGCGAGTCGTTGCTGCCATTGCGCGCTCAGCTCTTCGCGCTCGGCCGCAGTCAGCGGCTTGGGCTGAGGTGCGCCGCCAGACTGATCATCCTTCTGTTGGCCCTGCGAACTGCCGCCGGACTGGGATTGGTTTTTCTGATCGGATTGCTGGTTTTGGCCGCCTTCGCGCTGCTCGTCCCCCTTTTGCTGGCCGTTGCTGGTCGGGTCTATGTCCTCACCATCATAGATGTGCTGATCCATCGGTTCGTCAGCGTTGTTTTCATCGATGCAGGGGTAGATTTCTTCTGCAGTCATGCCTTCGTAAAGATCAAGGACCAGGGCGCCGGGCGGTGCCTTGAGGCCATCATGGATCAGCAAGGGGTTGACGGCGAAGTCGCAGGCGATGTCCCAACGTTGTCTGATGCGATGCTGGCGCCGCGCGAAATGGGACAGTGCGCAGTGCAGCGCCTCGTGCGCCAGCACAAACTGGGTTTCGTCCAGGGTCAGCGCCGCGATATATTCCGGGTTGTAATAGAAGCTGCGGGCATCGGTGGCGGTGGTGCGGCACCATTTCGGGTTGGCAGCGATCATCGGCAGGCGCAGGACGAGGGCGCCGATGAAAGGCTTGTCCAGGATCAGCCGGGTGCGGGCGGCCGCCAGTTTGGTTTCTAGATTTCCTTCCGCCATGACGGCTGCCTTACATTTCGTACAGCATCAGGTCGGCAACGGCGTTCGCCCACTTGGAGAACTGCGGTACATCGAACAGGTTCTGGCCGATGGCGCGGTGCATGTCTGACACCAGCATGATGCCCATTTCCTTGAGCGGGAAACGGCTGGCGTAGTCGAGGATGTGGCCATAAATATCGCGGGCCTCGGCGCTGCCCTTGGCACGAATGGCGCGACCCACCAAGGCCGAAGCGACGGCGTATTGAAGGTCAATTTCGCGCGGCACGGCGACTTCTTCGCCGCGCAGGATCGCATCCAGGTCCGGCATGCGGTCGAGGTTCTCGATGAAGGCGTTAAGTTCAAGGCCGGCCGCCGGGCCGACGCAAGCCTGCAAAGTGGGTAGCAATAATTCCGGGTGATCGCCGAATTTTTGCAGTGCGCGGTGGGAAAATTCCCACGAACGCGGGCTTGGGAAGGCGACGGGGTTGTGCGCCGGGTCAAAATCAAACAGCAATTCGGGACGGAAGCGCAGAAAGCCGATCAGGCGCTCGTCGATCTGGTTGGCGTAGGCCCAAGCCACCCAGTCGTCGAGATTGGCTTCGACCTCGAAATGAGAAAAACGGTTGGCCAGCGGTGCCGGCATAGTATAGGTGACGCCGCGGTCGCCCTGACGGTTGCCGGCAGCGAAGATCGCCCAGCCTTCCGGAATTTGATAGGCGCCCAGGCGTCGATCGAGAATCAGCTGGTAGGCCGCCGCAGAAACACTGGGCGGGGCCGAGGTAATCTCATCCAGGAACAAGATGCCTTGAGGGCCATGTTTTTTGGCATCGGGCAGCATCGAGGGGATGGCCCATTCAACACGATCCTCGATGCGAAACGGGATGCCGCGCAGGTCGGTGGGTTCCATTTGGGAAAGGCGGATATCTATCATCGGCACGCTGTGGCGTGCTGCAACCTGGGCGATAATCTGGGATTTCCCCACGCCCGGTGGGCCCCATAGCATTACAGGTGTGTGATGACCTTCCTGAGCGCTCAGAAATTCGCGATCCAGGATGGTGGAGAGTTGGGCCGGCCGCATGGTGCGTTCCTCAATTTAGACTAAGTTTAATTATATCGGAGTTCAGGGGCAAAATACCACATCCAGATAGGCTATGTGTGGTTTGAGGAGGTTGCCTTCAAGGGGATATGCCACAATCCACGAATCATCTGCATGATTCAATTCTCTGAGACATGGTTATTTGTCATTCGGCAAGTTTTCTATAGCCGAGCCTCCGGCTTGGGATGACGGCAAGATTTTCAACCTCGGCAGTGAATTTCCTGTATCAGGACGTGGGTGGCATTTGCCCCATGGCGTCTGGTAATGACCCAGTGTCGTCGCGCCAAGAGGCCTGAGTTGTTAACGCTTGGACATTCCCCTAAAAACTTCATCTGCAGCCTGTAAGGTTTTCCCGATTTCCAAGTCAGTGTGGGCTGCTGAAACGAATCCTGCCTCGAATGCGGAAGGGGCAAGGTAGATGCCTTTCTCCAGCATGGCGTGGAAGAAATGGTTGAAGGCGGTCTTGTCGCATTCCATCACCTCGGCATAGCTGGTCGGGGGCGTGGCGCGGAAGTAGACGCCGAACATGCCGCCGACGGACTGGGCCGAAAAAATCACCCCATGCTTATGGGCTGCTATAGTCAGGCCATCGATCAACTTGCGGGTTGCTGCGGCGAGTCTGTCGTAGAAGCCCGGTTCCTGCACCAGCCTGAGCGTGGTTAGTCCGGCTGCCACCGCCACCGGGTTGCCGGACAGGGTGCCGGCCTGATAGACCGGGCCAAGCGGAGCGAGCCTCTGCATGATCTCGCGGCGACCACCGAACGCCCCGAGCGGCATGCCGCCGCCGATCACCTTGCCGAGCGTGGTCAGGTCTGGAACGATGTCGAACAGGCCCTGGGCGCACTTCGGCCCGACGCGGAAGCCGGTCATCACTTCGTCGAAGATCAGCACGCTACCATGTTGGGTGCACAGTTCGCGTAGCGCCTTGAGGAACTCGGGCTTGGGGGCGACCAGGTTCATGTTGCCGGCGACCGGCTCGACGATCACTGCGGCAATTTCGTTGCCGATTTTCCCGAAAGTTTCTACCAGTGCGGCGCTGTCGTTGTAGGCCAGCACCAGGGTATGCGCCGCAGTTTCTGCCGGCACTCCGCCGGAGCTGGGTTGGCCGAAGGTGAGTGCGCCAGAGCCGGCCTTGACCAGTAGCGAGTCGGCGTGGCCATGGTAACAGCCTTCGAACTTGATGATCTTGGAGCGGCCGGTGTATCCCCGCGCCAGGCGGATGGCGCTCATGGTGGCCTCGGTGCCGGAGCTGACCAGGCGTACCTGATCCATGCCGGGTAGCAGCGTGCACAAAGCTTCGGCCATTTCCAGTTCCAGCGCGGTGGGCGCGCCGAAGCTCAAGCCGTTGGCGGCGGTTTCCTGCACGGCCTTGATCACCTCGGGGTGGGCGTGGCCGAGGATCATTGGTCCCCAGGAGCCGACGTAATCGATATACGCCTGGCCATCCTCGTCCCAGACGGTGGCACCTGCGCCGCGCTTGAAAAACACCGGCGTGCCGCCGACCGAGCCGAAAGCGCGTACAGGCGAATTGACGCCACCGGGGATGAACTGCTGGGACTTTTCAAAAAGCTGCTGGTTGCGTGAGGTCATAGTCATTACCTTAGTGCAATGTATGGTGGTTTGATTTTTCGAATAACACGGCAAAGCGGCTGGCGGCTCTCACGATATCCTCGCTGTCGAATAGCCCAGAAATAACGGCCACGGCGTCGGTGCCGGCTTCGATCAGGGGGGTGACATTATCCGCAGTAATGCCGCCGATGGCGACGAGAGGTATATTCAGGACCCGCTTTGCTTCGTGTAAAAGAGTTAAAGGTGCCACAACAGCGTCGGATTTGGTCGACGACGGGAAGAAACTGCCGAAGGCAACATAATTTGCGCCATGGGCTTCGGCATCGAGCGCCCGTTGCAAGTCATTATAACAAGACACGCCGATAATTTTATCCGGGCCGAGAATCAGTCGGGCTTCACGCACGCTGCCATCGTCCTTGCCCAGGTGTATTCCATCCGCACCGGTCAGGTCGGAGAGGCGAATATCGTCATTGATGATCAGCGGTACATGAAATTGTTTGCACAGCGCTAATAATTCGCTGGCCTGCTCGTGGCGCAACCCAACATCGCCCCCTTTGTTGCGATATTGCACCAGGTGAGCGCCACCAGACAAGGCCTGTCGAACCTGTTCCACCAGACTTTCGGTGTCGGTGCATTCGGGGGTGATGGCATATAGGCCGCCAATCAAAGCGAGCGTCCTTCAGCGTTGAACCTTCTCCCGCAGGCAGGAAAGGGTTGGCGAGAGGGTGTCCATTCCCTTGCCTCAAGCATCAGCGGCATCTTCTTCCTCACGCGCCCAGAATAGACGATCGGGAATATTTTGCCCCATGCCCGGGTGGAAGCCGGCTTTCAGTGCTTTCCAGGTGAATTCCTGTGCCTCCTTTACTGCTTCCGGAATATCCAGTCCTTGGGCTATCGAGGCGGCGATCGCCGAAGCCAGGGTACAGCCCGAACCGTGGTAGCTTCCTGGCAGGCGTTGCCAGCTGTCGCTACGCAACACGCCGCTTTCACCATAAAGAGTGTTCACTACTTGGGGCGTATTTTCATGGGTGCCGGTAATCAGCACGAATTCGCAGCCCATTTCGATAATGCGCCGGGCGCATTCGGCAAGACCGGGTTCGGCATCGCCATCATCGTCATCGAGCTGTGCGATACGCCTGGCTTCCATACTGTTGGGCGTGAGCAGGGTGGTTTGAGGGATGAGCATTTCCAGCAAGGCGGTGAGTATGTCGTCATTCGCCAACTCGTCTCCCCGGCCCGAGGCCAGCACCGGGTCCAGTATCAGCGGTATATCCGGGTAATCCGCGACCACCTCGGCGATAGCGGCAACATTTTCCACGCTGCCGATCAGGCCAACTTTGAAAACTCCAACTGGCATGTCTTCCAGTACGCAACGCGCCTGGTCGGCAACCCATTCGGCCTCCATGGCCATTACGTCCTCCACGCCCAAGGTGTCTTGCACCGTGATGGCGGTGACTACCGACAGGGGATGGCATCCCATGCTGGACAAGGTCAGGATGTCAGCTTGCAGGCCGGCTCCGCCACTCGGATCGGAAGCGGAAAAAGTAAGGACAATCGGGGGTGTTTCGCGCGTGTTTGCCATGAGTACGGACGTTGTCATGCTGAAAAAATCGAGTGGTGTCTACTATGATAGTAGGTTGATCGAAAGACAGTATCTTAACCTAAATTGACGTGGAGATTCCCGGCATTTTGCCGAATGAGTTATGACAAGGCGCTTTACCTGATGAGAATTTATTATACAATGCTAGAAAATAGTGTCTTCATATAAACTCAAAGGCTGATACCATTACCCGGACAGGGTGGATTAGCCCGGGTAATAAAAAAGCTTGGAGGAGGCGAGTGAGCGGAGAAACACAAACTCTTGCGGGAACCAAGGTGATGGTGATTGATGACAGTAATACCATTCGCCGCAGTGCCGAGATTTTTCTGGTGAAGGCCGGATGTGAGGTTATCCTCGCAGAAGATGGGTTTGACGCTCTGTCCAAGATTGCCGATCATCAACCCGATGTCATTTTCGTTGATATCATGATGCCGCGCCTGGATGGCTACCAGACTTGCGCGCTGATCAAGAAAAACTCAAAATTCAAAGTCACCCCCGTTATCATGCTATCCAGCAAGGATGGTTTGTTCGACCGTGCTCGGGGCAGGATGGTGGGGTCCGATGAATATCTGACCAAGCCTTTTACCAAGGAAAGTCTGCTTAAAACTGTGGGCCAGTACATGGCTCAGCGCAGTCCCAGCTAGAGAGGAAACAAATGGCTATCAATAAGATTATGGTCGTGGATGATTCGCCTACCGAAAGATTCTTCCTTGGCGGTTTGCTGACTAAACAGGGCTATCAGGTGATTACCGCCGAAAGTGGTGAGGAGGCAATCACCAAGGCCAAGCTGGAAAAGCCCGACTTGATCATCATGGATGTGGTGATGCCGGGCCTGAATGGCTTTCAGGCGACACGGGCAATTTCCAAGGATGAAGAAACCAAAGATATTCCTGTCATCATGTGCACCACCAAGGGACAGGAAACCGATAAGGTATGGGGAATGCGGCAGGGCGCCAAGGATTACATCGTCAAACCGGTGAACCAGGATGAACTGCTGAAAAAAATTACGGCACTCGGTTGATTTCCATGTCACCGTACGTTGCTTGGGGCTTACAAGGATAGCAGATGGCAAGAAAAATCAGCCTGCGAGCATTTCATGAGAGCGTAATGGCCAAGTTGCAGAGCTTGGCATCTAGCGATACTGCCAACCCCTCCAAGCTGGGAGTCCAGATTGGCTCGCAGTTCTGGCTGGTCAATCTTTCCGATATCAGCGAAGCGTTGCCTATTCCAAAGTTGACATCCGTTCCCCTCGCGCAGTCCTGGTTTTGCGGCGTGGCGAATTTTCGCGGCAATCTCTATGGTATCGTTGATTTTTCACATTTTCTCGGTGGCGCGCCAACGCAATTTGTCGTGGATTGCCGTTTGCTTCTGGTCCACCAGAAATTTTCTGTCAATTGTGGAATTGTCGTCAGTCGCATGCTGGGATTGCGCAATCCCGAGAAAATGCAACGGGTGGAAATAGAGGGGGAGGCTCCGCCCTGGGTTGCTGCCGAATACCATGATGAAACCGGACAACGGTGGCTGGAACTGAACATGCAGGTATTGACCGGGCACGCCCGGTTTTTGAATGTAGGCCTGTCATAAAGGCGTTCGGCGAGCACTTAATGAATGATTATTTCATTGAGTTGAAAATAAAACTAGGGATGGAGATTTAAGCATGGGATTCAAGTTGCCAAGTTTCAGCTTTTTCAAGGGAAAGCCCGGACAGGCTGCTCCGACCGGACCGACGACGAAGTTGGGGCTGAATACCACCCTGGTGATGAAAGGGCTTCAGAAGATGGTCGGCGATTCGGGGCAGTCACTGCCGCTTATCGGCGAAAAACCTATGAAGCAGCAGTTGAAGATACTGGGCGGCGCGTGGGCCGTGGCCGTGCTTCTCACCTTATCTCCGCTGCTCTGGTACGGAGTGAACCTGTATATCCTGAAACAGCATACCGGCACCTCGACGGAAATGCAGATGTTGTCGCAACGGGTCGCGAAGGGCGCACAGCAAGCTGCGCAAGGTAACCGGGTCGCTTTTGCCCAGCTGAAGGATGCCGATCAACGCTTTTCTGCCCATATTAATAACTTGATACAGGGTGGTGCCGGCATACCCGCTTCGTCGAGCAGCATGCAGCCGCAGTTGAAGGAGATCAATGCGCTGTGGGGCAAGATGACCAAGGATATCGGGCAGATCGCCGCCCAGGAAAAAAACCTGATTCAGCTGAGCAGTAACGTTGTCGGGGTTAACTCCGCCAACACGTCCTTGCTCGACTTGACCGAGCTGCTGGCTGACCAGTTGATTCAGTCGGGTGCGGGAGTTAGGGAGGTTGCCGCCGCTCGGCAACTCGGGATGCTGTCCCAGCGGATTGCTAAAAACGCCAACATTCTGCTTCTGTCAGGGAGCGACGCAGATCTTGATGAATCTTTCCTTGATGGCAAAAGTATCTCCATCTTTCGCAATACCTTGGTCGGCCTGAAAGATGGGAGTGGGGGCATGTTGCTGAACCCGGTCAAAGATTCTATCGCGCGCGATATGCTGGGAGACATCGATGAAACATTCAAAGACTTTTCCGTGCATGTCGATCAGATTCTGCAACACGTACGGGCTCTGGCGGCGTCCCAGGACGCTCAGCGCGCCTTGTTTAAAGACGGCGACAAGATGCTGGATTTGTCCAGCAAGCTGACTGATAGTTACGAAAAGAATGCCAGCAGCGGCTTGTTGGAAGCATTGCTGACCGTCATTTTCGGTAGCTTTGCATTTTTGTTCGCCGTGCTGTTTTCCAAGGTGTTGCTGGATGACGCCAAGCGGAAGGCGATCATCAGCGAGCAAGAAAACAAACGGAACCAGGAGGCGATTCTGCGGCTACTCAACGAAATGGGCGATCTGGCGGAAGGTGACCTGACCGTGAGGGCGCGAGTGACCGAGGATATCACCGGCGCTATTGCCGACTCGATCAACTACGCGATCGACGAGTTACGATCGCTGGTTGTAGGGGTAAACAAGGCGACAGAGCAACTGGCTCGGGAGTCTCAGGAGGCGCAGGGCACCTCCGAGCATCTGCTGCAGGCTTCGGAAAAGCAGTCGCGTGAGATTGAGGAAACTAGTGCGGCGGTGCGGCAGATGGCAGATTCCATTAACGAGGTATCGGCTAACGCCGCCGAGTCTGCGAAAGTGGCGCAGCAATCCCTCCAGGCCGCAGATAAGGGTGCTGCAGCGGTGCAAAATTCCATTGCAGGCATGAATGAGATTCGCGGCCAGATTCAGGAAACGGCTAAACGGATCAAGCGGCTGGGTGAAAGCTCCCAGGAGATTAGCGAGATCGTGGAACTGATTTCGGATATTACCGAACAAACAAACATTCTGGCGCTGAACGCGGCGATTCAGGCAGCTTCGGCTGGTGAGGCGGGGCGTGGTTTTACCGTGGTAGCGGAAGAGGTGCAGCGGTTGGCAGAGCGTTCGGGCGAGGCAACCAAGCAGATCGGCGCGATCGTAAAGACCATTCAGACTGACACCCACGATGCGGTGGCCGCTATGGAGCAAAGTACCCAGGGTGTGGTGGAAGGCGCCAAGCTTTCAGATGCGGCGGGCCAGGCCCTGTCCGAGATCGAACGGGTTACGCGTAGTCTGGCGGACCTGATCGACACCATCTCCAGGGCGACCCAGGCGCAGGCGGAGGCTGCGGGCAAAGTGTCGACGAACATGCAGGATATTCAGGACATTACCAACCAGACCACGGATGGTACCAAGCAGACCGCCGCTTCTGTTGGTCAGTTGACCGCACTTGCTGCCGAGCTGAAAGGCTCTGTGGCGGGTTT
>JAHJJI010000131.1 GCA_018823025.1 Gammaproteobacteria bacterium | reverse complement strand
GCCGGTTCGATTCCGGCTCCCGGCACCACACAAACAAAGGGCAGCCTCAGCTGCCCTTTCGTATTTCTGCCTGGCACCGGTTATGCCGCCTGCACCGGAATCTGCCGCCGCTGGTCGACGATGCGGTTGTCCGCATCCACATACACCAGTTCGGGCTCGAACTTCTGCAGTTCCAGCTCATTGTACATGGCATAGGTGGCGATGATGACGAGGTCGCCGGGGTTAGCCTTGTGCGCCGCAGCGCCGTTCACGGAAATAATGCCCGAACCGCGCAGCGCCTTGATGGCGTAAGTGGTGAATCGCTCGCCATTGCTCACGTTGTAGATGTCAATTTGCTGGTATTCACGGATGTCCGCAGCCTCCAGCAAATTTTCGTCAATCGCGCACGAACCTTCGTAATGCAGTTCGGAATGCGTGACGGTGACACGGTGCAGCTTGGATTTGAGCATCAATCTTTGCATGAAGACTCACCCCATAGTCGGTGAAAAAGGACTGGCATTATAAGTCTTTGTCCGCATTGAGACAAATTTCCAGGTTATCGATCAATCGAGTCTTGCCCAGCCATGCCGCTGCCAGCACCACCAGATTTATCTCGCCGGTCTTCGCCGGTGCCAGGGATGCGGCAGCCCGCACAGAAACATAGTCGACACGCCAGCCGTGAGCTTCCAGATCGGCAATGGCGGCGCATTCCAGAGCCGGTAAATCGCGGTTACCCGCAACAATAGACTCCCGGATTAATGCAAGGTTCCGGTACAGCCGGACAGCTTCGGCACGCTCCGTTTCGCTAAGATAACCGTTGCGCGAGCTGAGGGCGAGGTTGTCTTCGGCGCGCAGGGTTTCCCCCGCCACGATCTCCACTGGCAGGTTGAGCTGCCGCACCATGGCGCTAATCACTTGCAACTGCTGGTAATCTTTCTTGCCGAATACCGCTGCCTGCGGCTGGACAATATTGAACAGCTTCAGCACCACTGTCGCCACGCCGCGAAAATGACCGGGGCGGAATGCCCCGCACAATTCGCTAGCGACCGGCGGCGGCTCAACGTAAACCTGCTGCGGCTCGGGGTAGAGGTCTTCCATCTTTGGCGCGAACACTACGTCAGCCAGGCCTTCCAGCTTTTCGCAATCCTGCTCGAAGGTGCGCGGGTATTTGGCGAAATCCTCGTTCGGACCGAACTGCAGCGGATTGACGAAGATGCTCGCCACCACGCAACGACCATGCTCGCGCGCCTGCCGAACCAGAGCCAGATGCCCTTGGTGCAGGTTACCCATGGTAGGAACGAAAGCGACCGAAAGTTCGGATTTCAGCCGGTCGCGCAGTTCCTGTATGGCAGAAATAATCAGCATCTCAATGATGACGGAAGTTGTTCTCGAAATCCCCGGAGAAAAGCTCAGTTAACCTTCTCAGCGGTGTTTCCGGCCTTGATCCAGGCAACGATGCCTTCACGCACGTTGTACACCTTGGCGTATTTGACTTGCTGGTCGAGAAAACGTCCAACAGTGCCAGTACGGTTGCCGGTGCGGCAGATGATGATGACAGGGTCGCCGGGTTTGGCGATTTTCGAGAAGCTATCCACCCAGGCAGAGGCGTCGTAACGTCCCTGCTCGTCGAAAAATGTCAGCCGATGACTGCCCGGCACCACCCCGGTCTGCTTCCATTCCGGCGCGGTGCGTATATCCACGATGGGCACACCGCTGGCCAGCAGTTCCTGGAGCTTGGTGTTGTCGATATCGATGAGCTCGGCGCGAACGGGTACAGCAATCAGCAGTGAGGCCGCGAGCAGAGCGGATAGTATCTTACTCATGTAAATCTTCCTTGCTGTGCGATTAATCAATTAAAGCAGTGTTCCGGTGCCGGAAACGAACCATCCTTCACCGCCTTGACATAGTCCACGACGGCGGCCTGGATGTCCCCTGTGCCCACCAGGAAATTCCTGGCGAATTTCGGCGGCTTGCCGGGATAAATGCCGAGCAGGTCATACAGCACCAGCACCTGGCCGGCGCAATTCGGGCCGGCACCGATGCCGATGGTGGGAATCGTCAGCTGCTGCGTCACCTGCCGTGCCAGCGCCGCCGGAATTGCTTCCAGCACCAGCAGGCCAGCGCCGGCCTGTTGCAATGCAAGCGCATCCTCGATCAGCTTCTGCGCCGCCGCGTCGCCTTTGCCCTGAACCTTGTAGCCGCCAAGCTGGTGCACGGACTGGGGCGTGAGGCCAACATGTCCACACACCGGGATACCGCGCTCGACCAGAAAGCCCACCGTCTTTGCCATCGCTATACCACCTTCGAGCTTGACCATCTGCGCGCCTGCGGCCATCAGTTTCGCGGCATTGGCGAAGGCCCGCGCCGGGCCTTGCTGATAGCTGCCGAAGGGCATGTCGGCGACGATAAATGCTTTGTTCGCACCGCGCGCAACGCAGCGGGTGTGGTAAACCATGTCGTCCATGCTCACCGGCAGGGTGGTTTCCTCCCCCTGCACTACCATGCCGAGCGAATCTCCGACCAGCAGCACGTCAACGCCCGAATTTTCCAGCAGGGTGGCAAAGCTCGCATCGTAGCAGGTGAGCACGGCGATTTTCTCGCCGCTGCCGGCCATCTTCTGCAAATTGCTCAAGGTAACTCTCATCGGCTACCCGGCCCTGTTGAAAAACTCGCGACCGCCGCGCATTTGGCTGACACGCTCGATCAACAGCTCTAAATCCTGCGATTGGTCGACGTAATTGAGGTTCTCGCTGTTGACGATCAACAGTGGCGAAGCTTCGTAATGATAGAAATGCTCGCTGTAGCTGTCCGCTACCCGCGTCAGATAATCCACCGAAACCGTGCTTTCATACTCCACCCCGCGACGTCGAACGCGCTCGACCAGCACTTCTGGCGGCACCTGCAGGTAGATCACCAGATCGGGCCTGGGTGTCTGCAACTGCAAATTGTCGTAAATCTGCCGGTAAAGATGGTATTCCTCTTCGCTCAGATTGAGTTTTGCAAACAACAAGTCCTTGTCGAGCATGAAATCAGCCACGGCAGCGCCGCCGAACGCCCCCATCCGCTTCAGCTCCTGAACCTGGGATACGCGCTGCAGCAGGAAAGACAGTTGAGTAGGCAGAGCATAGCGTTCCGCATCCTTATAGAAGCGAGGCAAAAAAGGATTGGCATCCGCATTCTCGAGCATCAAAGCAGATTGGAACCGCTCTGAAAGGAGCTGTGCCAGACTGGTCTTGCCAACCCCGATCGGCCCGGCAATCACTACATAATGATATTTTTCGAACAGCATCCTGGTTTATTCCTCCATCCGTTCCACCCGCTGGCCGGTACACTTTTCCAGACACTCGCCCACCGATCCATACCCACCTATGATGCGACTTGGCGCGATTTCATGCAAAGGCTGGAGCACGAAGGCACGCTCGTGCATGCGCGGATGCGGCAAGGTCAGCCCGTGTTCGTGACAGCTCAGGTCGTCGTAGAGCAGGATATCCAGGTCGAGGATGCGCGGTGCATTGCGGAATTCACGCACCCGCCCGTGGCGATGTTCCATGTCGAGCAGCGCTTCGAGCAACGCATGCGGCGCAAGGGCGGTTTCGATCTCGGCCACTGCATTGATGAAGTCCGGCTGATCGGCGTAGCCCACCGGTTCGCTGCGGTAGAGCGAGGAACACGACAGCAGCCGGGTCTGCGGCAGATTACCGAGTTCATCGCAAGCCTTGAGGATCTGCGCGCCGGGGTCGGACAGGTTGCTGCCGAGGCCGATATAGGCGCGCTTGAAAAGCGAATGCAACATATACTCAGTCCTGCGGCTCAGCGATTGATACTTCTCCAGCCTCTCCGGCAGCCTTGGGCTTGCGCCGGCGCCGTCGCTTCTTGGCAGCGGGGGCTTCGTCCTTGATCAGCATCTCGCCGCGTTTGTGATCGCCGGCGTCCTGAAAATCATCCCACCAGCGGCCAACCTCGGCATCGACCTCACCACTCTCGCAGCGCATCATCAGAAAATCGTACGCGGCGCGGAAGCGCGGGTGCTCGAGCAGGCGGAACGGACGCTGGCCAGCGCGCTGCAGGAAACGCGGCTGCATGGTCCAGATTTCCTTCATCACCGCATCGTAGCGGTGGGGGATCGCCAGTTTTTCGCTCTGCGCCGCCAGCACCACATCCATTGCCAGGTGCAGTGCCGGAACCGGCTTCTCCCCTTCGGCCTGGGATTGCTGCCAGGCAACCAGCACTTCGTGCCAGAGCAGGGCCGCGAACAGATAGGCAGGCGAAACCGGCTTCCCTTCTTCGATACGCTGGTCGGTTTTGGCCAGCGCCAGCATGACGAAGCGTTCGCCCATCGGCTGCTCCAGGATCACATCGAGCATCGGCAATAAGCCATGATGCAGGCCCTTCTTGCGCAGCAGCAGGATGCTTTGTACCGCATGACCGGAAAAAAGCAGCTTGAGCATTTCGTCGAACAGTCGCGCCGCGGGAACATCCTCCAGCAACTCGGCCAGTTCCCGGATCGGCTTGATCGCCGCCGGATCCAGTTTCAGCCCGAGTTTGGCGGCAAAACGCACGGCGCGCAGCATCCGCACCGGGTCCTCGCGGTAACGCTGGGCCGGGTCGCCGATGATGCGCATCACCCCGGCTTTGAGATCGGCCACGCCGTTGTGGTAGTCCCAGATTTCCTGGCTGACGGGGTCGTAATACAGCGCGTTGATCGTGAAGTCGCGGCGCATCGCATCCTCCACCTGGGAGCCGAATACGTTGTCGCGCAGGATGCGCCCACTTTCCTGATCGGTCTGGCGGTCATCGCTGTCGTTGTTGGTGGCGACGGCAACGGTGCGAAAGGTGGATACCTCGATGGTTTCGGGTCCGCACATCACATGGACGATGCGGAAGCGCCGCCCGATGATGCGGGAACGCCGGAACAGATGACGCACCTCGTCCGGATCGGCATCGGTGGCTACGTCGAAATCCTTGGGTTCCCTGCCCAGCAGCAGGTCACGCACCGCGCCACCCACAACGAAGGCCTTGAAGCCCGCCTGCTGCAGCGCTTTCACCGTCTTCAGCGCACACGGGGTGAGCTGGTCGGCGGTGATGCCGTGAGATTTCAGTTTAAAAATGCGTGGCTCACCATTTTTTGGTGATTTTTTCTGGAAAACGCGGCTGATAAATTTACGGATCATTCTTTAGTCTCTGGGTGGGGATGGGTGATGAGTAAAGGGTGATGAGGAATGCGTAAAATCAGTGTCCGCACCGATTTTGACTTTCCCCATCCCCAATCACACATCCCCCATCACGCCAAAATTTATTTGCCGAAATAGATTTCTTGTTCCATCTCGCGGTAAATGAAATTGGCATTTTTTTTATGGTTCTCATGGTAGAGCGGAGTTGCGTGCCAATCCGCAAAATCGGACAGGCGCACCGCGCTTTCGAGATCCTGCCCCGCCTCCACAGCGGCGCCCATTTCATCGCGCAGTCGCTTGATGTAGCTGTAAGTCTTTTCCACCATCGGAAACGGCGGTGTCTGGGCGCTGCCGTGGCCCGGAATCATCAGCCGGGTATCCGGGAAAGTTTTCCGCATCCAGTCTATCGCTTCCAGGGCGGCACCTGAATGACCATCGCCCATGAAAGTGGAACGATTGTTGAAGGCGAGGTCAGAAATCCACAGAACCCGGTCTTCCACCTGATGCACCACGAGATCGCCGAACGAATGGTGGTGATCGGCATTATACACGGCGAAGGTTTTACCGCCCAAAGTGAAATCATAGTGGCTATAGATCTCGCCGCCCACCAGGATGTCGGGTTCCACGCCTTTGAACCCTTTCATGTCCGCGCCCAGGATACGGCGGCGAAAAGCAACCGAAGCCGGCAGATTGTCTGAACCAAGATATTCCAGCGTGCCCACGTGGCCGACGATCCTGATGCCGGGAAGCCGCCGGAACGCCACCGCGCCGTAGGAATGGTCGGGGTGATTGTGGGTGAGGACCAGGTACCGAATCGGCTTGTCCGTCACCTTGCGCACCGTGGCAATCAGCCTCCGCCCCAGCTTGGGTGTTCCCAGGCTGTCGATCACCACCACCCCCTCGTCGGTTACGACGAAGCCGGCATTGCCGTTGAAACCGCGATTCTTGCCATCGACCTCGGCAATATTGGCGTAGAGAAAATAGACGTCGGGGGCAATGCGATAATAAGGCAAAGGCTTGTTGTCGGAATCCCTGCCGGAGATGACAATTTCAGGGACTTCTGCAGTATCCACCGCCTGCTGGGGCAGACGGTCGGCATGTGAGGCGAACGATAAGGCAAACAGACTGCAGACGGCCAATCTCATGCCGGCAGAAAATAACTGCCGACCTCCGTTTCGATTTCCCGCAATCCGCACTGGTAGAGCTCCTCCAGATTCTTTAGTGTCATCAGCTCGGCAGCGCTGCCAGCCAACGCTCTTCCCCCATCATACAACATCAGGATGTGATCGCAATAACGTCCGGCCCACAGCGTCTCGTGCAGCACCATCAGCACCGCCTTGCCTTCCTGAACGGCGAGGCGCTGCAGCAGCCGCAATGCCTCCGCCTGGTGACCCAGATCCAGATGCTGCAGGGGCTCGTCAAGGCAGTAATGCTGAGGCGCCTGGGCCAGCAGCATGGCGATCCGCACACGCTGCCTCTCGCCGCCGGAAAGTGTAATCAGCGTTCGATGCGACATGTCGGCCATGCCCATCTGTTGCAGCGCTGCCAGCGCGGCCTCCTCGTCACCGTCCGTGATGCCGAAACCGCGACTATGGGGATAACGCCCGAGCAGTACGTATTCCAGGGCCGTCCCCCAAAATTCGTGGCCTTCGTCCTGGGGGAGCACGCCGATCTGCCGGGCCAGTTCGCGACGGGGATAATCCGGCAGAGGTTTGCCGTCCCATGACACCAGGCCCGCATCGGGTGCGCGCAGTCCGCTCAGGGCGTGCAGCAGGGTGGTCTTGCCGCTGCCGTTGCGCCCCAGAATACCCCAGCATTCGCCGGGTTTGATCACGATATTCAGGTCGCGGCACAACACTTTGCCGGGGACAGACAGGTTCAGGCCTGCGGCGCGCAGCATCAGGTTCTCCGCGTCAGCAGAAACAGCAGCAGGGGTACGCCGAGCAGAGCGGTGAGCACTCCCACCGGCAGCTGTTGCGGTGCAATGGCCGTGCGCGCCAGGGTGTCGGCCAGGGTCAGGAAGCTGCCGCCGGCCAGTACAGCCAGCGGCAACAGCCAGCGATGACCGCTGACGCCAAGCAGGCGAACGAAGTGCGGCACGATCAGGCCAACGAAGCCGATCGCTCCGGCCTCTACCACCACCGCCGCAGTGGCGGCGGAGGCGGTAAAATAGATGCCTAACTGCAACGGCCGCACCGCCACACCCAGTGACCTGGCCTTGAGTTCTCCAAGGCCGAGGATGTCCAGGCTATTTGCCTGCCACCAGGCAAGCGCAAGCGCCGCTACCAGTACGCCCAAGGCCAAGCCCGGAGCCTGTGCCTGGGAAAGGTCGCCCATCAGCCAGAACAGCATGCCGCGCACCTGCGCCCCCGGCGCCAGGGTGAGCAGCAGGCTGATCAGCGCACTGAACCCCGCCGACAGCACCACGCCGGTAAGCAGCAGGCGCACCATGTTCCCGCCGCGGCCAAAGCCCAGGGCAAACACCAGTCCGACTGCGGCCAGCGCCCCGCCGAGAGCGGCAAGGTTTACCGCCGCAGCTGCCAGGCCAAACAGCATTGCCGCCAGAGCCGCCACGGCCGACCCGCCGGAAATGCCCAAGACGTAAGGATCGGCCAGGGGGTTGCGCAGCAACGCCTGCAACAGCGCGCCGGCCAAAGCCAGCAAGCCGCCGCAGGCGAAGGCGCTAACCACACGCGGCAGGCGCAGCTGCCACACGATATCCGTCGCCAGTCCGGCTTCCTTGCCGGCAAGCGCGCACATCACCTCGCCCAGGGACAGGTCGACGCTGCCGAAAGCGACGCCAGCCAGCAGACTGAGTGGCGTCAGGATCAGGAACAGGGCCAGCAGGAAGGGACGCGACACGAGTGCAGCTTAATTCCGCAGGGAAATGATCGGCCATCCGCTGTTCTCGGCATGCACCTTCAGGGTAGGATCGGGGTCCACCGCCACCGGGTTGCTGACCCGTTCCAGCAGCGGCAGATCGTTGAGGGAATCGCTGTAGAACCAGCTCTCTTTCACGCCGCTCCAATCCACCCCGCGCTGTTTCAACCAGGCTTCGAGCCGGGTAATTTTCCCCTCGCGGAAGCTGGGCATGCCATCCACCTTGCCGGTGAATTCACCGCCGTTCTGTTCCGGTTCCGTCGCGATCAGGTGCTCGACCCCGAACGCTCTGGCGATCGGCATCGTGACGAAGCTGTTGGTGGCGGTGATGATCGCCACCAGGTCCGCCTCGCGCAGGCTCCGGTCGACCAGGTCGCGCGCCTTCTGGTTAATGATAGGAAAAATCTTTTCGTGCATGAATTGTCCATGCCAGATATCCAGCTGGGTCCGCGTGTGGCGCGACAGCGGCTTGAGCTGAAAATCCAGGAACTCGTGGATATCCAGCGTGCCGGCCTTGTACTGATCGTAGAACGCCTGATTGCGCGCCTCGTACACCTCGCGGTCGAGCACGCCGCGCTCGATCAGGAACTGCGCCCACTCGAAATCGCTGTCTCCAGAAAGCAGCGTATTGTCCAGATCAAATAGCACCAGTCGCAAAATCAATCTCCACAAACTAAAATAAGGCGGAGTATAGCCTAAAATAACAGGATGAATTTACCTGACAATCTCCTGCCTTCAGGCTGGTATTGGACCGGACAGGGACTTTACGTACTGGTCTTGTTCTGGGCAATCCTGACCGCACCCTGGCGCAAGCTCAAGGATACCGGCCCGCTGAATGTGTGGCTGGGCGCCTGCGTGGTTCTCATGGCACTCTGGAGCATCAAGACCGGGATCAAGCCGGGGCTGAACTTTCACCTGCTCGGCACTACCGCCATGACGCTGATGTTCGGCCCGCGACTGGCCTTGATCGGACTCAGCATCGTTCTGACTGCCGTCACCCTGGCGGGCATGAGCGGCTGGCAGGGGTTAGGCTGGAATGCCCTCATCATGGGCGTCTTGCCGGTAGCGGTAAGCTACGGCATCTACTGGCTGACAGACCGTAAGCTGCCCAACCATCTTTTCGTCTACATTTTTCTCAACGCTTTTTTCGGCGGCGCACTGGCAATGGCTGCGGCGGGCTTGGGCGGAACACTGCTGCTGCAACTGTCTGG
>JAHJJI010000130.1 GCA_018823025.1 Gammaproteobacteria bacterium | reverse complement strand
CATGACCGACTTGTTCATCACCACCGAACCGGTACGTGCATTCATGATGACCTTGGCCAGCGATTCACCCGGAATCACGGTCAGATTTTCCATACGCGCCAGAAAGGATACTCGCTGGTTGATGTCTCGCGGCGCAAATACCCTGATAACACGGCCGTTCTCGGCATTGGCAACGCCTTCCCCGAAGGAACGGTTGATCGAGGTCACGACCCGACTGGCGGTGGTATAGTCTGAATCCTTCAACTCCAGTGTAATGAAATCGCCCTGCCCCAGAGGCATGTCTACGGCACGCTCCACCGTAGCGCCATCGGTAATGCGACCGACGCTCAACTGGTTCACCTGGGCGCTGCTACCACCCGATGAGGCGCCCACGCCACCGACCAGCAAATTCCCTTGTGCCATGGCATAAACCTGGCTGTCCGCTCCCTTCAACGGGGTCATCAACAAAGTACCGCCGCGCAAGCTCTTGGCATTGCCGATGGAAGACACCGTGATGTCGATGGTCTGACCTGGCTTGGCGAAAGGGGGAAGCGTAGAGGTAACCGTTACCGCCGCCACATTTTTCAGTTGCAAGCTGGTTCCCGGCGGCAAATTCACACCCAGCTGACCCAGCATGCTGACGACGCTCTGTACCGTAAAGGGCGTCTGGGTGGTCTGGTCACCACTACCATCCAGCCCCACCACCAAGCCGTAGCCAATCAACTGGTTGTTACGCACGCCCTGAATCGTTGCCAAATCCTTGAGGCGTTCCGCATGGACAGGAAGCGCAATAAATACTGTCGCCACAAGCACGATAATTTTTGAAGATAGTTTCATTTCAACCCCCTGCCGTCAGCACAACAACTTGCTGCTCGCTACAATATTTAACCTAATCATTGATAAGCATGAAACGTGCCAAACATAAACAAGTGCCAATCATAACCAGCGCCTTTCTCGTTCGCTTCCTCTCCTGCTTGCGGGAGAGGATTGAGGAGAGGGGAACCCACGAGGGACGCAACCCTCATCACAACCTTCTCCCAGCGGGAGAAGGAATAAACATATAGGGCGCTTGATTTAATTGGAGGGGAAAAGCAGCGGCAAGAATTGCCGCTTGCGGCAAGATTATCAGGAGCACGCCATTGGACAGAAGCTTTCAGAGACAAAACCACCCATCAGAATGGCAGGACCGACAGGAAAAATTTGGTCATCCAGCCCATGACTTGGGCGGAATCCATCTCACCCCGGCCCTTGAACTCGATCCGCGCATCCGCCACCTGAGTCGAAACAACCACATTCGCCGATGAAATCGTGCTCGGATTCACTACGCCAGAAAACCGCACATATTCGGTCCCCTCATTGATTCCCATCTGCTTCTCGCCGCTCACCAGCAAATTGCCATTCGGCAATACATCAATGACCGTCACGGTGAGCATTCCCAGCAGCGCATTTTTCTGGGATGAATCCCCTTTGCCCTCGAATTTCTGGGAGCCAGACGCAGTGACACTCGTATCAAAATTAGCTGCGCCGCCCAAAATTCCAGCAACCCCCAGTTTCGATGGCGAGGGGGTATAGCCAAAAATCGTGGGGGTGGCCGCTGTTTCGGCGATGCTGCTTGTGCGCCCGGCGGTAGAACTGACATTCTTGCTGGCACTGGTTGATTCGACAATATTAATGGTGAGCACATCCCCAATGTTGCGAGCACGTCGGTCCTCGAACAAGGGCCTTGAATAACTGGCCTGGTAGATCGCGCCACCCGAAGCCGCGCGCTCCGGCGCTGGCGCCGATCTGACGCTCATCGGCTGGTGCACGTTGGTGGAAGGTACGGTGGAACATCCCATCAAGACAGTCAGGCTCAACATTAGCATCATGCTGAATTGAATTTTTAAAGCTTTCATGACCTCACCTCCCACCTACCCTAATCACAACTGCGCCAGCTTCTGCAGCATCTGATCGGAAACCGTAACTGCTTTGGAATTGATTTCATAAGCGCGTTGCGCTTGAATCATGTTGACCATCTCCTCCACCACATTGACGTTGGAAGTTTCGAGATAGTTCTGATTGAGGAAACCCAAACCGTTGGTACCCGGCGTATTAGCCGAAGGCGCGCCTGATGCCGCCGTTTCCTGGAACAGATTTTCACCCAGGCTTTGCAAGCCAGCCGGATTGATAAAGCCCGCCAATTGAATGGTGCCAACCTGCGTCGTCGCTGCCGAGCCAGGCTGCAGCACGGTCACGGTGCCATCCTTGCCTATAGTCACGCTGATTGCATTCGAAGGAATAGTGATCGCTGGTTGCACTGTGTACCCGCTGGCAGTCACCATCTGTCCCTGGCTATCGACCTGAAACGAACCATCACGAGTATAGGCGGTAGTTCCGTCCGGCATCAGTATCTGGAGAAATCCTTTACCGTTGATGGCCACGTCAAGGCTGTTGCCTGTCTGTTGGAGGCTACCCTGAGTATGTATCTTTTCCACCGCCACCGGGCGCACACCGGTACCCAGTTGCAAACCGGTGGGCAGCTGAGTCTGCTGGGAAGACTGGGCTCCTGGCTGGCGTAAAGTCTGGTAAAGCAGGTCCTCGAACACCGGCCTTGCCCGCTTGAAGCCGTTGGTACTGACGTTCGCCAGGTTGTTGGAGATCACGTCGATACTGGTTTGCTGTGCATCCAGGCCGGTTTTGGCAATCCACAGGGAACGTATCATGGCTCTATCCTTAAGCGTTCAGGTTCATAATTTGGTTGGCTTTTTGTGCGTTGCTTTCTGCTCTTTGCAGCAGCTTTATCTGCATGTCGTACTGACGTGCCAGGCTAATCATGCTGACCAGTGAATCGACCGCATTGACATTGCTGGTTTCGAGGGCCTTTTGGGCCAGCACTACGTTGGCGTCCGCCGGTGCGGGCATGCCGCTGTTCAGGCGAAACAGGCCGTCGCCGCTCTTGACCAGGTCCGCTTCTGGAGGATTGACCAGCTTGAGTCTACCTACCGTTGCAACAGTGTTGGGGGCTTGCCCCATCGGAATGATCGAGACTGTGCCATCCTTGGCAATCGTCACTTCCGCATCAGGCGGTACCGCCAGCGGACCGCCATCGCCCATCACCATCAGGCCATTGCGCGTTTGCAGCAAGCCGTTGGCACCCACCAGCAGACTGCCATTACGGGTATAAGCCTCGCTGCCATCCGCTGACTGCACCGCAATCCATCCCTTACCCTGAACTGCCACGTCCAGATCGCGATCGGTATTCTGGATTGCACCCGTGGAAAGGTCTGCTCCAGTTGTCGAATCCACGACAAAGGTGCGCGTCTGCGCGCCTTCGCCCAGCACCGGCAAGGCGCGGAACGAATTGGCCTCCGCCTTGTAGCCGGTGGTGGAAGCATTGGCCAGGTTGTGCGCCACCTGCGCCTGCTGAAGCATGGTGTGCTTGGCGCCATTCATCGCGATGTAGATTAGACGATCCATTTTCTTAGTCCTGAGTTGCGAGTCCTGAGTCCTGAGTGGTACGCCCTGAATGCTTCACTTAGGACTTTCCTCTCAGCCCTCAGGACTGTTTTCATTACCTGAGATTAACCAGGGTCTGCATAATGGAATCCTGGGTTTTAATCGTCTGGGCGTTGGCCTGGTAAACCCGCTGAGCGGTAATCATGTTCACCAGTTCCGCGGTCAGGTCGACATTGGAGTCTTCCACTGCGGAAGCCTGCAATACACCCAGACTCCCAGACCCGGGCACCCCGGCCACGGGAACCGCGTTACCCGAAGAAGAGGTCTCGCCCCACTGGTTGTTCCCCAAGGGTTGCAAGCCTTGCGGATTCTGGAAATTAGTCACCGTGACCTGCCCCAGCGTCTTCGTCTGCCCATTGGTGTACCGACCTTTGATAAACCCATCCGGGCTGATGGAGGTACCGGTCAATTTGCCTGAGGAGTAGCCGTCCTGGCTAAGCGCATTCACCCCGAAGCTCGTGCCGTACTGGCTCGTGCCGGAAAAGTTGACAGGAAAGACAATTGCTGCGCCAGACAGAGTAGTAAAGTTGGCTGGCGAACCGACTCCAGGTGCCGCCGGTACTGTTAGATTCCCTGCACCTAACGAAGAAGAAGTTAGTGTGCCATTGGTACCAAATACCAGCTGAGTAACCGCCGTTGTGGGGACCGCGGGGTTGGGAACGCTAACAGTGTTCCCCTGAGGATTTGTAACGGTACTATAAACGTCCCATGTATTTGCAGCTGACTTTTTGAAATACAGAGTTTGGCTATACGGATTACCTTGCGAGTCATAAATCGCCAACGAGGTAGACTGATTAAAAGTGGTGGGATCCTGATAGTTAAAGGCAGCTGCAATAATGGGATTTCGCGAATCCAGGTTTAGTTGCGCGAGCACGCCTGGGGTGGCAGTGGCAGCTCCAGTCGCAAGGGGAGGCTGATCACCGGTGTTAAGCTGTATAGGCACCGGGGTGCTGGTATCGAGAACACCTGTTGTGGCATTCAACGCAAAACCCGTGAGCTGGAGTCCGCGAGCATCGACAATATAATTGTTCTTGTCCATTTGAAACTGACCGTTGCGGGTATAGCTGATCGATCCACCCTGGCTCATCCGAAAAAAACCCCGGCCATTAATGGCTATGTCCATGGGATTGTTGCTGGCGGTGATGTTTCCCTGGGTAAATTGCTGCGTCACTGTTGACACCTGGGTACCCAAGCCGATAGTCGAGGAGCCCGCGCCCGATAAGGATGCCGCATAAACATCCGAGAACTCGGCACGAGACTGCTTATAACCCACGGTGCTGGTATTGGCCACGTTATTGCCAATGACGTCCAGAGTCTTGGAAGCCGCGTTCAGTCCACTTAATCCCTGTTGAAAGCTCATGTTTTACTCCCGCCTAAAAAATCTGCTTAACCGTGGCAACATCCAGACTGCCCAGCACGTCGGTGTTGAGCATCACCCCTGAAGTACCCAGGGAAACACTACCCACCCGACCGAGGGCAAGGTTCATTGCGTCCACTTTCTGACCACCCGAGGTCGCACTCACTTCAAAGGTATAAGCACCATTGGCCGCATTACCACCGCCATCTGTCGTCCCGTCCCACTGGAACATCACATTCCCGGCTTGCTGCGCGCCCAAATCCACACTATGCAGCGTATTGCCCGCCACGCCCTTGACCGTAACCACGGCATGATCCACAGACTGCGTCAGTTCGAAACCACCGGTGGCAACGCCATCCTGCAACAACAAGCTGGAACCTGGCGCAAGCACGCTGCGGCCGATCATGCCCGCAGCCTGCAGTGACTGACTGGCCGCAAAGGAGCTCGACATTGCCTGCAATGCCGTATTCAACTTCTCGATCCCGCTGACTGTGCTCAGCTGCGCCATTTGCGAAGTCACTTGGGCATTATCCAAAGGGTTAAGCGGATCCTGGTTTCTCATCTGGGTAACCAGCAACTTCAGGAAACGATCTTCAGATTCCTGAACAGCACTTTTTGTTGTCGTGGACGCCGTGCTGGCTCCACTCATGACTGCATCAACTGTACTCATAATTCTTTACTCCTTATTGACCCAAGGTCAGGGTTTTCATCAGCAGCGTCTTCGCTGTATTCATCATGTCCGCATTATTCTGGTACGAACGCGAGGCCGAGATCATGTTGACCATTTCCTCCACCACATTGACGTTGGGCATGGTGACAAAACCCTGGGCGTCCGCCAGCGGATGCTTCGGGTCGTACATGCGCTTCATCGGCGATGGATCCTCGATCACCCCCGCCACTTTCACGCCAGCACTTCCTGAGCCGCTTCCACCAAGAGGTGCCGCACTAAACACGACCTGCTTCGCCCGATAGGGTTGGCCGGTCGAGCTGGTTGCGCTGTCCGCATTGGCAAGGTTGCTCGCTACCGTATTGAGGCGCTGTGATTGCGCTGTCATGGCCGATCCGGCAATATTGAATACGTTAAATAATGACATTATTGGTTCTGGATTGCTGCTTGCATGGTTTTAAACTTGCTGCCAAGACGATCCAGCAAGAACTGGTAGTGAATGGCGTTGTCGGTGAATTGTGCACGTTCCACATCCATATCCACGGTATTGCCGTCAATACTGGGTTGCACAGCGGCACGATAGAGCGCCTGCACATTCAGGGTGCCGGCAAACGTTTTCAAGTGGCCGGCGGATGTCACGTTCATTGCCAGATTCCCCACTTGCGCACCCTGTGCACGTTGAAGCTCAGCGGCGAAATTAATATCTCTCGCCTTGTAGTTGGGCGTGTCGGCATTGGCAATGTTGGATGCCAGCATCTGCTGCCGGTTGGCACGCAAATTTAGCGCGTCCCGCAAAAAACCGATCTCTTTATCGATGCCACTAATCACTTGACTCATACTCCGACTGGGTTCACTCAGTCAGAATAAAGCATAAGGCGTGCCAGAACCGCGGACACTCAGGCAGCACGCCAATTCAAGCGAGGATAAGACTAGGATGTGAAGTTACGGACCATCAGAGGCGGCAAGAATTGCCGCCTTCGGCAAGATTGTCCGGCAAGGGGGAATTACTCGGCGGCAAACACCCGGTTACGGCCCGCCGCTTTTGCTTTGTAGAGCGCCTGATCAGCCCGTGAGATGATGGCATCGGCCGATTCATCCGGCTGGCGCAGCGCAATGCCAGCACTGAAGGTGATCAACACCTTCTCATTTTTGTGCAGAAAAAATTTCTTGGTCAACTCCCGCTGCAACCGCATCATGGTCTTCATCCCTTCCTCGACACCAGTCTCCGGCAGAATGATGACGAACTCCTCACCGCCGAAACGCGCAATCACATCCGTCGGCCGCAAGGTTTCTTTGACCACGTGTACCAAATGAACCAGCGCATCGTCGCCGGCATCATGGCCGTAGGTGTCGTTGAGACGCTTGAAATAATCGATGTCGAACAGTGCCACGCAAATTGGTGTATGGGTTCTTTCGGAACGTGCAAACTCGCGCTGGAAGGCATCTTCCATGCCACGACGATTAAGTGTGCCGGTCAGAAAATCCTCATGCACCAGACTCGTGGTTTTATCCAGTTCGGCCTCCAACTCCCTGATCTTGTTCTCTGAAGCCTCCACCTGCTTGCGCGTTTCCTCCATCTCGTCGCGCGAACGCTGCATATCGACCTGCATCCCTTTGGTATCGCTCATCAAGCGCTCAAGGATCTGGTTCAACTGGTTGATATCATCGGTCTTGCTAATCTGTTCGGAATAACCCTCGATTCTTTTATTGTATTCGGACGTGCTGGATGACATTTCACCCAATCGGCCAATAAATGACGTCACCATATGTTTTAGCGTCGTCTTTGCATCGTTCAGTCCTTGCTTAAGCGCTCCCTGCTTGTAGATCAACTCCTTGAAGCTACGCTCGACATCGTAAATAACGTGTGGATTCAGTGGCTGCGAAATTATCTCCTGCACCACGGCAATCTGGCCATGTAACCACTGATCATCCAGGGACAGCTCGCTGATGTTGTCCACCAGCAGCTTCAAAAGCTTCAACAGCCCATCCATGATTACCGCATCGGATTCACCGCGCAGTTCAAGCTTGATCCAGAACTGCTTGAGTGACCTGGACAGTTTTTCCAATGCATCTGGACTATCTGCCACACGTACCGTAACCGCTAATTTGTTAGCCTCGCCAGCCAATTCGGGGAACTGCGTCAAGTGCGGAACAACGCCGGTTTCCAGGGTTTGGGCCAGCATTTCCCGCAATAGTCTGAAATTATCCTTCGACAGCGCCTCTGCGCTTACCGCCAAGGCCTTCACCCCTGCAACCGGGGTTGAAACTTGTGCGGCCCTCCCTGGCTCAGCCTCTTCAGAATCCGATGCGCCCTCGTCCATCTGCATACCCGCTTGACCCGCCGGGTTTTTCGCCCAGGCATTGACCAGCGCTTGCAATTTTTTGTGCAGATTTCTGGAGTCCGAGGCGAAATTGATCAACACCCGCTCCACGCCTTCTTTCTTTCTGGCGATGGGAAGCCCACTTTGCTTGAGATCCCATTGCTTCAGCAACTCCCTGATCAGATTCGCCCAGGACGCCTCCTCGCCACCCGACTGACCGACCAAGGCGGACATCCCGGATTCAAATTCTTTCCAATCGCGCTCTCCAATAGCCTTGTCAATCAGCGCCAATGTCTTGCTCAATGCGGGATTTTTTTGGGCCAACCCTTGCAGTATTTTCTGTAGCGCCTGGTCCGCACCCTGATTCCCAACCCCGGAAGGCTTGCCGGAGGTTTCATCGTAAATTTTCTGGTAGTTTTCGGGCGTCGGCAACAGGCGCCGAACGGAAAGAAGCTTCAGGGTTTCGCGTGCGATATCGGTAGGATTGGTAAATGTCGGCATGTGAGTAGGGTTATTGAGGTCACTTGAAGGCTCCAACTCGATGGAAACCTGATCAATGGATCATAGCACTCGCCACATCACGCTTCAATCCATACCTTTTTCAGTTATGGCTGCACCGCTTAACGCCCCGATAAAGCAGGCGTTAGCCCCTACTGAAACTTCGTTTTCGGGTTACAATTACGATAACCCGCAACCATTCCATACCTCTAATGGTCATTTCCCCAGCTCGATCTTTTTTTGGCAACAAGCACAT
>JAHJJI010000129.1 GCA_018823025.1 Gammaproteobacteria bacterium | reverse complement strand
GAACAGCGGTTTCCGGACGGCCTGGTCATGTTCGACGACAACATCGTTTTTGCTCAAAACTTCTACCGTGTGTCCGCCAAGGACTGTTTCTACCCCAACACCGGCGTCTCCTCACTGGGACACGCCATCCCGGCGGCCATTGGCGCCGGCTTCGAAGTCGACCAACCCCTGTTCGCCATGATTGGCGACGGCGGGTTCCAGATGTGCGCCATGGAGATCATGACGGCGGTGAATTACGACATCCCGTTGAACATCATCCTGTTCAACAACAACACCATGGGATTAATCCGCAAGAACCAGCACCATCTCTACCAGGATCGCTTCATTGACTGCGATTTCACCAACCCGGACTTCGCACTGCTGGCTCAGTCCTTCGGCATCAAGCATTGCCGGGTGGACAGCGAGCAGGACTTGGCCAAGCTGGAGGCGATCGATTTTCATCATGGCATCAATCTTATCGAGATCATGATCGATCAGGATGCGTATCCGAATTATTCCTCAAGACGCTAGTTCCGCATGACCGATTTCGTAACAACGCATCTGGCGGAATGCCTCTCGCGCTACCAATCCGCTATTCCCGGCCTGGCCGATCTCAGCAAGCAACTGCAAGGCCTTTCCCCATCGACCAAGTCGAGCACGGCCGATGCACTCATCGACCTCTATGAGCAGTGCTACCCCATGCTGGAAAAAGCGATGTGGTCCGCCGGGTCAGACTTTGCACCGCTGCTGGCTTGTTATCAGGCCCTGTTCCGCGAACAGGAAGCCCTGATCCAGCAACGCCCAACAGATGATCGCCATCACTTCATCCTCAGCATTCCGGTGGCGGATCGCCCGCCCCACCTCCGTGCCTGCCTGGAAAGCATTTACCAGGTCTGCGCGCTGTTCAACTATGGCGGGAATGCGTCCGGCGCGTGGGATAAGATCAGGATCATCGTCGCCGAGGACAGCCGCGATGAAAACAACATCCGCCGGCATATCGAGCTGGTGGAAGAATACCGGCAGAAAGGCTTGCAGGTCTTTCACTTCGGATTAACTGAGCAGTATGAACTGCTGCAATCACTGCCCCGGCACCAGCGTGAGCAATTAGGCAATCTGCTCACCACCCAACCCAGGGGAAAGTTTTATCTCAAGGGGCAGGCCGCCAACCGCAATCTCAGTTACCTGAAGTTTCTGCAGCTGACGGAAGATAAAAACAGAACACTGTATTACCTGGTCGACAGCGACCAATCCTTTTGCGTAAATCGGAAGACCGGATCCGGCGAAGAGGTGGTGTACGCGCTGAATTATTTTCACACCATAGCCAAAATCTTTCGCACCACTGACACCCTGATGCTCACCGGCAAGATGGTGGGCGACCCACCCGTCTCGCCCTCAGTGATGGCTGGCAATTTCCTCGACGACGTGACAGCCTTCTTTACCCGCCTGGCCAAGTTGGCCGGCGATCAGGCCTGCCAGTTTCATGGCTCGCTCGGACCCCTTGCAGGCGATGCCTCCTATCACGACATGGCAGGGCTGTTCGGTTTCGAAAACAAACCGACGACATTTCCCTACCCATGCCGGCTTGAAGGCGAGCATGACCATGGCGCGTGCCTGACGGATTTTGCCCGCCGGCTAAACGCCTTCTTCTTTGGCGAACACCTCACGCGCAAGACCTGGTTTTCCTACGGTAGCGGATTTGCTCAGCTCTCTCCCGCGCGGACGATTTACCCCGGCAATTACATCGTCAACTACGTGGGGTTGAAATACATCATCCCTTTCGGACACCTGCGGCTGCGTATGTCGGGCCCCACGGCCGGGCGACTGATCGCCGCCGAGATCAGGGACCGCTTCGCCTCCTTCAACATGCCCAATCTGCACCGGCGCACCACCGAGGCGGGATTGGACGACGATTTCCGACCCGGCGTGGAACTGGATGGAGCACAACAAAGCGTCGATCTCTCCAACGAATTCGAACGCCAGTTCTTCGGCGACCTCATGCTGTTTTCAACCGAAGATCTGGTCAACCAGGCGGACGTGAACCAGCCCTTTGCTCAGGATGTGATAGAGGTAGTCATCGCCCGGAAAGAGGCCGAACTGCTGGCGCTGTACCAGCAAAAACATGAAGCCATCGTCGGCAAAAACAGGCAACTGCATGAACTCGTGTTCAACGCCGGGCATTGGTGGCTGCGCTCGCCCGGGTTGGCGCTTGCCTTATGGCAAATCCAGGCTTTCACCGACAACATCGACCACAATTTTAGCGAACACTCGCTGGCCTGGCGCCAGATCCAGTCAGCCGAGCATCGCGCCCAGCGCAAGCGGCAGATCGTCGAGGCGTTGATGAATTACCGGGCGGAGCGGGATGCCTGGGATAGGCTATTCTAAGGAGTTGCCTAACCGGGCTCAGATAGCAATGCACTATCGGTCACATTGCTAAAACCAATTAGATTAATTGATTCCAAGAACCTACACTGAATTGTGCATTCAATTAACTAGAGGAGAATACCATGTCAGACAGCAAATGCCCGTTTGTACACAAAACCGGGAGCGGTACGTCGAACCACGATTGGTGGCCGAACCGGCTAAGCCTCGAAATCCTGCACCAGCATAACCCCGAGTCCAGCCCGATGGGCGAGGATTTCAACTACGCCGAGGAATTCAAGACCCTCGACCT
Source organism: Gammaproteobacteria bacterium (assembly GCA_018823025.1). GTDB lineage: Bacteria > Pseudomonadota > Gammaproteobacteria > Burkholderiales > Sulfuricellaceae > Sulfuricella. The sequence goes on along the minus strand of JAHJJI010000129.1, from coordinate 683 downwards.
CGCGGCAGTGAAAAAGGACCTGACTGCCCTGATGACCGACTCGCAAGAGTGGTGGCCGGCGGATTACGGCCACTATGGCCCTTTTTTCGTCCGCATGGCGTGGCATAGCGCGGGCACCTACCGCACCGGCGACGGTCGTGGCGGCGCAGGCCACGGCAACCAGCGTTTCGCCCCGCTCAACAGCTGGCCCGATAACGTCAACCTCGACAAGGCCCGCCGGCTGCTGTGGCCGATCAAGCAGAAATACGGCAAGAAAATTTCCTGGGCCGACCTGATCATTCTCACGGGCAACGTCGCCATGGAATCGATGGGCTTCAAGACCTTCGGTTTCGCCGGCGGACGCGAGGACATCTGGACGCCGGAAATCGACGTCTACTGGGGCAATGAAGAAAAGTGGCTGGACGACAAGGCGCGCTATTCCGGCGAACGTGACCTCGAAAATCCGCTCGCTGCCGTGCAGATGGGTCTGATCTACGTCAACCCGGAAGGCCCGGATGGCAATCCGGATCCGGTCGCGTCCGGCCGCGACGTACGCGAAACCTTTGCGCGCATGGCGATGAACGACGAAGAGACGGTAGCACTCACCTGCGGCGGCCATACCTTCGGTAAATGCCACGGCGCCGGTCCGGCCACGCACGTGGGGCCGGAGCCCGAAGCGGCACCCATCGAGCAGATGGGCCTGG
>JAHJJI010000128.1 GCA_018823025.1 Gammaproteobacteria bacterium | reverse complement strand
GGAAGGAAGTTAACGATTATGGAAAACATGGGAACGATGATAGCCATCAGTGCGCTGGCGGTGCTGGTCTTGTCCTTTATTGGCGGCCAGTTGATCGCGCGCATGCAGCGAAAAACGGAAAAAGAGAAAGCTGAGCAATACTTGGTGGAAGCCCGCGAAAAAGCGAAAGTGCTCGAGTTGGAAGCGCGTGATAATGCCATAAAGGTTAAGCAGGAAAGTGAAGCAGAGATCAGCCGCCGCAGGACCGAGTTGGGTAATGAGGATGAACGCCTGCAGAAGCGCAGGGCTGAGTTGGATTCGCGCATCGAACGCTTGGAACAGCGGGAAGTCCAGTTGAACAAGCGCCAAAGCGCGGTGGATAAGCGCGCCAATGAAGTTGAAAAACTCTATGCGGACCAGCTTGAGAATTTGCAGAAGGTCTCCCACATGACTGTGGAAGAAGCCAAACAGGAGCTCCTGACCGAAGTTGAGAAGGAAGCGCGCGCAGATATGGCGCGCATCATCCGCCAAATCGAATCGGAGGCCCGCCAGGAAGGTGAAAAACGGGCGCGCGAGCTGATAACCGAATCCATTCAGCGCGTCGCGTCCGACCAGGTCGCGCAGGTGACCACCTCCACGGTTTCGCTGCCCAATGAAGAAATGAAAGGCCGCATTGTCGGTCGCAACGGCCGCAATATCCGCGCCTTCGAACAGGCCGCTGGAGTGGACGTGATCGTGGATGACACACCCGAAGCCGTGACCATTTCCTGCTTCGACCCCACCCGCCGTGAGATTGCCCGCCGTTCGCTGGAAAGGCTCATTTCGGACGGGCGCATTCACCCGGCGCACATCGAGAAGATCCTGGCTGAAGAAGAAAAAGAAGTCCAGCGCATCATCGAGCAAGCAGGCGAACAAGCCGCTTTCGACGCGGGTGTCGCCGGTCTGCCTCTGGATGTGCTGCGCATGCTGGGCCGCCTGAAATTCCGCACATCCTACGGCCAGAATCAGCTGACTCATGCGGTTGAATCCGCCATGATCGCCGGCTTGATCGCCGTTGAGATCGGGGCGGATACGGAAGTGGCCAAAGCCGCCGGTTTGCTGCACGATATCGGCAAGGCCATGGACCACAACACGGAAGGCACGCACGCGGTTATTGGCGCTGAATTCTGCCGGCGCTACCGGCTGAACCCGGCGGTGATTAACGCCATCGAAGCCCACCACCACGAAAGCGAACAGCAATCTGTCGAAGCGGTGATCGTGGAAGCCGCGGATGCCATCTCCGGTGCACGCCCCGGCGCACGCCGCGAGAACCTGGAGCAATATGTCAAGCGCTTGCGCGCGCTGGAAGAGATGGCGCATTCATATAAAGGCGTCAGCCAAGCTTATGCCATCCAGGCCGGGCGTGAAGTGCGCATCATTGTCAAACCGGAAACAGTGGATGACCTGGAATCCACCCGCATCGCGCGCGACATTGCCAAGAACATCGAAGAGACCATGCAATACCCCGGTCAAATTAAGGTAACCGTGATCCGCGAGATGCGCGCGGTAGAGTTTGCCAAGTAACTTGATGAGTGATTGAAAATAAAAAAATCGCTGCTGATGAGATTTCAGGCAGCGATTTTTTTCATTTAATTCGCGAGATTGTCAACCTGCAAGAAAGGATTGTTGGCTTTCTCTTCCCCGACGCTGGTTTTTTCGCCATGTCCGGGATAGAGGATGGTGTCTTCCGGCAGGGTAAAAATTTTCTCGCGGATGCTGGAATATAGATCCGCTTCGCTGCTGACGGGCAGGTCGGTGCGCCCGACGCTGTGATGGAAGATCAGGTCGCCGCAAAAGGCAGCCCGGCTCTCCGCGTTGTAGTACGTAACGTGGCCGGAGGAATGACCGGGAGTGTGCAATACCTTGAAAATGGATTTCCCCATTTCAATTTCCTGCCCATCGGCAACCATCAGGTCAGGTTCTTCACCCGCGTTCAGTTCGAAACCGAAATCCTTCGAGCCTCCGCCATCCCGCCAGAGTTCCAGATCGAGCGCGTGTAATGCCACCGGCGGTTTCTGGCTGCCCAACGCGCGAAACCAGCGCACCCCGCCGATATGGTCGAAGTGGGCGTGCGTGATCAGAATGAAGC
>JAHJJI010000127.1 GCA_018823025.1 Gammaproteobacteria bacterium | reverse complement strand
GGCGATGATTTCCGCCAGCACGAGATGGAGCATGGCATCGGCTTCCTTGTCCAGCTTGCAATTCTGCACCATAAAGGCAATCTGTTCATTTACCCGTTTGGCCCGAATTTCGAACTGGGCGGTATCACCCTTGCCGGCATAAATTGCCGGCATCGGCTCTTCCATCGCATCGCGGATGTGGCCCATGCCCTGGCGCAGGCTGGCATCGGTCGGCCATTTTTTGCCCTGTTTGAGTGCCAGGGCCGACGGCGCGCCGGAAGATGCACCATGCTCATGCCCGTGGTCGTGGTCCTGTGCCGATGCCACCCTGCCCGCCACGGTCAAACTCAGTACGATTCCGGTTGTTGCCACGAGGCGAATTGCCTTGATAAAAAACGAATGCATAAATTTTCTCCTGAATAATTTCAATCCATCGTCAATCGACGTTCCTTCTATTCTTGCTCAGCGCGCTCTTCTCACACGGTTATCGCCATTCAGATTACTACACTTCGAATGACTTTCCCTCTCCTGCCTCTTCATGCGTCCGCCCATCGCGAATACGGTAAAGACGCTTGAAGGTGGGAATGATGTTGTCGTCGTGAGTGACGACGATGATTGCGGTTCGATACTGCACCGCCAGTTCGTTGAGCATGCTCATTACGGTCAGAGAACGCTTGCCGTCCAGCGGCGCAGTCGGCTCGTCGGCGAGAATGATCGGCGGATTGTTGGCGAGGGCGCGGGCAATCGCCACGCGCTGCGCTTCTCCGCCAGACAGTTCGGATATCCTTGCTCCGGCTCGATGGGCGATATCCAGCACCTTGAACAGGTCCATGGCACGGGCGGTTGACTCTCTGTTCGATTTGCCGGCCAGCATCGGCAACAGCGAAACATTTTCCGTGGCATCGAGAAAGGGAATCAGATAGGGCGCCTGAAAGATGAAACCGATGCGGTCGCGGCGCAATTCGCGCAGATCGGAAATTTTCCAGTCATCGTCGAAGGTGACGTCACCGCCCAGCGTGATGCGCCCGGCCGTCGGGTCGATCACCGCACCCAGGCATTGCAGCAGGGTGGTCTTGCCGGAGCCGCTGGGGCCGAGCAGGCCGACCACCTCGCCGGGATAGACTTCCATGTCCACCCCTTTCAGTGCCTCCACCGCGCTGCTGCCGCTGCCGTAGCGCTTGACCAGTCCCTCCAGCTTGATCGCCGGCTTCTCTGCATGATTAGCCATCAACCGCCCCCGATCGCCGTCGCCGGACTGACCTTGAGCGCGGCGCGAATAGCGAGAATGCTCGCCAGTGTGCAGATCACGATGGTGATGGCAAAGGCGCGGCCGGCATCGCTCATCTCCAGCAGCACATATTTCGGAAAAATCGGCGCCCAGAAGGTCGCCACCGTCTTGCCGATAACAAAGCCGATCACGCCCAGCCCCAGTGCCTGTTGCAGGATCATCGCGACGATCACCCGGTTTTTTGCGCCGATCAGCTTGAGCACGGCGATTTCCTTGATCTTGCCCATGGTCATGGTATACACGGTGAGTGCGACAATGGCAGTGCTCACCACCGTCAGAATCACCAGGAACAGGCCGATCTGCTTGGCCGAGGTGGCGATCAGCTTGGCCACCAGAATTTGATCCATGTCGGCGCGCGTGTAAGCCTGCAGGTGTTTCCAGCGCAGGATGTTATCCGCCACCAGGCGCGCGTCCGTGCCAGGTGCAACACGCACCAGAACGGCATTGACGTTATGGTTGGAAAACCGGTCGGCCTCCACCGCGCTGAGCAAGCCGGGTACGCCAGGGCGATTAAACTGCGGGTTGGCCGCCAGCCGTTCACGGTCGCCGACAATGGCGTCGTTGTCCTTGAGAAACTGCACTTCCTGCGCATCCTTGAGCGTGATGAACAGCATCGGGTCGCCACCCGACGACACCATGCGGCTGGTCAGACCGACAACGGTGTATTCGTGTCGACGGATGCGCACCCTGTCGCCGACCTGAAAGCCGGTCTTGATGTCCGCCACCGCTTCGTAATGAGAGCGCGTCACCGGTCGGCCAGCCACCAGCCGCATCGGCTCACCCGGCTTGCCCGATTCGAAGCCGGCAATCATCACCCGCACATCCTTGTCCCGGTGCTTCACCTGCATCGTGAGGTAGGCCACATTGCCCGTTTCAGCCACCCCGGGCAAACCGACGATGCCGCGCCAGGCATCATCGTGCAGGGTGGAGGATTCAGCGTAGGGTCCAAGGGTGTGGCGCTGGACTACCCAGATATCGGTAGCACTGCCGTTTATCAAGGCTCTGGCATCATCCACCATACCGCGATACACCCCAGCCATGGTCAGGGTCACGCCGATCAGCAGCCCCAGCCCCAGGCTGGTGAGCATATAGCGGCCAAAACCGTTGGCGATATCGCGGTAGGCGAGGTTAATCATGCTGCCTTGCCAGCCTTCACTTTTTTACCTTCTTCCAGATCTACCGGGCTGTATACGATCACCGCGTCGCCCGCCTTCAGTCCATTCAGAATCTGGGAGCGACCGTCCAGGGTCTGCACCCCGATGTCCACCGGAGAGAAGCGTGCCTTGCCGGACTCCACCCGCCACACGCCGGTTTTGTTCTGTACCCGCCTGACCGCAGCACTGGGCACGAACAGCACATTATTCAAAGAAGCCATCTTTACTGTTACCTCGGCCAGTTCACCGACGAAAATATCGCTGGGCTTCTGGTCGAAGACGACATTAACCAGACGCTCCTCGGTCAGGCTGTCGCTCTGAATGTCGACCCGCGCCACCCGCCCCTTAAGAACAACGCCCTGGCGTGAACGCAGCACGATTTCTGCCGGAAGACCTGGCTGAAGACCGCGCGAACTGGACTGATCCATGCGCGTCCTCACCCACAGACTGGCGGAGTCGATCACCCGCAGCACGGATTGCCCCGCCACCACGGTATTGCCGGGCTCGGCATCGCGGGAGATGACGATGCCGTCAACCGGGCTGACCAGCTTGAGATTGGCACGCAGCAACGCCACGCCATCGCGCTCCGATCCGGCCTTGGCCATATCGCGCCGACTGGCTTCCAGATTTGACTTCGACGCATCCAGCGCGGCCTGGGCGATATCCGCCTCGTTGCGCCGCGACTCCGCCGCCTCCTGGCTGACGAAATGCTTCGCCACCAGCTCCTGGTAGCGTTGTGCATTGGCCTGCGCCTGTTTGTGGCGGCTCGCCGCTTCCCTGACTTGCGCCTCGGCCGATTCTGCATTGAGCCGTGCCCGCTGCGCCGCCAGACCGGCGCTTTTCATGCGTTCGTCCAGGTCGACCGGATCGATCTCTGCCAACATCTGACCGGCCTTGACGCTGTCACCATGATCCACCCGCACGCTCAGCACGCGCCCGGCCTGAGTCGGTCCGATAGCGTAAGACAAGCGCGCTTCCACCGTGCCGATGCCGAATACCGATGGATGCAAATCTCCCATACTGGCTTCGGATGTCTTCACTACCGGCACCGCCATCGGCCCCTGCGTGACGGCGATCCAGGCAACGACAAACAGACCGGCCACCACGCCGGCGGGAACGAGATAACGCTTAAACCCGGCCTTCATAATTTTTCTCACTTCACTTCAGTTTTTCGGGCATGGCATGAGCCTGGAACAGACGGTGACAGCTCACGCAGTTTCAGCGATGAAATCAGCGTTTTTTTTCAGCCACCCACACATAGAACATCGGCAGGTAGAACAGGGAGAGCACCGTTCCGACCAGCAGCCCGCCAATCGCAGCATCGGCCAGAGGTGAAAGGCGCTCCAATCCAACTGCGCGCTGCATAGCGATGGGGATCATGCCGGCGATGGTGCCGAAGGCAGTCATCAGGATTGGACGGTACCTCAACCTGATCGATTCCATCGCCGCCTCGAATACGCCGCTGCCCTCGCGGCGACGCACCTGAATAAAATCCACCATCAGGATGGAGTTTTTGATGATGATGGAAAACAACAGGATGATGCCGAGGATAGCGGGCAGCGCCAGCGCCTTGTTGAAGGCCAGCAGCCCCCACACCGCGCCGATGGCGGAAAGCGGCAGGATAATGATCGACAGCAACGCCAGAGCAACGCTGCCGTAGGCCGGAGCGAGGACGCCGAACAGCAGCAGGATGCCCATTCCCAAGCCCATCAACATGCGCTTGCTGGAATCCGCGCCCTGGGCGTTATCGCCCTTGTCGCTTGCCTCCACGCCTGGCGGCAGCACCTTCAGCGCCGCCGCCAGCGAGTTCTCGCTGAGGATGCTGATCGGCGCGGTATTGCGATAGCCCAGCACGTCCAGGCTGTAGCGGTTGCCATTGGTGGTGAGCAGGGAAAGCCCTGGCTGGTTAACGATGGTGCTGATTTCGCCCAGACTCACCGTGCTGCCATCCGGCAAAGGAATGGGCAGCAGGCTCAGGGTGGCCGGGTTCGATCGGTAGGGTTCGCTGAAATAGCTGCGCACCGGGATGGCGCTGACCGTGGGCAGCTTGCTCATGCTGGCCACGGCCGCGCCCTTCAGCGGCAACTGGGCCAGCACTATGTCGGGAGTCAGGCCGAGCGTGCGCAACTTATCCTCGTTCAGCACCAGACTGGCTTCCGTGGTGTTGGCGTCCCAGCTCACTGACACCGAGGACAATCCGGGAACAGTTTGCATTGCCGCTTTGACGCGTTCGGCCGC
>JAHJJI010000126.1 GCA_018823025.1 Gammaproteobacteria bacterium | reverse complement strand
AGCCGGTGATCAGGATGGTGTTCTGTCTTTTCCCCAAATTGTTTATCAGGTGAAACTTGATGCGTCCGGCATCGCACATGCCGCTGGCGGAGATGATGATCGCACCGGAATGGATACTGTTCAACGCAATGGATTCTTCCGTGCTGCCGGTAAAAGTAAGTTTCAGCGGAACGTGATTCTTTGCTTGCCAGGAGATGAGTTCCCTAGCCTCCTCGTCGAACATTTCCATGTGGCGCATGGTGATATCCGTGGCTTTGGTCGCCATCGGCGAGTCTACATAGACGGTCAGATTCTTGAATCGCCCCTGGCGGGTGAGTTCATGAAGAAAGTAGATGATTTCCTGCGTACGGCCCACAGCGAAGGCAGGAATGATGACATTGCCTTTTTTTCGGAGCAGCGTGTCATTGATGGCATGCACGAACTCTTCGGCGGTTGCGGGCAGATCTTTGTGCAAGCGGTCGCCGTAGGTGGATTCGACGAAAAGGATGTCGGCATCTTCGATTATGGTGGGGTCGCGCAGGATGGGTTGACCGGGCTGCCCCAGATCCCCCGAGAAGACCAGCTTGGTCTGTTTGTCTCCACCCTTGACCCATACTTCGATAATGGCCGATCCCAGAATATGGCCGGCATCCCGGAAGCTACATTGTACTGAAGGGTGCGGGGAGATCTGCGCATCGTAGGAAACTGGCTCCAGTCTGCCCAGGCAGATTTCCGCTTCGGCCATGCTGTACAGTGGAGTGGCTTCCGCACCGAACTTGCGCTTCTTCCTAGGGTTTTCCTCTCGGCGGCGGTTTTCCCTGCTGGCTTCGATTTCCTGAATGTGGGCGGAATCCGGCAGCATTACTCCCAGCAGGTCGGCGGTGGCGGTCGTAGTGTAAATTTGACCGTCAAAACCGGCTGCAACCAGTTTGGGCAGCAAACCGCTGTGGTCGATGTGGGCGTGAGTCAGCAAGACAAAAGCGATCTCCCGGGGAAGGAACTTGAAGGGTTGCGTATTCAGCTTGTTGGCCTCGCGGCCACCCTGGAACATGCCGCAATCCACCAGGAATTTAATCTCCCCGGTTTCGATCAGATAGCAGGAGCCAGTGACCTGCTGTGCGGCGCCGAGGAAGGAAATTTTCATTGTGTCCTCCGAGTGTGTCTGGGGCTAAACTGGGTAGGGCAGGGGCAGGAAGTGCAGGGCCGGACCCTCCGGGAGTTTAAAGTGTATCGCGCCGGCTTCCACGCTGCTGGTGGGAATTACTGCCAGCAGATCATAGCCACCATCGGGAGCGGGCTGGGCATTCACCACCATGCCTGTCGTCGACTCTGCGCCGAACAACTCATCTCCTGGCTGGGGTACACTGTCCGAGTCGAGATGGGCAAGATACAAACGCCGTTTGACCTTGCCGAGATATTGCGTGCGCGCCACAATCTCCTGGCCTGTGTAGCATCCCTTGTTGAAGCTGACACCGCCGATGGCTTCGAAATTCGCCATTTGGGGTGTGAACTGTTCCTGGGTCTGGGGCAGGATGACGGGGATGCCTGCATGAATTTCCAGCCATTCCCAGCAGGCGCTGCCAACCGGGGTGGCTTGAGCACCCAACTCCTCCCACAGGGCAGGCCCTTGCTCCGGGGTTACAGCAATCTCGAAGCGCGTTGCGCCGAGGCGGATGATCGTCCCCCTGTCGTGGCGAATGACGCCCATTACGTCAGTTGGCAGTGCACCGATGGCGGCTTGCAACAAGGCTTCGGCGCCCATGCCGGCCACGCCGAGGCGCACCGATTCATCGCTGGCATCACGCACCTTGACCTTGGCGCGCAGCACGTACATCGTCAGCCGCTTCTGAATACTGGCTTGCAGAGCGGCGGGTAGTTGCAGAAAATAACCATCAGCGTCCCGCCATAGCAGGAAGCTCGCCAGCATCCGGCCTTTTGGCGTGCACAAGCTGTTGTATTGGGCGCGGTCGGTGGCCATCCTGACATCGTTGGTGGTCTGGCCTTGCAGAAAGGTCTGACTGTCTTCGCCATTGAAGCCGATCACCCCGCGATGGGATAGGTCGGTGAGGATCGTGCCGGACTGCGCAGCCAGCAATTCTTTTTCCGGATTGCCGAAATGAATGGCATGATCGTCTGCCATGGTGGCGCCTGCTTTAACGAGATGGTCTTTCCAGGTGGGATTCATATTTTGACGGAGTTTTGATAGTGATGTTGGTTAACATAAGGCCAATTAGCCATTTTTACAAGGGTTGCGGGTGGAGACACTGACGATCTCGATCGGGCAGTCCAGGCGTTTGGCGGGTTTGCTCGTGGGAATGCATGGTTTTGCCGCCGCGATGTTTTGGCTGGCACCACTACCGCAATGGCTCGCCGTCTCACTGATGCCGGCGTTACTCGGCAGTGCCTGGCATGCTCTGAGGCGCGATGGTTTCCGTACGTTGCGGCATTCGCTGGTTGCGTTGCGGATCGATGCCGATTGTCGCTGCGAATTTCAGACCCGCACCGGGGCGTGGCACGAAGCCGCCCTGCTCGGCAGCAGCTTCGTAGCCCCCTATTTGACCGTGCTGAATTTGAAGCCGGCGAGTGGCCGCCTGGTGAAACATCTGGTGATTCTTCCGGATGCAGTCAATGCGGAAGATTTCAGGCGGCTGCGGGTGTGGCTGAAATGGCGATGCTCGAAGATGGGGTAGCCGGCTATTTTTCGCCCGGCACCAATACCGTGTTTTTCGCTTCGGCAAGCTGTTCCGGATAATCCCGGCTGTAATGCAGGCCACGGCTTTCATGGCGCAGTATGGCGCATTGCACGATCAGGTCGGCGGTGAGCACCAGGTTGCGCAGTTCGATCAGGTCATTGCTGACGCGGAAGTTCTGGTAATACTCGTTGATTTCCTCGGTGAGCAGGCGGATACGGTGCTGCGCCCGTTCCAGGCGTTTGTTGGTGCGCACGATGCCGACATAATCCCACATGAAGCGGCGCAGCTCGTCCCAGTTGTGGGAAATGACGATTTCCTCGTCGGCGTCGGTGACGCGACTTTCATCCCATTCCGGCAATGCAGCGGGTGGTGTTTTAGGCTGCTTGAGAATGTCCTTTGCGGCGGCCTGGGCATACACCATGCATTCCAGCAGCGAGTTGCTGGCCAGCCGGTTGGCGCCGTGCAGGCCGGTGCAGGCAACCTCGCCGATGGCATACAGGTTGGGGATGTCGGTGCGCGCCGCGCTGTCGGTGACGATGCCGCCACAGCTGTAGTGTGCCGCCGGCACCACGGGTATGGGCTGGCGCGTAATGTCGATGCCCAGTTCCAGGCAGCGTTCGTAGATGTTGGGGAAGTGTTCCCTGAGGAAAGCGGCCGGCTTGTGTGAAATGTCGAGATAAACGCAATCTAGACCGCGTTTTTTCATTTCGAAGTCGATCGCGCGTGCAACTACGTCGCGCGGCGCCAGTTCGGCGCGCGGGTCGTAATCCTGCATGAAGCGGGTGCCGTCGCGCAATACCAGAATGCCACCTTCACCACGCACTGCTTCGGTGATCAGGAATGATTTGGCGTGGGGGTGATACAAACAGGTGGGGTGGAACTGGACAAATTCCATGTTCGACACCCTGCATCCGGCGCGCCATCCCATCGCGACGCCGTCACCGGTGGAAACATCGGGGTTGGTGGTGTAAAGATAGACCTTGCCGGCGCCGCCGCTGGCCAGCACGATATGCCGGGAGGCAAAAGTTCTGACCTTGCCTTTGTCCTTGTCGAGAACGTACACGCCGTGACAGGCATTATCTTCTAGCCCGAGCTTGCCGCCAGTGATCAGGTCGATGGCGATATGGTTTTCCAGCAGGGTGATGTTGGCATGGCTTTTGATCTTTTCCGCCAGGGTGACCTGTATCGCATGGCCGGTGGCGTCGGCAGCGTGGATGATGCGGCGGTGGCTGTGGCCGCCTTCACGAGTCAGGTGGTAGCCGGTGCTGTTGTCCGCATCCCGGGTAAAGGGCACGCCCTGCTCGATCAGCCATTCGATCGCGGCCCGGCTGTTTTCCACCACGAAGCGGGTGGCTTGTTCGTCGCATAGCCCTGCGCCGGCGATCAGGGTGTCGCTGATGTGCGCCTCGATCGAGTCATTCTCCGCCAGCACGGCGGCGATGCCGCCTTGCGCCCAGTTGCTGGCACCATCCAGCAATCCGCGCTTGGTGACGATCGCCACACGCTGGCTTTCGGCAAGGTTCAGCGCCAGCGTCATGCCGGCCAGTCCGCTGCCGATGATGATCACGTCGAAATGCGACATGTACATTGTTCCTTTGCCTTATATAGATATGCGGTGGAAATGATAGCACGCAACATAGGTGCGGAGCAGGGAGGCGTTTTTTTTTCGAAACGGGCCTGTCAATAACCATTTCGGTGTATGAACTATTCTGCGGCAGGGATGTCTTTAAAATAGGTTGCGTTCCCTGAAGTGGATGAGGGCGCTATACTGAAATCATTGGATGGCATGGGAAGGCCCTGCCATCAATGGGGACAAGTATAATGGCGCTGAATTTCAGGGAAGGCCCAAATGGGTGATCGTGAGATTGACCAACAACTGGTCGAGCGAGCGCAGCATGGCGACAAGCATGCTTTTGAACTGCTTGTGCTGAAATATCAGCGCAAGCTGGGGCGATTGCTGTCGCGCTTTATCCGTAACCCGACTGAAGTAGAAGACGTGGTTCAGGAAGCGTTCATCAAGGCGTACCGCGCACTGCCTTCGTTTCGAGGTGATAGCGCTTTTTATACCTGGTTGTATCGGATCGGCATTAATGCCGCCAAGAATTATCTGGTGTCTGAAGGCAGGCGACCTCCAACGACGACGGAGTTCGACAGCGAAGAGGCCGAAGGTTTTGAAGATGCAGATCAGCTTCGCAATATCAATACGCCTGAAAATGAACTGATGAGCAAACAGGTTGCCGAAACTGTGAACAAGGCGATGGATACCCTGCCCGAGGAACTTAAAACCGCGATCACACTCCGTGAAATCGAGGGCCTGAGTTATGAGGAAATTGCGAACACGATGAATTGCCCGATTGGGACGGTACGCTCGAGGATTTTTCGTGCCCGCGAAACGATCGCCGAGAAGTTAAGGCCTCTGCTGGGAACTGATATAGATACGAGGTGGTGAACATGATGGAAAGTCGAATATCTGCGCTGACAGATGGTGAGCTGGATCATGAAGAGGTAAATGAAATTTTGATTTCTGCCAGAGAACAACCGGAATTGCATCAAAAGTGGAATATGTATCACCTGATCGGCGATTCCTTGAGACAAACTTCCTCGCTTTCACCCGATTTCAACGCTCGAATCACCAGTCAGTTGGCAAAAGAGCCGACGGTTCTGGCTCCCCGGAGACTCCTTCCGAACCGGCGCCCCTTGATTGCTCTGTCTGCAGCGGCATCGATTGCGGCAGTTTCCCTGGTGGCGTGGGTAGCGATGCAATTCAATCATGAGCGTGACCCGGGTGCGGCAGCCAGTGCCATGGTTGCTGAAGCTAACACGGTGAGTACCTCATCCGAGATAAACGTCAATGGTTACCTGGCGGCACATCATGAATACTCAAATGTCGTCCAGGCGCCCCGTTACTATCAGCGCGCGTCCCTCGAAAAATCACGGGATGAAGGTCGATGAGAGTATTACTCCTCGCTGTCGCTGCGCTGGTGGGTATGGTTGGTGTGTCACAGGCAGCAGATGTGGAGCAACAGACGGATGCACTGAACTGGTTGAAAAAAACCACCGCTGCGGCGCACCAACTCAATTACAAGGGTACCTACATTTATCAGTATGGCGACCATATTGAAACTAGCAAAATCACCCATATCAAGGATGAAAGCGGCGAGCATGAAAAGCTCGAGGCGCTGGATGGTTCTCCCCGTGAAGTGATCCGCAATAATGAAGAGGTGCTGTGCTTCACTCCGGACAGCAATACTTCCGTGGTGGTGGAGAAAAGGAAGATCGAAAAATCCTTCCCTGCCCTGTTGCCCAGGCAGCTTGATGGTATCACCGAGAATTACCGGGTGCGATTCGCTGTATCAGATCGCACGGCTGGCCACGTCTGCAAGGTGCTTATTCTCGAGCCCAGGGATCAATACCGTTACCAGCATAAGCTCTGGATCGACCAGGCCACGGGCTTGCTGCTGAAAGCCGGTATGCTCAACGAAAGGAGCGAGATGATTGGCCAGTTTGCCTTCACCCAGGTGGAAATTGGTGGGCAGATAGACAAGGAATCCCTGAGGCCGAAAATTGCCGGAAAAAAAGTGCTGGTGTCCAGTGAGCCGGCAAATGAGGTGGAAATGCAGCAAAACGAGTTGAGTTGGCGGGTGAAGCAGCTCCCGCCAGGTTTTACCCAGGTAACGGTGATAAAACGCACGATGCCGGGGAAGGGTGTGCCGGTGAAACATCTGGTGTTTTCTGATGGACTGGCGACGGTTTCTGTTTTTATCGAGCCTGTTGAGACCGTGATAAAGCCCATGCAAAGAGTGGTTCGCCAGGGTGCCATCCATGTTTATACGCGAACGGTGGCTGACCACCAGATTACGGTGCTTGGCGAGGTTCCAGCCATCACAGTGATGCAAATCGCGAATTCCGTCAGCAAGAATTAGGTGATGACATGATCGAAACTGAAGCGGTAGTCGTGAAAATAGAGCATGCCGTTGCCTACGTTCAGGCGGAGCGGAGGTCGAACTGTAGCAGTTGCAGCGAAAGTAGCTGCGGCACTTCGGTGCTGGCAAACTTTTTTGCTCAGAAGACGCCGCTTTATCGCGCCAGCAACGAAGTCGGTGCAAAGGTCGGAGATCGGGTTGTGGTCGGTATGAATGAGTCAGCCTTGTTCAAGGGGACGATGTTGCTTTATCTGTTTCCTCTGCTGTTATTGTTTGTTGGTGCGGTAGCGGGGAGTGCGCTGGCTGTTACTGCGGATGTTAAGGAGGGGTATTCTGTCGCTGGCGCCTTCATCGGACTGGTGGCGGGTTTTCTCGGATTGAAGTTGTTTACTTCAAAGATGGGGTTGGGCAGACAATTCCAGCCGGTTATCCTGAGCCGGATGGTCGATATGCCAGTAAGTGTGGTGAGTTTTGCGGGTGGCTTGAAGAAGTGAGTTTTTTTCAATAATTAACTTTGTTGAGGTGGTTGGAAAATGAAGAAGTTGTTGTGCGCTTTTTTCCTGATTTCTTTTTCCGTGTTTTCCTATGCCAAGGATCTGCCGGATTTCACCGATCTGGTTGAAAAGCAGGGCCCGGCGGTGGTGAATGTCAGCATTACCCAGACCGTCAACCATGAAGAGATGCTTCCTCAGATCCCCAATCTTCCCGAGGGTGACCCTTTCTTCGATTTCTTTCGTCGATTCCGTCCGCCTCATGATGGCATTCCGCGTGAGTTTGAGTCTAAGTCCCAGGGCTCGGGCTTCATTATCAATGCTGACGGCTATATTCTCACCAATGCGCATGTGGTGGATGGGGCCGATGAAGTGACCGTGCGTCTGACTGACAAGCGTGAATTCAAGGCCAAGGTGATCGGCAAGGATCGCAGAACGGACGTGGCGCTGATCAAAATCGAGGCGGCCGGGTTGCCCAGGGTGGTGGTCGGTAATCCCAGTCTGCTTAAAGTCGGTGAGTGGGTTGCGGCGATTGGTTCGCCATTCGGCTTTGAGAACAGCGTGACGGCGGGCATCGTCAGTGCCAAGGGGCGCTCGTTGCCGCAGGAAAACTACGTGCCCTTCATCCAGACCGATGCGGCGATCAATCCGGGCAATTCGGGCGGACCGCTGTTCAACCTCAGGGGTGAGGTGGTCGGCATCAATTCCCAGATATACAGCCGCACCGGCGGCTACATGGGGGTTGCCTTTGCAATCCCGATCGACGTGGCGATGGATGTTGCCGACCAGTTGCGTATTCATGGCAAGATCAGCCGCGGCTGGCTCGGTGTGATGATTCAGGAAGTTACCAGGGAATTGGCCGAGTCGTTCGGGTTGAAAAAACCGGAGGGGGCACTGATCGCGGGTGTTGAGAAGGGTGGCCCGGCGGATAAGGGGGGGCTGGCGCCAAGCGATGTGATACTGAGGTTCGACGGCAAGCCGGTGGGTAATGCCAGCGAGTTGCCTCTCCTGGTTGGTGCGACCAAGCCTGGAAAACAGGTGGAGGTCCAGGTGTGGCGCAAAGGTTCGGCCAGGAATTTGGCTCTGGTCGTGGGGGAAACGCCGACCGAGAAAGTGGCGCAGCGTCCTGGCAAGATGGAAAGCGCTGCTGGCAGGCTGGGTCTGGGTTTGAATGACCTTTCCGAAGCGCAGAAAAAAGAGTTGCAGATTCCGCACGGCGTGGTGGTGGTGGAAGCTCAAGCTTTGGCCGCACGAGCGGGAATCCAACGCGGCGACGTGATTACGGCTGTCAACAATAGTGACGTGAAAAGCGTCGAGCAGTTTAATCAGATTCTTGCTGGTTACAAGGCCGGGCAGAACATTGCGCTGCTGGTGCGGCGCGGAGAGCGCGCACTGTTTATTCCATTCAAGATGCGATGACCGGTGGAATCGTATTGACGGTCTACGGGCGTGAAGACTGCCATCTGTGCCACGATATGATCGCGGAGCTCGAGGCGTTTCAACCGGATTACCCTTTTTCGCTGGAAATTGTCGATGTGGACGAAGATGAAAATCTGGAGCGGCAATACGGCCATTTAGTGCCCGTGCTGACCGGCAAAGGCGAGGAAATCTGTCATTACCACCTCGATCCGGTCGCGCTTGCTGCTTATTTCGGCAAAATCCGGTAAAATCCGTCTTTCCCAAAAAAGAAAGGGCACCGCAAAGTGCCCTTTTTTACTGACATAACCATATGAAGCACATCCGCAATTTTTCCATTATCGCTCATATCGACCACGGTAAATCTACCCTGGCCGATCGTATGATTCATTTCTGTGGCGGGCTTTCCGACCGCGAGATGGAGGCGCAAGTTCTCGATTCCATGGATATCGAGCGCGAACGTGGCATTACCATCAAGGCGCAGACTGCTGCCCTGACCTACAAAGCTCTGGACGGTCAGCTTTATCAGCTTAATCTGATCGACACCCCCGGCCACGTGGATTTCTCCTACGAAGTCAGTCGCTCGCTTTCCGCCTGCGAGGGAGCTCTGCTGGTGGTTGACGCTTCGCAGGGCGTGGAGGCACAGAGTGTGGCAAACTGCTATACCGCCCTTGATCTGGGCGTAGAGGTCGTGTCGGTGCTCAACAAGATCGATCTGCCCAGTGCCGAGCCTGAGCGGGTGATGAAGGAAATTGAGGACATCATTGGCATCGATGCGATGCATGCGGTTCTCTGTTCTGCCAAGACCGGGCTGGGTGTGCAGGACGTGCTGGAGGCGGTCATCGCCCGGATTCCGGCGCCCAAGGGCAACCCTGACGGCCCATTGAAGGCGCTGATCATCGACTCCTGGTTCGATAATTATGTCGGCGTGGTGATGCTGGTGCGCGTGGTGGACGGCGTGCTGAAACCCAAGGATAAAATCCTGCTGATGGCCAGCGGCACTGAACATCTGTGTGAACAGGTTGGTGTATTCACGCCTAAATCTCAGCCTCGGACACAACTGTCGGCGGGTGAGGTCGGCTTCGTCATCGCCGGCATCAAGGAACTCAAGGCGGCCAAGGTGGGTGATACCGTTACCTTGGCCGGGAAGCGTGCCAGCGAGGCGCTGCCGGGTTTCAAGGAAATCCAGCCACAGGTGTTTGCCGGCCTGTATCCGGTGGAGTCTCACGAATACGAAGCGCTGCGCGATGCGCTGGAAAAGCTCAAACTCAACGACGCCTCGCTACACTATGAGCCGGAGGTTTCACAGGCGCTAGGATTCGGATTCCGCTGCGGATTCCTCGGACTGCTGCACATGGAGATTGTGCAGGAGCGATTGGAGCGCGAGTACGATATGGACCTCATTACCACCGCACCGACGGTGGTGTATGAGGTGGTGATGCGCGGCGGTGAGGTACTGGAAATCGAGAATCCCGCCAAGCTGCCCGAGCTATCCAAGATCGAGGAAATCCGCGAGCCGATCATCACCACCACTGTTCTTGCACCGCAGGAATATGTGGGTGCCGTGATGACGCTGTGCAACCAGAAGCGCGGTGTGCAGAAGAATATTCAGTACTTGGGGCGGCAGGTGATGCTGACCTACGAGATGCCGATGAATGAAGTGGTGATGGATTTCTTCGACAAGCTGAAATTGGTATCGCGCGGTTATGCCTCAATGGATTACGAGTTCCTGGAATTCCGTACTTCAGATCTGGTAAAAGTGGATATTTTGATCAATGCCGAAAAGGTGGATGCCCTGTCGGTGATCGTGCACCGTGCCAATTCCCAGTATCGTGGGCGTGAAGTGGCTGCCAAGATGCGCGAGCTGATTCCGCGTCAGATGTTCGACGTGGCGATCCAGGCGGCCATCGGTGCGCAGATCATCGCACGCGAAAACGTCAAGGCATTGCGTAAAAACGTGCTGGCGAAATGTTACGGCGGCGATATCAGCCGCAAGCGCAAGCTGCTGGAAAAGCAGAAGGCGGGCAAAAAACGCATGAAACAGGTCGGCAATGTGGAAATTCCGCAGGAAGCCTTCTTGGCAATTTTGCAGGTGGATAACAAATAGGGATGAGTCATGGGTAATGAGTAAAGGGAATTTGCCTGTTACTCACTACCCATCACCAATAAGGGTAACCAATGAATTTTCCGTTAATCATGTTGATCGCGCTGGTTGTTACCGGCGTCATCTGGCTGTTCGAGATTTACGTTCTTAAGCCCCGTCGCGTGGCGGGTGCCAAGGAGCCGCTTCTGGTCGAATACTCCAAAAGTTTCTTCCCCGTCATCCTGGTGGTCTTCCTGTTGCGCTCTTTCCTGGTCGAGCCGTTCAAGATCCCTTCTGGCTCGATGATGCCGACGCTGCTGGTGGGTGATTTTATCCTGGTGAATAAATACACTTATGGCATCCGTTTGCCAGTGGCCAACAAGAAGATCATCGAGATCGCTTCGCCGAAAAACGGTGACGTAATGGTTTTCCGTTATCCGGAAGATCCCTCGCTGGATTACATCAAGCGAGTGGTTGGCGTACCGGGCGATAAAATAAGCTATCAGAACAAGCAACTCTCCCTCAACGGCAAACCGCTGAAAATTGAAAGCCTGGGCAACTACAGCTACGTCAAAAGTGGCCTGAATTTCGTGAACGCCAACCTGTACCGTGAACAACTGGGGGAGCACAACCACCAGACGCTGGTTCAGCCTGAGGCACCGGTGCTGCGTCTGGGTGACGTGCGGCAGTTTTCCAACCGAGAAAATTGCGCTTACAATAACGAAGGCTTTACCTGCACAGTGCCACAAGGCCACTACTTCATGATGGGCGACAACCGCGACGATAGTAACGATAGTCGCTACTGGGGATTCGTGCCGGACCGTAACATTGTCGGCAAGGCTTTCATGATCTGGTGGAACTTCGATGATCTCAAGCGCATCGGGAAATCAATTGATTAAAGGAGGGGTGGTCATGAAGAAACAACAGGGCGCCACGTTGCTGGGTATGCTGTTTATTGCGGCTTTGGTGGGATCAGGGTTGGTTCTGGCGGCAAAGCTGGTGCCTGCCTATCTGGAATTCATGTCGGTGAAGAGAATACTCAGTAGCATGGCTACCAGTGGCGATCTCAAGACCATGT
Organism: Gammaproteobacteria bacterium; assembly: GCA_018823025.1. Taxonomy (GTDB): domain Bacteria; phylum Pseudomonadota; class Gammaproteobacteria; order Burkholderiales; family Sulfuricellaceae; genus Sulfuricella. The sequence continues at coordinate 11,143 of JAHJJI010000126.1, read as the reverse complement.
CGCCCAAGGAGCTTGAGACTTCTTTCTTCAAACGCGCCGATGTCGGCGACGTCAAAAGTGTCAAGCCAGAAGACCTGACCGTTAGTCGCGAAGGGAGCCTATCGGTAGTGTCTGTGGATTATTCCATCAAGGTACCGGTCGTGGCCAATGTCAGCGCCTGCATGGATTTCTCAGCATCAAGCAGCGCGAAGAGCGAGTAACTCATCTGCATGGGTACTGAAGCGCTGGTTCGGCGGATCGGCTATGAGTTCAAGGATCCGGCGCTGTTGCGCAGGGCACTGACCCACCGCAGTTACGGTATGCCGCACAACGAGCGGCTGGAATTTCTCGGTGACAGCGTGCTGAGTTGCGCTATCGCCACGCATCTATATCATCTCCATACCCGCGTGCAGGAAGGCGATTTGAGCCGGATGCGCGCCCATCTGGTCAAGGAACTGACACTCTCTGAAATCGCTTCCTCCCTGAATTTGGGCGATTACCTGAAACTGGGGGAAGGAGAGCTGAAAAGCGGTGGTTTTCGCCGCCCCTCCATCCTCGCGGACACGTTGGAAGCGGTTATCGGCGCGGTCTACCTCGATGGCGGTTTTGCCAGCGCGGAACAAATGATTGCAAGGCTTTTCGAGCCGCTGATGAAGGGGCTCGACCCGAAGACTCTGGGTAAGGATCCGAAAACCCTGCTGCAGGAATATTTGCAGGGCCGCAAGCTGCCTTTGCCCAATTACACTGTGCTGTCGATCAGCGGCGAAGCCCACGAGCAGCATTTCGAAGTCGAGTGCGCCATTCCTGACCTGGGTGTACGTGCCTGTGGCGGAGGGGTCAGCCGCCGAAGCGCGGAGCAACAGGCTGCGGGTAGCGTCATGCAAATACTAAGTCAGGAATAACATGGAATTTCGTACCGGTTACATCGCTATCGTTGGCCGCCCGAACGTGGGCAAGTCCACGCTGCTCAATCACTTGATCGGGCAGAAAATCAGCATCACCTCCCGCAAGGCGCAGACCACCCGGCACCGTATTGTCGGCATTCGTACCGATGCTGATGCGCAGTATGTTTTCGTGGATACGCCGGGCTTCCAGATGCAGCACCAGAATGTGCTGAACCGCGTGATGAACCGCACCGTGACGCAATCCCTGTCGGATGTGGATGTGGCGCTGTTCGTGATTGAGTCGATGCGCTTCGATGCACGTGACGAAAAAGTGCTGGCCCTGCTGCCGCGCAATCAACCCGTGGTGCTGGTGATCAACAAGACCGACAAGGTGAGCGACAAGTCAACACTGCTGCCGTTTATCGAGAAAGTGTCAGCCGCGTTCCCCTTCGCCGCGATCATTCCGGTCAGCGCCAAGCGCGACTCCCAGTTGACTGAACTGGTGCAGGAGATCCGCCGTCATTTGCAGGAAGGCGAGCCGATCTATGGCGAAGACGAAATTACCGACCGCAGCGAGCGTTTTCTTGCAGCCGAAATCGTGCGTGAAAAAGTTTTCCGCCTGCTGGGTGACGAGATTCCCTACTCCATCAGCGTTGAAATAGAGAAGTTCGAAACCGAAGGCGAGCTACGCCGTGTTTACGCTGCCATCATTGTCGACAGAGATAGCCAGAAGCCGATCCTGATCGGAAAGAAAGGCGAAAAACTCAAGGAAATCGGTACCCAGGCCCGCAAGGACATGGAAGAGCTGTTCGGTCTCAAAGTTTACCTCGAAGTCTGGGTCAAGGTGAAAAGCGGTTGGGCCGACGACGAACGGGCGGTGAAAAGCCTGGGCTACGAGTAGCCTCTCTCCTGTCCTTACAGCTAAACGGCGGAACTGCCTTCACTCTGCTATAATGCGCGCCTGCGGCGTACGCACCCAGTCATCGCGCCGCTGCCCATTCGGGCTTATAAAAAACCCCTCATCTGTCTAAGACTGGCGCCGATAAACGGCGACAGGCCGATGTTATTCCTGGAGTCACTATGTCCTTTGCTTCCCTCGGCTTGTCCGATGAAATCGTTCGCGCCGTCACTGAACGTGGTTACACTGTTCCCACCCCTATCCAGATGCAGGCGATTCCCGCCGTGATGTCGGGCGGCGACCTGCTTGCTGGCGCGCAGACCGGCACCGGCAAGACCGCCGGTTTCGTTCTGCCTATCCTGCACCGGCTTTCCGACCCTAACGTCAAAGGCCCGTCCAGCGGTCGCCCGCCGATTCGTGCGCTGATCCTCATTCCTACCCGAGAACTCGCGGCACAGGTGGAGGAGAGTGTGCGCGACTACGGCAAGCACCTGAAACTGAATTCCATGACGATGATCGGCGGGGTCAACATCAACCCGCAAATCACGAAACTCAGGGGTCGCGTGGATATCCTGGTTGCAACGCCCGGACGATTGCTGGACCACGTTCAGCAGAAAACCGTCGATCTGTCACACGTCGAGATTCTGGTGCTGGACGAAGCCGATCGCATGCTGGACATGGGTTTCATTCGCGACATCAAGAAAATCCTCGCATTGTTGCCCAAGCATCGACAGAACCTGCTGTTTTCAGCCACCTTCTCCGATGAGATCAAGGCGCTGGCCGATGGCTTGCTGAACAAGCCAGCGATGATCGAGGTGGCGCGACGCAATGCGACTGCCGACAATGTGGCGCACAAGGTTTATCCGGTGGACCGCGACAAGAAACGCACCTTGCTCTCCCACCTGATCAAGCAGCACGACTGGTCGCAGGTGCTGGTGTTCACCCGCACCAAGCACGGTGCTAACCAGTTGGCCGAACATCTGATCAAGGGAGGCATCCCGGCGCTGGCGATCCACGGCAACAAGAGCCAGTCGGCGCGGACTCGCGCATTGAGCGAGTTCAAGGATGGCAGTCTGAGGGTGCTGGTGGCGACTGACATCGCCGCCCGCGGTATTGACGTCGTTGACTTGCCGCATGTGGTCAACTTCGAGTTGCCCAACGTGCCTGAGGATTACGTTCACCGCATCGGTCGTACCGGCCGCGCGGGCGCGTCGGGTGAAGCCGTGTCGCTGGTATGTGTCGATGAATACAAGCTGCTGGCGGATATCGAAAGACTGCTCAAGCGGGAGTTGCCCGAGGAAGTGGTGCCGGGTTTCGAGCCGGACCGGAATGCCAAGCCCGAGCCGATCCAGAATGGACGCGGATCAACCCCGGGTGGCCGCGGTCAGCCGAGGGGCCGCTCTTCCGCGCCCAGGTCACCCTCACAGGGCCGTGGGGCAGCACCGACCAGAGAGGCAAATGGCAATGTGGCAACGCCACGGACGCCCCCGCTGCACCGTTCCGGCGGACGCCATCGCTGATTAAGAGCCGAAGGGGCCAAGTTCTGCATTTTTACAATGCAGAACTTGGCCCCTTATGTCTTTGAAAGAAAGCGTCAAATTGACTATCTTTGCACGCTAAAGGCGTTTAGCTGTTCAGGCCTTTTTGCAGTAACTCCGCTACCATTTCGTTCAACCCGATCTGACGTTCCTGCGCTAGTGACTGGATCTGCTTCACCAGATCGCTGTTAAGTTTGACTGCAAATGGCACCAGGCCGAGCGCCTGATCGAGTTTGCGTTGCTCGCGCCGGTCTACGGCAACGGCAGTCTCCTGGCCGATGCGTCCGGCAGTGCCGGGACGGTTGATTTGGCTGTTTATTTTCAAGCCGATGTTCTTTGCCAGGTCGGTTCTCTTCATGGTCTCTTAATCCGGTAATGCGATCTTCTGGTCGACGCTGAACTGGTAATCACGGAACACGTGTTCCGCGCTGAGTATTTGGTAACTGCCGTCCGGCATGCGTCGCGTAGTGTCCTTGAGGCGATAGGTGTAATGGCCGCAGGTCCAGCAATTGAAGTTGCGCATGTGGGTGCAAAGGCAGGTTTTTTCCTTTACCGAGATTTTCTTTGCCTTCGGGTGGGCGGCCACTTCGCGGTTATAGGCCTCGATGTAGGCGCAATTCCCGGAGCCATCCAGCAGGTAGCCGTAAGACTCGCAGCCAGGACGGATGCCTGAGCCGATTGCCGGGCTGTTTTTGAGCATCCGCATCGGGTACCCCGTCGGTGAAACGGTGTTGACCTCGATATCGTCCTCAGTTGCCTTGATGTATTCCTGGATCACCTTCTCTGGCAGGCCGCACTCGTGCACCGCGGTAAAGCGTGTTGCCACCTGTACCGCCGCTGCGCCGTTTTCGAGGAAAGATACGGCATCGCTGCCGGTGAAAATGCCGCCGGCCGCAATCAGCGGAATGTTCAGTTTCTCGGTCTGCAGATACTGATAAATTTCAGCCATGATCGTGTGCAGATCGTACTTCGCCCAATCCATGTCAAAGCCAAGATGACCGCCGGCCAGGGGGCCTTCGACCACGATGAAATCCGGTAGTCGATTGAGTTTGGCGGTTTTGCGCAGAAATAGCTGCAGCGCCCGCAGGGAGGAGACAATGATGCCGAGCCGGGCATCGCGAAAGCGGGGGTGATCCTCCATCAGCGCGAATGAACCAAGGTGCAAGCCGGCGCTCAGCGTGATGCCGTCAATCCCGGCATCAAGCGCCGTGCGCAGGCGCACGCGCAGCGTTTCGCGCGGCGCGTTCATGGTGAGTTTTTCCATGCAGTTGATGAAGATCATGCCTTCGCCGCGCTTGGCTTCCATGGTCTTGCTCACGTGCAGGCGGGTAGCCTCGGCAATATGGCCGAGGTCGAACTTCACCGCCGACTTGTCGGAATTGTCGATGTTGTATTTGTACTGCTTGAGTTTTTCTTTGATAAAGTGCGTTTCGTAGCGCCGGTCGGAGACGGTCGGCAGCATGGCGTCGGAAATGTGGCCGATACCGCCCAAACGCGCCGCCTCGAGCGCGAGCTCGGCCGTCGAGATATCCACACCCATCCCGCCAATAATGATCGGCACCAGTTCCTGCTTGCCGAATTGCAGGCGGAAATCATCCACACATTTCATTGCTACCCTCGGACTAACGTCAATGGTTATAACTGGCTTTTAAGCGCATGTTGCCGCTGTATGAATAGCCCACATAGAAGATTTTACCACCTCCCGGAGGCTAGATAACTATTTTCCGTGTAGCAATATTTCGATTTGCAGGGAAATCAAGGGGTTTCGTGAGAAGGGTTGAGACATGCATTTTGACGGCAATGTTGGGAGAGCCAGGGTTGGCGCTCGCTCATCCATGATGAACGGACGATGAACTCAAGGAAGATCTTGGGTCATTGAGTCTTTATCCAAATCGGGATAAGAGCGTGCAGTGTAACCCATCAATCTGGTGGTTTACACTGCGCGTTGATCAGGCGTGAAATAGTCCGCTTGGCCAGCCTTTGCTATGCCATGCGACGTCTTGAAAAGCCGAACAGACCGGCAAGACCCGAAAGAAAGAGCCATGCGGCAGCAGGAACTGGCACTGCAGTAACCGGGCTGACTTCCCATCCCATGTCTTGCAGCCCGGCAAAATCCAGTTCGGTGAAATGCTTGCGCTGGTTGGCGGCTATGGTTGGCCCCATTGAAACTTCCTGAGTTACGCCGTTTACAGTGCTGGTCAAACCTGATTGCCAGTGCCCTGAATTGGCCATCGGGACTGCCTCGCCATATAGAGCCGTTGCGGCAGTTCCCGTGAACAGGGTGTCGTTGTTTACAACAAGATTGCCAAACGAAGGGGCGGTACCAAAGCCAAGAACGTGTCCCAGTTCATGCACTGCGACGGAGTAAAAGTCGTATCCGGAAAATGACTCTGTGGTGGTGGCGTCCTGATCGAAGTACCAGTTTGCCGAGCTACTAAAGCTGATGGCGCCGCCCCATGGGCCAAAATCAGTAGCAGTAGTAGTGCTCTGGTTTCGATTAAGTTCTAAGGAACTAAAGCCGGAGGAGTCATATCCTCCCGGTCCACCTTGGCCGAGAATGGAAGAACCGAAATTATAAGCGCCGACAAAGACGACAATATCATTGGCGGCGACACTGTAGTTACTTAGCGTGGTATCTGCGCCCGTTTGGGGATTAAAGAAGTTGGGGTTGAAGCTTTTTCGTTCCCAAGGGTTTCTGCTGGTTACGGAGGTAATTGCCGTTAAATTATCCTGCAGGCGAGTCGTGAACTCGCTGGCAGCCTGATTTAACAAGGTTTGGCGGTCGGTGTGCCCGGTAAAAAAGCCATCGTCGTAAGTATAGTCGAAAGTAATGCTGATAGCCGCTGCAGGCTGACTGATGATCAGAGCGGTAACCGTAAGCGCAGCACATAATGTCGAGTTCAGTTTTGTCGCGATCATTTATATTTTTCTCCGAAGGGTGACAGAAAGCTATTTCTTTGCAAGGGCAAATATTTGCTTAACGAATCTTGCACGCAAAATTCACGCCTGAAATATTTTATTTCAAATTATCAATATGTTGCATACAAATTGGTTGCTTGACGTCTGTTTTAATGTAAAGTTTTTCGACAAATTCTGGATGATCTGTTTCAAGAGCAATCGATTGGCGACAGACAAATAAGGCGGCTAGGGTTGGGAATGTTGGTTTGTGAAGGTCTTTAGTTCCTTCAGCGTTTTCTCGTCTTCCTGGGTTCCGGGGGTAAATGTACGGCTGCCGGTGCAGATGTCGACCGAACCTGATTTATCAATGAAGAAAAGGTAAGCCTGCCCCACGGTCAAAGTTACTCCACAGCCGCCACGACCATGGCCGGTTTCAATGTGTTGAAGTAAGGCTGGGTTGCCCTTCAAGGTTTGCAGGGTTTTAAATTCACCGATGACGCCACTCCAGTTGGGATTAACTGAGCGGCTCTTTATTTCCCCGGTTTTTGTTATGCGGCCTACGAACACATGTTCGGCCATTTGGTATTGTTCCTTGAGGCTTAGTTGTATGCACGAGCATGCAATTGCGTTTGGGATCCAGATCGAAGAAAGGAATCCCAGTAAAAAGGTGATGGCGCGTCGATTTGACATGGTGTATCCCTGTGAGATTTATTGAGGCTGGGCTTCCCATGTCGAATTTTTGTCGATCCACCGGATGCATAGCCAGTACCACAAGGCCACGATAAAAGTCAGTCCGGACCAGCTCCAGTCATCCAGGTGATAGGAAGCGGGGATGGGAACGATCCCGCAAGCGAAACAGCTCGGTCCGGTTGTCGACAACCACGATGGGGCCGGGGAAAAGGGGATGAAAGCTATCGCGAACGCGAAACAACTCCAGAACAGGATCAGAGCGCCTTTCCGGGTGTTGATGCTGGAGAGCCCAAAGAAAACCCAAATAGGCATATTGTCTCTTCTTTCCATGTTTCAAATCTCCTTCAAGTCTGGGTCGGCTTCGGTATTTAATCGGATAAGCTGAAATTCAATTAAACGGGATTTTAATCTGAATTCCCTGGCAGGTCGAATGTGCTTTTCGCTGTTATTTAGAAGCAACAGGATCATCCGAAAAAACCAAGCTGGAGGCCGAAAATAATGGATAGCCCAGCATCCTACGCCGTATAATTCGGGTTGTTAAATAAATAACCATATTGATTTGCTAGCTATTATTCGAGGGTATGGCACGAGAACATAATGCCAGGCAGGGAGATCAACCCGCATATGTCCTGCATACTTATCCCTATCGCGAAACCAGCCTGATCGTCGAGGTGTTCAGCCGTGATTTCGGTCGTCTGCCGCTGATGGCGCGCGGCGCGCGGCGGCCGAAATCGGCCGTGCGCGGACTGCTGCTTTCTTTTCAGCCGCTTTCACTCAGTTGGTTCGGCAAGGCCGAGCTGCGCACGCTGCACAGCGCCGAATGGCAGGGCGGGCAACCGCTGCTGCAGGGCACGGCGCTGATCTGCGGCTTTTACCTGAACGAACTGCTGCTCAAGCTGTTGCACCGCGACGACCCGCACGAGCAGCTGTTCCTTTATTACCAGGAAACCTTGCAGGAACTCGCGCGGCGCACGGATTATGCCGCCGTGCTGCGGCGTTTCGAAATGAATCTGCTGAAGGAACTGGGTTACGCCCTGACGCTCGACCATGATGCTGATTCCGGAGCGGCGATAGAGGCGGATGTGTCTTACCGCTACGTTTTTGAGCGCGGCCCGGTACGGCAAAAAACCGGCCAAATCGGTGTAGAATTAAGGGGGAAGACGCTGCTGGACATGGCCGCCGACGATTACGGTGATCCCGTCACCCTGCAGCAAAGCAAGGCGTTGATGCGGGCGCTGATCAATCATTATCTCGGTGAGGATACTTTTTTGCATACCCGCCAGATATTAAAGGACTTACAGGAACTATGATTCATTTGGGCGTCAACATTGACCACATTGCCACACTGCGGCAAGCGCGCGGCACACGCTATCCCAGCCCGGTCCAGGCGGCGCTGATGGCGGAAACTGCCGGTGCGGACTCGATTACCCTGCACTTGCGTGAAGATCGCCGCCACATTCAGGACGAAGACGTGGAAATCCTGCGTGCAGCATTGCAGACACGAATGAATCTGGAAATGGCGGTGACGGACGAGATGGTGGGAATTGCTTTGCGTTTGAAACCGCAGGATGTCTGCCTGGTGCCGGAGAAGCGCGAAGAACGAACCACCGAAGGCGGACTTGATGTGGTTGCCTATTTCGAGCGTATCAAGCAGGCCTGCGCTGAGTTGGGCGATGCCGGTATTCGTGTTTCTCTATTCATTGCGCCGGAAAAGGCGCAGCTTGATGCTGCCAGGGAAGCGGGGGCGCCCGTGGTGGAAATTCATACCGGCCACTTCGCCGATGCCGAAACAGAGGCGGCACAGGACGTAGAACTTGCGCGCATTCGCACGGCGGTCGAGTACGGCATGAAGCTTGGCCTGCGAATGAATGCGGGACACGGCTTGCACTACCACAACGTGCAGAAAATCGCCGCCATACCCGGTGTGTACGAGCTCAACATCGGTCACGCCATTGTTGCGCAGGCATTGTTCGTGGGCTGGGAGCGGGCGGTGGCGGAAATGAAAGCGCTGATGGTGGCAGTCGCCAGATGATTTACGGGATAGGCACCGACATTATTGCGGTAGGGCGCATAGAGGAAGCGCTGAACCGTTTCGGCGACCGGTTTGCAAGGCGGATTCTGGCGGCGGTGGAATGGGACGATTTTTCGGCCAGCACCCACCGCGCCCGCTTTCTTGCCAAACGGTTTGCCGCCAAGGAGGCCTTCGTCAAGGCGCTGGGTACGGGGATGCGCCACCCGGCAACCTGGCACAATATCAACGTGACGCACGATGCGCTTGGCAGGCCGGGTTTCGGGCTGGAGCCCGATCTGGCGCAAGTTTTGGCACAGCACAATATTCGCGGTCATTACCTGTCGATCAGCGACGAGGCGGAGATGGTGGTGGCTTTTTCTGTTCTGGAACAATAATCAAAAGAAGATAACAATGACTCTTGGCCCGGTAATGCTCGATGTTCTCGGCACCGAATTGACCGACGAGGACAGGAAAAGACTGAAACACCCCCTGGTCGGTGGTGTAATCCTGTTTGGCAGGAATTACACTTCGCAGGCGCAGCTTGCCAGGCTGACTGCCGAGATTCACGCTTTGCGCAACCCCCATCTGTTGATTGCCGTGGACCACGAAGGCGGTCGGGTGCAGCGGTTTCGTGATGGCTTCACCAGGCTGCCGCCGATGCGCGAGTTGGGACATCTCTGGGACGAGCATCCGAATCGTGCCAAGACCTTGGCGCACCAGACTGGATGGGTGCTGGCGGCGGAGTTGCGCGCCAGCGGCGTGGATTTCAGTTTTACCCCGGTACTGGATATCGATTTCGGGCAAAGCGGTGTGATCGGCGATCGCGCCTTCCACCGTGACCCGCAGGCCATCGCTATTCTTGCGCACAGCCTGATGCTGGGCCTGAAACAAGGAGGCATGGCCGCGGTGGGCAAGCACTTTCCCGGTCATGGCTTCGTGCGTGCCGACTCGCATCTGGAAATCCCGGTAGACGAGCGCGATTATGCCGACATCGAAATGGATGACCTGATCCCGTTCAGGCAGATGATCGGTTTCGGCCTGGCCGGGATGATGCCGGCTCATGTGATCTACCCGAAGGTGGACAAGTTGCCGGCAGGCTTCTCCAGCATCTGGCTGAAGAATGTCCTGCGCAAAGAACTCGGCTTTGACGGCGTGATTTTCAGCGACGATCTTTCCATGGAAGGCGCCAGCACAGCAGGCGGTGTGGTGCAACGTGCCGTGGCATCGCTGCAGGCGGGGTGCGATATGGTGCTGGTGTGCAACAAGCCGGAAAGCGCAGACGAACTGCTGGCCGGTCTGAAATGGGAAATGCCGGCACTGGGCATGGCGCGCCTGATTCGCATGCATGGCCGGACTCACCCGGAAAGTTGGGACAGATTGCATGAAGACAAGCATTACGTTGCAGCGGTGCATGCCGTCGGCAGCATCGGCGGGAGGAGCGGCGATCTGCCGCTGCAGTTGGCCGAAACCAACAGCTGTGCGCTGAGTGGAAACAAATAACAAGATATTTCACCACAGAGGCACAGAGACACGGAGAAAACCAGGGGAGATTCCTGATGATAGCGGCTTTGCGCGCAATTCGGGTTAGGATACAAGAATCCTCTGTGTTTCTAAATGTCTCTGTGGTTAACAAATGCCAATTTCAAACCTGACACCCGCTGATCTTCGCCTGACCATAGCCCCCGAATCGCTGGGGTTTTCAGATACTTCCGAACTACTCAACCTGCCCTTGCCCTGGATCGGCCAGGAGCGAGCCGAAACGGCCGCTCGCTTCGGCTTGGGAATGGATCAGCCAGATTACAATCTGTTCGTGCTGGGCGAGGTCGGTAGTGGCCGCACTTCCCTGCTAACGCAGGCGATGCAGGCGGTTGCCGTCGAGCGCTTGGTGCCGCCGGACCTGTGCTACCTGCACAACTTCGATACCCCGGAAAGACCTCTGGCGCTGCGCCTGCCAGCGGGGCAGGGGCGCCAGCTGCGCCAGCTCTTGCTGCAGATGGCGAAATCCCTGGTGACGGAAATCCCGCAGCAGTTGGCGGGGCAGGATTTCAAGACCGAAAGCGCACACATCGAAAAAGCCTACAAGGATGAGGAAGCCAAGGCTTATGCCGAACTCTCCTCTTTTGCGGAAGCGCGCAATTTCAGCATCCACCGCGAGGCCGGACGGATGGTGTTTACCCTGCTGGGCGAGGCGGGACAGCTGCTGGCCGAGGATGAGGTGCTTTCCCTGCCGAAGGAGCGCCGGGCT
>JAHJJI010000125.1 GCA_018823025.1 Gammaproteobacteria bacterium | reverse complement strand
TAATTCAGTTGGGTAAACCCCCGGCTATGCCGGGGGACTCAAAAAGGTTTGACCTTTGCGGCGGTCGTGTTTCAAGTTATTGTTATGAGCGCGGCGCTTTTTATCCCCCCCTTTGCAAAAGGGGGGCGAGGGGGGATTTGCAGGTGGTGATGTGCGAAACCTGCATTTTAAATCCCCCTCATTCCCCCTTTGTTAAAGGGGGAGGCGAAGATCGCAGCCGCCTTGGGCGGCTCATGATTTTACCGGCGCCTTTGAGGCGCTCACACAATAAGCCCCCGGCTTTGCCGGGGGTAATTTAACTTAACTCACACGTACATGAAATTGTCATCTTGATGATATAAGCATGCTAGCATGCGGTCAATATCGCATCGCTTATTCCAGCTACGGACCGGCCAGCAGTGAAATAAAACAATCAGAGAGGAATCGGAGAAAATGTCGAAGCATATTACCATTACCGGGGGGGCGGGATTTCTTGGCTCACATCTGTGTGACTATCTGGTTGCACAGGGGCACGATGTCCTTTGCGTCGACAACTATTTCACCGGCCAGCGCGCGAACATCCGGCAGTTGCTGGGTAACACTCATTTCGAGGTGCTCCGCCACGATGTGACTTTCCCTCTCTATGTCGAGACGGACCAGATCTACAACCTGGCCTGTCCGGCATCGCCGGTACACTATCAGTTCGATCCCGTGCAGACCACAAAGACTAGTGTGCACGGGGCGATCAACATGCTCGGCCTGGCAAAGCGCGTCAAGGCGCGCATCCTGCAGGCCTCGACTTCCGAGGTGTACGGCGACCCCGAGGTGCATCCCCAGGTGGAGGGGTACTGGGGACGGGTCAATCCTATCGGCCCACGCAGCTGCTACGACGAAGGTAAGCGCTGCGCCGAGACGCTCTTCTTCGACTATCTGCGGCAGCATGACCTCGACATCAAGGTGGTGCGGATTTTCAACACTTACGGGCCTCGGATGGCGGAAAATGATGGTCGGGTAGTTAGTAATTTCATCGTTCAGGCCTTGAAGGGGGAGGACATCACAGTCTACGGCGACGGCACCCAGACACGCTCGTTCTGCTATGTGGATGACATGATCGAAGGGTTCGTCGCCATGATGGCGACTGAAAAAGGCTTCACTGGCCCGCTGAACCTGGGCAATCCCGGTGAATACACTATCGGTGAACTGGCCGAGACCATTGTGTCTTTGTGTGGGACTCGCTCGCGCGTCGTCTATCATCCGCTTCCGCAGGATGACCCGCGCCAGCGCTGCCCAGACATTACGCAGGCGCGGGAGAAGCTGGGGTGGGAACCAAAAGTCCAACTGCATGATGGTCTCAAGGAGACAATCGAGTATTTCCGTCGGCTCGCCGGTTGAGGGGAGAGAAGGAGCTGGATCCATTGGCCATCGGAAGGCTCGTTAAGAAGCTATTTCAAAAATTCCAAACCTGCTGTTCCCCCCCTTTTTTTGCAAAGGGGGAGGATGCCTGTCTGTGTCGCATCTATGCGATTCGGCTTGATTGATTAGTAATGCGACACGAAAGATTCTGAGACATGAAAAGCGTTGTGTAGCAACAACGTATTTTTTAATGAGTGCCTGGTAAATTCACAGAGATGTCAGGTCATCTGAAGTATTGGTGGAACCGCTTTATCAACAGAACGAATATACTCGTCGAATTCAAAATATAAATAGCGTCCATGAAGATATTAATCACCGGTGCATCTGGATTCATAGGTAGGTATGTTGTACGGGAAGCCATTGCGCGAGGACACAATGTGCTTGCGCTAACCCGATCCAATTCGGCGAACGAGCCGAACCTTACGCCGTCTGTCGAGTGGCTTCAGTGTGACTTGGGTGAAGACTTGCCGAAGCTGGGGGGGCTGGGGATCGACGCGGTGATTCATTTGGCAGCCGGTCTTTCGGGCAGTGCGGAGGAGCAGTACCGCTCGACGGTTATGGCTACAAGTAACCTGCTCAATGCGATGCGACAGGCCGGAATTACGAGATTGGTCGGCATCAGCAGCATTGCTGTGCTGGACTACGTGCGCATGCCGGCTTTGGCTTTGCTGGATGAGAATGTCGAGATTTCAGATGGCTGTGGAATGGGAACTTACGCAGCGATGAAATTGGAACAGGAGAAGCTCTTTGCAAAGTTCGCCGGCGAGCCCGGAAATCGCTGTGTCATTCTGCGACCTGGGCTCGTTTACGACAGCGAACGCTTGATCGGCGCACACGCCGGCATTATCAAGGGTCCGTTGCGCCTCATTGCGGCTCATGAGGGGGGAGTGCCTACGGTTGAAGTTACGGGATTATCCAAGGCAATCCTCAATGCCTTCGACCAGGATGTCGCCAGCGGGGAAGTTATCCATCTTGTTGACGACAACCTTCCGAGTCAGCAGGAATATCTCGCGGGGTTACGGCGCAGAGGAATCTTGCCCTCCCATGGGATTTCTGTACCATGGCGTTTCCTGGCTGGATTTGCGTGGCTGCTGTGGACATTGTTCCGCATCGCCGGGCAGGAGGCCAGGTTGCCTGAGGTGCTTCTGCGACAGGGTTTTGCAGCGCGGTTGAAGCCGTTTCGGTACTCCAACGACAAGGCCAAGCGTCTGCTGGGCTGGGTTCCGACCAACAGGTTTTCCTGATGATCCATTTGCCTCGCTAGAAGATGCAGAAACCGGAGATTGCAGTGCGTATCGGCTATTTCACCAACACCTACCCAAGGGCTACAGATACCTTTATCCAAAGGGAGGTCAAAGGGCTGCGCGAGCGCGGGATCGATGTTCGCACCTTCTCTGTACGCAAGACCGGTTCAGATCATGACGTCGGGCCGGAGGTGCTTGCAGAAAAACGGAGCACTTTCTACCTGCTTCCGGCAAACCCCATTGGCCTGCTTATAGACAACGTCGCCACTCTCCTTTCTCATCCCTCCAGGTATCTAGGGGCGTTGCGGCTTGCATTGAGAACAGCGCAGCCAGGCTTGCGCGGATTGTTGTATCAGATGTTCTATTTTCAGGAAGCGGTTATTCTGGCAAGGGTGCTTCGGCGCCAAGGAATTGAGCATCTCCATAATCACCTGGGTGATACGAGTGGGACAGTTACCCTGCTGGCCTGCATGATGGCCGAAATCAGCTATAGCATTACGATCCACGGACCGCATCTCTTTTTTGATCCGACTCACTGGGCTTTGCGCGAGAAGGTAAAATACGCCGGGTTCATTGCTTGTATCAGCTACTACTGCAAGAGTCAGATGATGCTTTTTTCCGATCAAGCCGATTGGGGTCGCTTCCAAATTGTTCATTGCGGGGTGGATCCCCAACATTTCGGGTACATTGAAGTCAAGCAGCCGGCAAAAAAGCTTCTCTATACAGGTCGTCTGGCGGCCGAGAAGGGGCTGCCGGTTCTCTTTGAGAGCCTCAAGCTATTGGGCCAGCAGGGATACGATTATGAATTGACCCTGGTGGGGGACGGGAACGACCGAAAATCCCTGGAGGAACTGGCGCGGCAGATGGGGATTGCAGACCGACTGGTGTTTGCCGGCTTCGCCAGCCAGGACGGGGTAAGAGATTACCTGATGCAAAGCGATATCTTTATCTTGCCTAGTTTTGCGGAGGGCGTGCCGGTGTCCCTGATGGAGGCGATGGCCTGTGGGATACCGGTGATAGCGACCTATGTAGGGGGCATTGCGGAACTGATAGAGCCTGGTGAAACAGGTTTGCTGGTGCCTCCGTCAGACCCGGCCGCACTCCGGGACGCTATTGCAAGGTATATCGATGATCACAGCCTGCGCGAAAAGGTTTCGCGCCAAGGGAGAGAGAAGGTGATGTCCGACTTCAACCTGGACAAAGAAGTAGATAAGCTAGCCCAGTTGTTCCGAATTCAGGTAGGCAGGAGCTGAGAAGCATGGCTAAAGAGAAGGAAGTGTCTATCGCAATCGTGGGATGCGGTTTCGTGGCTGACTACTACATGGCAACGCTGGTAGCTTATCCCTGGATTCGCGTAGCGGGCGTCTTCGATATTGACAGTGAGCGGTTGGATGCCTTTACTTCGTATTACCAACTTAACAAGTATGAAAGCCTCGAAGAATTGCTCGGTGACAACCGCGTCAATATCGTTCTCAATCTGACGAACCCACGTGCCCACTATGAAATCTCCCGGCGCTGCCTGGAGGCGGGTCGCCATGTGTATAGCGAAAAGCCTCTGGCAATGAACTATGAGGATTCGGAAAGCTTGGTGTTGCTTGCCGAAAGCCGGGGATTGGTGATTTCATCAGCGCCGTGCAGTTTGCTCGGAAACGCGGCACAAACCCTTTGGCGCGGTGTGCGCGATGGCATAGTAGGCGATGTACGGCTCGTCTACGCCGAACTAGACGATGGCATGGTCCACCTTATGCCTTACCAGCGGTGGTGCAGCAAGACAGGCGCTCCGTGGCCTTACAAGGATGAATTCGAGGTGGGCTGCACGCTGGAGCACGCCGGATACTACCTGGGCTGGCTGATCGCAATCTTCGGCCCCGTCAAAACAGTGACTGCTTTTTCCGATTGCCTGATTCCGGATAAAATAAACGATGTGGATTTCGAACCTTCAGATACGCCCGATTTTTCCGTGGGATTGCTAAAGTTTGAGACGGGTGTTGTGGCACGTCTGACGACAACCATTGTCGGCCCCCATGACCACTCCATTCGTGTGATTGGATACCGTGGTGTGATGGAAATTGACGACTGCTGGTTCAACGATGCAAAGGTACGTATCCGGAAATTGCTCACGATTCGTCGTAAGACTTTTCTGTCACCTATCCGATCGGTATTCAAGGTGCCCGGGATGCCCAAACGGAAACTGGTCAATACGGGGGGTAATCGGATGGACTTCGCCGCCGGCGTGGCAGAGTTGGCTGAGTCCGTGTTACAGGGACGTTCCTGCCGACTGTCACCGAGGTTCTCTCTTCACGTCACAGAGGTAAGCCTGGCATTGCAGGGCGCAGGAACCGCAGCCTGCTCGTATGATACTCGATCCAGATTTGAGGCCATCCTGCCATTGGATTGGGCTCGGGGATAAAGTGGTATTTCTGGAAGCCTTGCTCGTCAGTCTTGCGGTACTTGGGCTTGCCCTGGTAACCGTGCTGGCTGCCCAAGTCATGATGGCTATTGTGACAGTCCGGACGCCAAAGATCTTTCAGGGCAGGCGGCCTCGTGTGGCTGTGCTGATGCCTGCCCACAACGAGGTGGCAGTGATTGCCGAAACTCTTGCATCAATCTTGCCGCAGCTTGTTGAAGGAGATCGACTGCTAGTGGTTGCAGACAACTGTTCCGACGAGACCGCGACTATTGCCCGCAAGCTTGGCGCAGAGGTGGTTGAGCGCACCGATCTTGAATGTCGCGGCAAGGGCTATGCTCTGGATTTCGGTGTGGGCAGGATGCGTGATGACCCTCCCGAGGTGGTCATTATCATCGACGCCGATTGTCAGATATCACCGGGGGTGATTGATCGACTGGCACGTACTTGTGTCGAAACATCGCGCCCGGTGCAGGCACTGTATCTGATGCACTCTCCTGAAGGAGCTGGCCTGAAAACGCGCATCGCGGAGTTCGCCTGGGTGGTGAAGAATCAGGTGCGACCTTTAGGGTGTCACCGCTTGGGATTGCCCTGTCAACTGATGGGCACAGGCATGGCTTTCCCCTGGGCTGCGATCAGCAATGTCGCACTGGCGAGTGGGCATATCGTCGAGGACATGAAGTTCGGTATTGATCTGGCGCTGGCAGGATATCCCGCCGTTTTTTGCCCCGATGCCACAGTCACCAGCTATTTCCCCGGCGACAAGACTGCCGAGGGCACGCAACGAACGCGTTGGGAACACGGGCACTTGAGCATGATCCTGGATGAATTTCCCCGTGTGCTTGCCTGTGCGATTCGGGAACGCAATGTCAGGCTTCTTGGTCTTGCCATAGATTTGGTGGTGCCACCGCTTGCCTTGCTGGCGCTGATTGTTACTGTCATTTTCTCGCTGAACCTGATGTTTTTCTTGTTCGAGGACATCACTTGGCCACTCAATCTGTCCTTGGTCACGCTGGGCCTGTTTGCTACCGCGATCACCGTTGCATGGTACGGATGGGGGCGGAAAGTTATTTCATTCCTGGCCATGCTGACTATTCCGTTTTACATACTGTCGAAGTTCCCTCTTTATCTGCGGTTCCTGACCAAGCGGCAAAAGAGTTGGGTCAAGACCGAGCGGGATTGATCTGGCGTGGTCGATTTCAACAGAGACATCCACTGTCTACTCGGTCTGCCTTTCGATGCCGTGACCATGGCCGAGGCGGTGGGTCGAGTTCGTCGTGCCGCGTCCGACGGGCAGCGATGCTTCCTGTCGACGCCTAATCTCAGCTTTCTCATCGGCTGTCTGGCCGACCGCGGATTTCGTGATTCCGTCATCAACAGCGATCTGAGCATTGCCGACGGCATGCCGCTGGTATGGATGGCGCGCCTGATCGGCATACCGATACGCGAGCGGGTGGCTGGTTCGGGGGTGTTTGAGGCGCTGCGCTGCGATTCGGCCCAGCGCATGTCGGTTTATTTTTTTGGCGGCCCGGAGGGGGTCGCCGAGAGGGCTTGTCAAAGGCTCAGTGCGGAGGCAACGGGAATGACCTGTGTGGGTTATGAATGTCCCGGCTTTGGATCCATCGATGACATGAGCAGCGAGTCCGTTATCTCCAGGATTAATGCCAGTGGTGCGGATTTCCTGGTGGTCGCGCTGGGGGCGAAGAAAGGCCAGGCATGGATCGTGCGCAATCGTGCCCGTATCACTGTGCCGATTATCAGCCATTTGGGCGCGGTGGTGAATTTCGTCGCCGGAACCGTTTGCCGTGCCCCGGTCTGGATGCAGCGTAGTGGCCTGGAGTGGCTGTGGCGGATCAAGGAAGAGCCGGGGTTGTGGCGCCGCTATTTCGGGGATGGCCTGGCTCTGCTCACCCTATTGGCAACGCGTGTTGTTCCTTATGTCTGGTACCTGCAACGTCACAAGGCAGAGGCGGACCAACTAGCGATGGCTAGTGTGGAAACGAGGGAAGAAGAGCAATACACCATTGTCCGACTACAGGGCGCGTGGACGCAGCGGAATATTGCTCCCCTGCGGGATTGCTTTTCCAAGGCGGTGCTTGCAGGAAAGGGTGTGCGGCTGGAAATGGATGCGGTCACGTATGTGGATAGCGCCTTTGTTGGGCTCGTTATGTTATTGCACGGACATCAAGCACAACATTGCCGGCAACTGCTGCTTGTCTCCCCCCAACAATCGGTTCGCCTGGCCATCAAATATTGTTGCGCCGAATACTTGTTGAAGCGCTGATTAAATTGAGTAAGTTGTAGGCGGAATGGGTTGCTGGTTTTTTCGTGGCGGGGTCGGTGGGAATGTTCGGGATGAAGGTGCTCATGTTATCCTGAGCGGGTGGTTTGCTTTGGATGTGGTGAACGTTTGTCCGACGCTAACCGCCTTCGACAGGCTCAGGCTGAACTGAGAAAAGATATGACGATGAACAAATTTCAGTTTGGTGCTGTTGTAAAATGGATTCCTGATTGCCAGGTGATTAATAAGTTGAATTCATAAAAGTATAATAAGTTGCCCTTAAACTATTGGGTGACATAGGGAGGCGCTCTTGAATTTCCTTTTTGTATTGCTGACAGCTTTACTTGTCAGCATGGCGATTATTCCGATCATGATCCGCTTGGCGCCGGTACTGGGAATGGTCGATCAACCTGATCCGCGCAAGGTTCATTCGGTGCCGATTCCTCGTGTGGGCGGGATTGGCATTGTGCTTGGCGCGCTGATTTCCATCCTGCTGTGGGTGCCAATCAGTTCAGCTATCGCTTTCTTTCTCTTCGGGTCGGTCGTGCTGCTGATTTTCGGTACCTGGGACGATTGCCGGGAACTGGGCCATTACGTCAAGTTCATCGGGCAGTTTGTTGCGGTCATCAGCCTGGTTTATTTTGGCGATGTCTGGGTATCCCTGGTGCCGTTTATGGACGATCCGCTGCCTGCATATATTGGCAAGCCGTTCACGGTGGTTGCCATTGTCGGCATGATCAATGCGATCAACCACTCCGATGGTCTGGATGGGTTGGCGGCTGGCGAGTCGATGTTGAGCCTGGCATGCATCGCCTATCTGGCCTATGTTGCGGGTGGTATTGCGGTGGTGATGGTCGCCATTGCGGTGATGGGTGGTGTGTTTGGTTTTTTGCGTTTCAACACGCATCCCGCACGCGTGTTCATGGGGGATTCGGGCAGCCAGTTTCTTGGGTTTTCCCTTGGTACGCTTGCGGTGATCCTGACTCAGCAGACCAACACGAGTTTGAGCATGGCGTTGCCAGCACTGATTCTCGGCCTTCCGATTGTGGACATTCTCGCGGTGTTCGCCCAGCGTGCCTACCAGGGTTTGAACTGGTTTAAGGCGACCAGGAACCATATTCACCACCGCCTGCTTGATCTGGGTTTCGATCACTACCAGTCGGTAGTGGTCATTTATGCTATCCAGACATTTTTTGTGCTTAGCGCTTTGGCATTACAGTACGAAGCTGATGCTGTCCTGCTGTCTCTCTACCTGGGTGTATGCGCACTGGTTTTTGTCCTGCTTGTTCTGGGTGAACGCACTGGATGGCGGGTTAATAGGCAGGGATCCGAGTCCCGTCTGAGCCAGTTTGTCCTGTCGCTCAAGAACCATCCCTTATTTAGCACTGTACCGACCCTGTTTATCAGGATAACGATCCCGGCTTATTTTATAATCACCAGCGTATGGGTTGGTGATGTGCCGCGTGATTTTGGGCTGACTGGGGTTGTTATTGCGGTTGTCTTGCTGGTGGCGATGCTGTTCGATCGCGTACAGAGCAATGCGTACCTGGTGCGCATTGCTATTTATGGTACTGCGGCCTTTCTCGTTTATCTGACTCATCAGTACACTTTGCAACTGTCGCAAGATTTTGCCGAGTTGCGCTGGGTATATTTTGCTGCGCTCGCCTTGGCTATTATCGTCGTGGTGCGTTATGTGCATGACGTCGATTTCCGTTCGACGCCGATGGATTATCTGGTGGTGTTTCTGGTCATCGCCAGTGGCCTGTTCATGGATGGGGCTTCTGCGGATTCTGCATTCGGCGAGATGGTGATCAAGGGGGTGATTTTGTTCTATGGTTGCGAAATCATCATTAACCGTGGCAATAAGTTCTGGGGCAGGGTGCTGAATATTTCGGTGATGGCGGCTTCTGGTATTCTTGGCGCTAAGGGATTGCTGCAACTCTGACGAGTGGAAATGTTTGATATTAGGAAACGCAACATGCAAAAAGTAGCGCTTATTACAGGTATAACAGGGCAGGACGGGGCTTATCTGGCAGAGTTTCTGCTCAAAAAAGGTTACATCGTACATGGCATCAAACGCCGTGCGTCGTTGTTCAATACCGATCGCATCGACCATCTTTACCAGGATCCGCATGTTTCGAACCGGAATTTCATTCTGCATTACGGGGACATGACGGATTCCAGCAGCCTGATTCGGATTATTCAGCAGGTGCAGCCGGATGAAATCTACAACCTGGCCGCGCAGAGCCATGTAGCGGTTTCGTTCGAGGAGCCGGAGTATACGGCCAACTCAGATGCGCTTGGGGCGCTGCGGGTGCTGGAGGCAATCAGGATACTGGGGCTGGAAAAGAAAAGCCGTTTTTACCAGGCTTCCACTTCAGAACTTTATGGGCTGGTGCAGGAAACCCCACAGAAGGAAACAACGCCGTTTTATCCGCGTTCGCCCTATGCGGTGGCGAAGCTTTATGCCTACTGGATTACCGTTAACTATCGTGAAGCCTATGGCATGTACGCCTGCAACGGGATTCTGTTCAACCACGAATCACCCGTTCGCGGCGAAACATTTGTGACACGCAAGATTACACGGGCGCTGGCACGTATCAAGCTGGGTTTGCAGGATTGCCTGTTCCTGGGGAACATGGATGCCAAGCGTGACTGGGGCCACGCCAAGGATTACGTGGAAATGCAATGGCTGATGCTGCAACAGGATCACGCTGAAGATTTCGTGATTGCGACGGGTGTGCAGTACAGCGTACGTGATTTTGTCGATGCGGCTGCCGAAGAGTTGGGGGTTAAAATCCGCTGGGAAGGTTCGGGCGTGGATGAGAAGGGTTATGACGCTGCCGGTAAGTGTATTGTTTCGGTCGATCCCCGCTATTTCCGCCCTACCGAGGTGGAGACGCTGCTGGGTGATCCGACCAAGGCGAAAACCAAGCTGGGATGGACGCCTAAAGTGACGTTCAAGGAACTGGTTGCTGAAATGGTGCGCGAAGATTTGAAGGCTTCTGAGCGGGACGATTTATGCCGGCGCGAGGGCTTTAAAACGTTTGATTTTCATGAGTAAAGCCATGCAGTCGAGCGACAAGATCTATGTGGCCGGCCATCGCGGCTTGGTGGGTTCGGCGCTGATGCGACGTCTTGAAAAAGGCGGCTATTCGAACATCGTGACGCGCACGCATGCCGAACTGGACTTGAAGGATCAGCGGGCGGTAACAGAGTTCTTTGCTCAGGAGAAACCTGTTCACGTGTTTCTGGCCGCAGCGAAAGTGGGGGGGATTGTTGCCAACAATACCTATCCGGCGGATTTTATCTACCAGAACCTGATGATCCAGAGCAACGTGATTCACGCGGCCTATTCCAATGGTGTGAAGAAGCTGCTGTTTCTGGGTTCAAGTTGTATCTACCCGAAGTTTGCCCCTCAACCCATGAAGGAAGAGCATCTGCTGACGGGCGTGCTGGAGCCAACCAACGAGCCCTATGCGGTTGCCAAGATTGCCGGCATCAAGATGTGCGGCGCTTATAATCGCCAGTACGGCACCAATTTCATGAGTGTGATGCCGACCAATCTGTATGGGTTGGGCGATAATTACGACCTGCAGAATTCGCATGTGATGCCTGCGTTGATCCGCAAGATGCACGAAGCTAAAACACGTGGAGATGCCCAGGTTAGTGTGTGGGGCAGTGGTACGCCACGACGCGAGTTTTTGTACGGCGATGATATGGCTGATGCCTGTGTATTTCTGATGGAAAATCGGGATGCGAAGGATGTCGGGGAATTCGTCAATATCGGTGTGGGAGAAGACATTACCATTCGTGAGTTGGCGGAACGGGTGGCCAAGGTAGTGGATTTTCAGGGTGAACTGGTATTTGATTCCAGCAAGCCGGATGGGACGCCGCAGAAACTGCTGGATGTGACGCACTTGAATAAATTGGGGTGGCGCGCGAAAACCGCGATGGATGAGGGTATTGGGAAGGCTTATCAGGATTTTATGCAGCGGTATGGTGTGTAATCTGTTAAATACACACTGAGGAAAATATTTGTTTCGTATTTTAAGGAAACTCTTGGAGGAGTGACATGAAGTTCAACAATAAACCATCTTATTTGCTTGCGATGCTGCTGGCTATTTCTATTTCCATGTCAGGTTGCGGTGGCAAGGCGGAGCGTCAGGCCAAACACCTGGAAAAGGGTAAGGCTTATCTGGAGCAGGCGGATTACGACAAGGCTCGGGTCGAGTTCAAAAATGTTCTGCAGATCGATCCCAAGAATGCCGACGCTTATTACATGAGCGGTGTGCTGGAGGAGAAGCAAAACAACTGGCCGAAGGCTTATGGTAATTATTCGAAGGCCTTGGAATTGAATCCAGAGCATCTTGACGCCAAAGCCAAGTTGGGAAAAATTTATTTGTTGTCCAATGACGCCGTCAAGGCAGAAAAAATGGTTGAGGAGATTCTTGCCAAGAAACCGGTGGATCCCGCGGCACATACGCTGAAGGCGGCGCTGATGGCGCGTAAGGGCGATGACGCCGGCGCCATTCAGGAAGCTAGCCAGGTCATTGCGGCGGATCCTACACAGTTTGAAGCGGTGAGTTTGCTAGCAGCGCTTTACACCAAGAAGGGCGATGAGGCGAAGGCGAAGGAAGTGCTGGAGAAGGGGATCAAGGATAATCCCAAGAATGTTTCTCTGCGCATGAGTTTGGTGTCCATTGCGACCAAACATAATGACATGGCAAGTGCAGAGAAGCAGTTGATTGAGATTGTCGCACTCGATCCGAAAAAACTGGAATATCGGGTCGCCCTAGCGACTTTCTATGCACGTACGAACCAGGTAGACAAGGCTGAAAAATCCCTGCGCGACACCATCCAGGCCGATCCGGAGGACGAGACGCGCTATTTGTTGTTGGCGGAGTTTTTGGCAACCCGCAAGGGGCCTGATGAGGCAGAAAAAGAATTGCTGGCTGTCATCCAGAACAAACCCAAGGCATACAAGGTTCGTTTTGGCTTGGCCAAGATTTACCAGGCCACGAACAAGCCTGAGAAGTTGCGTCAGCTGTATCTGGATATCATCGACCTCGACAAGACCGGACCGGAAGGCTTGAAGGCAAGGAATCAGCTTGCTGAAATTGAAGTGCAGGCGGGCAAGAAGGAAGCCGCAGAGAAACTGGTTGCCGAAGTGCTGAAGGAAAATCCGAAGGATAACCAGGCGTTACTGCTCAGAGGGAAGATGTTGCTGGTAAAGGGCGATGCCAAGGGCGCTATTGCCGATTTCCGCAGCTTGCTCAAGGATCAGCCTGATTCGGTGGATCTGCTCGGGCTACTGACCAAGGCACATCTGGCGAATAAGGAGCCGGAGTTGGCCAAGGAAACATTGAACAATGCGGTTTCCAAATTTCCCGATAATCCGAATGTTCGGATGGTTAGAGCGGATTTCCTGGCGTCTTCTCAGGATTATGACGGGGCGTTGAAGGATGTCGACGCTGTTGTTACGGCGGATCCTAAGAATTTGCGTGCTCTTCAGGCAAAAGCCGAACTGGAGGCGGCCAAGAAGGACTGGAGCGCAGCCGAAAGCAGCATGTCCAAGCTCAAGGCGGCATCGCCTGATCAGCCGGTTGGCTATTACCGCCTGGGCCTGATTTATCAGGCGCAGAAGAAATTCGACCAGGCCCTGGCAGAATTTGAGATGGCGCTGAGCAAATCGCCTAAATCCATTGAACCTCTGACTGCGATGGTCAATGTGCTGGCGGTTCAAGGCAAGACAGACAAGGCTGTCGCACGAATTAATCAGGTGATTCAGGCGGCACCCGATAATTTCATGGCGCATCTGCTGTTGGGCGAGGTTTACGTCAATCAGAAGAAATACGCCGAGGCTGATGGCGCATTCCACAAGGCTATCCAGCTTAATCCAAAGGCATCTGCTTCCTATCTGGATCTGGCCAATCTCAACCTGGCGCGTGGCGATGTTAAAGCTGCGATACACTCCTTGCAGCAAGGGCTTGTTGCGATTCCGGGCGATGCCAGGATGTCCATGTCTCTGGCTGAAATCTACCAGCGGTCTGGTGATAATGATAAGGCGATTGCTGAATATGAAGCCTTACTGAAGAAAACCCCAGGGATTGAGGCTGCGGCGAATAACCTGGCATCCCTCCTTACCGAGAAAGGCGATAAAGCCAGCCTGGACAAGGCACTGGAACTGGCCAAGCACTTCGAGAACTCGGCTAACCCGGCTTTCGTTGATACGCTGGGCTGGATTTACTACAAATCGGGTCAGAATGATCTGGCTTTGCCGTTACTGCAAAAAGCTGCGGACAAAGCGCCTCAGGCTGTGATTTTCCAGTACCACCTGGGAATGGCCTTGTACAAAAAAGGCGACATGAAAGCAGCGAAGGCCGCTCTGCAGAAAGTGGTTGATTCAAAAGCCAGCTTCCCGGGTATTGAGGAGGCTAAGGGCGTTCTTGCCAAGATTTGATAGTTTAGTTAATCCCCCCTTTGTAAAAAGGGGGGCTAGGGGGGATTTAACGGTGGCGGCAAGCCCCGGCTCTGCTAAATCCCCCTCAATCCCCCTTTGTTAAAGGGGGCGGAGCATGTTTTTGTTGCTCCAGGGATTCAACTTGACTGACTACTAAGGAAGCCCTGAACAAGTCCGTCACACCGGCGAAAGCCGGTGTCCAGCGCATTGAAAATACTGGATTCCGGCTTTCGCCGGAATGACAAACCGGGACTTGTTCAGTGTTTCCCTAATGATTTAGGGTCTTAGGAAGTTAAGCACATTTTAAAGTGTGGTAACTTACTAAGATGGTTAATAAAAATAGATATTATTGCCGTTCTCGAATCAGCGAGGCTAAATTCAGACAACTTGTAAGGTGCTTTGCACTCGACTTTACGGC
>JAHJJI010000010.1 GCA_018823025.1 Gammaproteobacteria bacterium | reverse complement strand
GCGGCTGAATTTCTTGCGGATGAGCCGATCGAAACCGATGCCACCCGGAGCTATGTCGGCTACCCTCCGCTCGGCACCGTGCTCGCAATCATGCCGTGGAATTTTCCCTTCTGGCAAGTGTTCCGCGCCGCCGCACCAGCGCTGATGGCTGGCAACGCCATCATGCTCAAACACTCATCCAGCGTGCCGCAATGTGCACTGGCTGTAGAGGATGTTTTTCGTGCTGCAGGCTTGCCAAAAGGACTATTCGCCACACTGACGATCGAAGCGAACCAGGTTGCGGACATCATCGCTGATTCACGCATACATGCTGTCACTTTTACCGGCTCGGAGCCGGTCGGACGCCAGGTTGCCGCAGAGGCCGGTCGAAATCTGAAAAAGTGCGTACTGGAACTGGGCGGATCGGACCCTTTCATCGTGCTACGCGATGCTGATCTGGATTACACCAGCACCCAGGCCGTCAATTCACGCTTTCTCAACAACGGCCAATCCTGCATCGCAGCCAAGCGTTTCATTGTCGTGCCGGAAATCGCTGACGAGTTCGCGCTCCTGATGATGCAGAAAGTTGCCGCCCTTCGAGTCGGGGATCCCATGAAAGAAGACACTCAGATAGGGCCGATGGCCAGACTCGATCTGCGCGACGAACTGCACCGCCAGGTGACGGATTCCATCGCCCAGGGAGCGCAAGCTATACTGGGCTGCGAACCGGTCGTCGGAAAGGGTGCCTATTACCTGCCGTCCATTCTCGACCATGTCACACCGAAAGCGCGCGCCTATCACGAGGAACTGTTCGGCCCTGTGGCCGCCTTTATCCGTGCGCACGACGAACCGGACGCCCTCAGAATCGCCAGGGACACCCGATTCGGTTTGGGTGCTAGCTTATGGAGTCGGGATGCCGCGCGCGCGGAAAGGCTGTCGCGAGAGATCGAAGCGGGCTGCTGCTTCATCAATGGCATGGTCAAATCCGATCCACGCCTGCCGTTCGGCGGCATCAAGGCATCTGGCTACGGCCGCGAGTTGTCCTGCCACGGCATCCGCGAATTCGTGAACATCAAGACGGTGTGGGTGAAGTAATCCCAAAAAAACAGTTGAACCGCAAAGGACGCAAGGGACGCGAAGGAATTCAGAAACTTAAACAACTTAATTTTTTTGCCAAATGAGTGAGGCATTGCGATTAATTAGCCCATTGCTTTACCTTGCGAACCTTCGCGTCCTTTGCGGTGAAAGGCCGTTTTCAGGGTATTCAGCGCTGCCGAACCTTGGCCAGTACCTTGCCGCTGGCACTGTCGTAAAACCACACTTCGAGCAGTTCCCCCACCAGATAGCGCTTTCTCAAAGTGTAATCCACCGGCTCTGCGAAGGTAGCCTTCCAGAAGGTGTTGCTTTCGGTATGGTAAGGCGGCTTGAGCCGACACAACGCCAGCATGTGTATGCTCTTGCCTTCCAGCAGCAACCCAGCTTCCTCGGCTTTTATCACAACTGCCGCATCGAAACCGGCATCGTCGTCCACCTTGCGCTCGTAAAAATCGTAGAGATTCTCGAATGAGAAGAAATATTCGTAGCGCCACAGGTTCTTCACCTCCAGCGTTTTGCCGGGGTAGAGCTCGACCACCTCGGGCGCGCGTTTGGAGGCGGTTTCAAAACCGAGGGGCAGGAATTTAAAGTGGTAATAATCGTGCTGATCCGGGTTGGCCAGCTCATCCCAGCTCCAGCCTTCGGCGATCTGGTTGAACACCATGTTGTAGTGCAGTTCCATCTTGCCGCTGGCCGCGTCGTATTCCTGGGAGAAATTCGGGCCGGCATCGAGATCGACGGCAAAAGCGAACACCTCATCCTTGATGCTCGCGGCGACGGGAGCGGAGGCGGAAATTTCTCCATACCACTTTTTGATGTCATCCCCGGCATAGCCGGCAGGAAGAGTCGGGGTCGCACTGTCGAAAGAAGCGGCGGCATGGCTGGACAGGAACAGAATCGTTGCTGCTGCCAGAAATTTCAGTGTTCGTTGCATTTTCCTGTCCTTAATTAAAGAACCGGCATCATAGCAATGGGCGATGCGGCCCATCCATGATTCAAATCAATCAGGGAAATCAAGTGGGCCGTCCAGCGCAAAAACTTGCCAGCGGGCGACTGATGTTGCGTGTGCCGCCGGAGGTGCATAGCGCAGCTTTGGTGGCCGCGCAGGTTAGCAGGCAGAGCCTGAACCAATGGGCTACCCAGGCTTTGCGGCGTGCGGCTGAGTAAATGCATAAGGCGTTGGTAGGGCGTCAATAAGCGAAGCGCATTGCGCCGTATGAGAAAGTCGTTACTCCTTGCGGATGGCTGCCATACAAACCGCGTCAATAGGCGATCTACAAGCATTATCCTCCGAGACACCCGTATTTGTTGGTCCGCAGGAGATGCGGTAATCTCTATCGAGTACGACCCCATTGATTCGCGGGTTAATAACGATTATGTCAAGACTTGACCCCTTGCCTTCGAGAAGCAGGCGTTCAAAGACACGGTGATTGATTCTGCTTCTTCCAGCTTCAATTCTCACTCAGGATTTTTTTCTTCTGTGCTTCAAACTCGGCATTGGTGATGATGCCTTTCTTTCGTAGGTCATCTAACTTGACTAATTCCGCATACGTATCCTTAGGTTTTATGGATTCATCCTTAGTGGGAATGTTGACAGAAACATTCTCGGTCTTTTGGATTAAAACATTCGCACGTGGCAGAAGGGCGGTTCTGCGAACCTCTGGGTCGTCTTTATCAACGACCCGGAACTGATATTCGAACGACGCCCACTGTGCCGGGCCGTTTCCCATAGGCCTTTCTGTCGAGGAAATGGGAATAGCAACTTTACCTTGGCCCTCAGCGAAGGCATGAGCATCATTGATAACCCCTGCTTTCAAACCACTCGCACTCGCAAAAATACCGCCGTGGGCTTCTCTTGATAGCATGTAAGTATCTGGAGAAAGTTTAACGATGCCTGGGTTTGCGCATCCAGACAAGGCAACAATGCCAAATAATAAAGCAGCTATTTCTCGCATAAATCCCCCGTAAATGTATTTGATAATATAAACACTAAAAATCTCTTCTAATCTGTTGATGGCATGCAGGTTATCTGGTTCTAGTATTGCATACAACGCCAAACATAAAGAAAAATAGTGCTACCTCTTGCCCGGTGGTTTGACAAGATATAGAAAGGTCCGCATATTAACTGCGGTCGTTTTGACAAACACAGTGACGAATTACGCGTCTCTTTTTTCTTGCAGTCCCAGATATTGAGTCTATCCACATGAACGAAACCATATTGGTGCGCTGGGCTAGTGAATCTAATTGGCACTTTGTTCCGAGCATTAATCACGGGATCACTGCGTGCAATGTCAGCATTCCATTGAATGAGCTGACTCCGGACTATGCCGAGATTGAGATTCGCGAAATCACGAGCTTCAAGGGTGTCTGCAAAAAGTGCTTCCACGAAATGTGCATCGATACCCAAGATGCCGCAATGTGGGCTATTTACTACGCCTATATAGCAACGAAGCTCCGTTGAACGAAAAGCAGATGCATAGTCTTATCCAGAAACAGACGCCTAACCCGGTCGAGTGGATCGCACACTTACCTTTATTCAAGGGACGATATGAAAATTGTTAGATTGCTTCTGTGTTTTTCTTGTCTTGTTATACCCAGTTTATCTTATGCCTACTCATACGAAGATGTGCTTGGCAAGTCATTCATAAACAGTTCTGGTTCAAGTATGGGTAGCTTCCTTATGAGTATTTCTGTCAAGGTGGAGGGCAGAAATACTGTTTCAGTTGGATTTATTACTGGAACCATTGTGTGGTCAGATGTAAGTATTTCTGCTATCGAGAATGATTCACAACCTGTATCCATTCAATATGTAATGTTGAACTGTAAAGATAAAATGTATTCAACATATCCGGAGCCAGCGAAAGAGAACGCCTATTCGCTTTTGGAATATAAGGCAGGCATGAAGTACAAATGGGGAGATTACAGTGCTCAGGATTTGCTCTTCAATGTTAGCGATGAGTATAAAATAGCGCTTACAAAGTATTTTAAGACGGTATGTGAATACACGGCTCAGTAAATCATTCAGAGAAGCGAAACCAACTGGGGACAGCACGGTTTACATTCCCTGTGCGTGACACGGGGTCAGGTCTAGAATCAATGCATCACACCCACATATTAAAAGCGGATACATAAAGAGACATTAAACCAGCCATGCATGTACTGTTTTTAAGCGGACGGTACGCCGTAATTTATTGAAATGCAATGTTGTTTTGAGGGGAGACCTCAGAGTCTGACCCCATTGATTTTCCGTGCCTATTTGCCGGATGCAGCCCCCAGTACCTCGCAGGCCCTGATGGTCATCCACGAGAACATATGTACATATCCTTGGGAATCCGTTTTTTTGGTTAAATCGGCCTTGTTCGCTATTAGCGTACGACCAGCTTGCGTTGCGGCGGAGAAAAACTCTGTTGATTGCATCCCTGATTTTTTGCCGTCCACTAACAGTACGCCGAGGAAATCAATCCAAGTGTCAAAAAATCCCAACTGGTCAATTAAATCAGGTTGTTCGGTAGTGAATTGGTACGCCGCGTTACCGTAATTTTTGGCTATCACGCCCATTGACGGACAGCTCTCAGCTGCACCAGCCGAAAGTGGCATTGCTGCGATGAACAAAGCCAAAATCAATAACCGAAACATGTATCCCCCTTGCGAAATAAGCTTGTGGCACACGCCAAGCTTCACTGCTGTCATGCATCATTCTGTGATGTATAGAAACTCAAATCCATAGTGCACAGTATGTGGTTTACTTGGGAAAAAGCACCTAACCTTATTCATAACGGCGTCATCGAATAGAAGGTCGTCAAATGTAAGTTCTTTTTGTGACGCATGCTCGAAATGGTGTGTTGTTTCGGTTTCATTATCACGGATTACTACGCCTATCTTGTATTTTGCTAACGACATAACGTTACTCGCTTTCTTTAGGAGGGCTTCAATCAGAAGTGGCGCGGGGTCAGTCTTGCATTAACACATTCCCATCAAAAACCAAATCCAGTGCCGACACCGTGTTCAGTGAAGGCGGAGATGGCGGAAATTTAAGCTTGGCAAGGTGGTCGCAATTTGCGACCACCTTGATCCTGAACGTAATCGCGCTACCCAACTTTAGCCAAGAAACAGCTTGTAGGCCGGGTTCTTGCTCTCGTCCACATAGGGATAGCCCAGTCGCTTCAGAAAGGCCTTGAAGGCGGGCTTTTCCTGCGGTGGCACCTGCACCCCCACCAGCACGCGCCCGTAGTCTGCGCCGTGGTTGCGGTAGTGGAACAGGCTGATATTCCAGCTCTGGCCGACGCTGTCGAGGAATTTCATCAGTGCGCCGGGCCGCTCGGGAAACTCGAAGCGATAGAGAATCTCGTTTTTCGCCTGGGGCGCATGGCCGCCCACCATGTGCCGGACATGCAGCTTGGCCATCTCGTTGTCGCTCATGTCTACTGGCTGAAGCCCCTTGCGCTCCAGCAGCGTCAGCAACTTCTCGGTTTCGCCGCGGTTTTGCGCCTGCACCCCGACGAACACATGGGCCGCGCCGGAATCGGAATAGCGGTAATTGAATTCGGTGATATTGCGCGTCCCCAGCAGGGCGCAGAACGCCTTGAAGCTGCCCGGTTTTTCCGGGATGGTGACGGACAATATGGCTTCGCGCTGCTCACCCAGTTCGGCGCGCTCGGCGACATGCCGCAAGCGGTCGAAGTTCATGTTGGCCCCGGAGGCGATCGCCACCAGTGTCTTGTCCTTCAGCTTTTCACGCGCAACGTACAACTTGGCGCCGGCAATGGACAGCGCCCCGGCGGGCTCAAGTATGGAACGCGTATCTTCGAACACATCCTTGATCGCGGCGCAGATGGCATCGGTATCCACCAGGATGACTTCGTCCACAAGTTCGCGGCAGAGGCGAAAAGTTTCTTCCCCCACCTGCTTGACCGCCACGCCGTCGGCAAAGATACCGACCTGCGCCAGGATCACCCGCTCCTTCTTCTTCAGCGAACGGTACATGGCGTCGGCGTCCACCGGCTCGACGCCGATAATTTTGATTTCCGGCTTGAGGCGCTTCACGTAAGCGGCAATGCCCGCGATCAGGCCACCCCCGCCCACCGGCACGAAGATGGCGTGAATCGGGTCCGAATGCTGGCGCAGGATTTCCATGCCGATGGTGCCCTGCCCGGCGATCACCTCCGGATCATCGTAAGGATGAATGAAGGCCTGTTTCCGTTCCTTCGCCAGGGTCATGGCATGGACATAAGCATCGCTATAGGAGTCGCCGTACAGCACCACCTGGGCGCCGCGACTCCGCACCGCTTCAACCTTGATCTGTGGGGTAGTGGCTGGCATCACGATGGTGGCGTCGCACTTCAGGCGCTGGGCAGAAAGCGCCACGCCTTGGGCATGATTGCCGGCGGAGGCGGCGATCACACCGCGCTTGAGGGTCGCGGCAGGAAGCTGCACCATCTTATTGTAGGCGCCGCGCAGCTTGAACGAGAACACCGGCTGCAAATCCTCGCGCTTGAGCATGACCGTATTCTGGATGCGGCGTGATAGATTCGGCGCGTGCTCCAGCGGACTTTCGATAGCCACGTCGTAAACGCGGGCGGTGAGTATTTTTTCCAGGTAGTCGTTGTGCATAGGGTTCAATCCGGTTTTTATGAAAGGTTATCAGGATTCAGGCCAAACCAGAAGCCGGGACATGAACTGCCATCGAATGTCATAGAACAGAAATAATAATCTGTTATACCTTTACCACTAAATTAAGTCTGGTGAAGATATTTGTTGCACAAACGATTAAATGGTATAAATTGTATATATTAATTAAAGTCTGAACGATTCATGCGAGTGTCACTTAAATTTGGAGCGCACCATGGCCGAGGAAGCCAAACCCAATACCAAACCAGCGCCAACGGCAGCGGCCAAGCCAGCCACCGCGATCAAAATACCTCCGCCCGCAAAACAGGCCGCCAAATCGCCCACCAAAAAGCCTGCTGCAGCGCCCTTGGCAACAAAGCCGAAAGCCGCAAGAGTGGAAAAGCCGCCCAAAGCTGGCAAACCAAAAAAAATTAAAATGGTGCGCGACAGCTTTACCATGCCGGAAAATGATTACGCACAACTTGCTGAACTCAAGAAAAGGTGCCTTCAGGCTGGCGTTCACATCAAGAAAAGTGAACTGCTACGAGCCGGCTTGCTGAGTTTGTCCAGACTGCCAAACGCCGCTTTGATCAAGGCCGTGGAGCAGGTGGAAAAACTCAAAACCGGGCGGCCGGCCAAATCGTGAGTGGCATAAAATTGACCGGCGAAAGAATCCAGAAAGTTTCTAAAACCGACAAACCCTGAGATAATAATTATTAGCTTGTCTGAAATAAAACTCATCATTCACGGGGATCAGGAACCATGACGCAAGACGAACTGAAACAGGCGGTGGCTCGCGCCGCCATCGAGCACGTACCCGCAGGCATCATCGGTGTGGGCACCGGTTCAACCGCCAACTATTTCATTGATGAGCTAGCCAAAATCAAAGGCCGTATCGACGGTGCGGTAGCCAGCTCTGAAGCCACCGCCCAGCGCCTGAAAAGCCATGGCATCCAGGTTCTGGACCTGAACAGCGCCGGCGAGCTGGCGGTTTATGTCGACGGCGCCGACGAAATCACCGAACACATGCACATGATCAAAGGTGGTGGCGGGGCGCTGACGCGGGAAAAAATCGTCGCCGCCTGCAGCAGAAAATTTGTCTGCATCGCCGACGGCTCCAAGCTGGTCGGCATGCTCGGCAACTTCCCACTACCAGTGGAAGTGGTCCCGATGGCGCAAAGCTACGTCGCGCGCGAACTGGTCAAGCTCGGCGGCCAGCCCATGCTGCGCCAGGGCTTCACCACCGACAACGGCAACATCATCCTCGACGTGCATGGCCTGAAAATCATGAACCCGGTGGAGCTGGAGACCCAGATCAACCAGATCACCGGGGTGGTAACCAATGGCCTGTTCGCCCGGAGACCGGCTGACGTGTTGCTGCTCGGCACCAGCGAAGGGGTCAGAACCCTGCAGGCGTAATTGTCAGCGGCAATAAAATAGCCATAATCGGCATATATACTTGAGAAGATGAACAAGAGGGAGAAACACCATGCAGCATGAACACATTTCCAAGCAATTCGATGCCGAGCTGGAAACCGTGCGCTCTCGAGTGCTGCAGATGGGTGGCTTGGTGGAGGAACAGATCGTCAATGCCATCGAAGCACTGATCAACAGCAAGCTCGATCTCGCCGACGCAGTCATCGCCAAGGATCTTCAGGTCAATTCCATGGAAGTGGAGATAGACGAAGCCTGCGCCCACATCATCGCGCGCCGCCAACCCACCGCTGGCGATTTGCGCATGGTGATGACAGTGATCAAGACCATCACCGACCTGGAGCGCATCGGCGACGAGGCCGAAAAAATCGCACGTATGAGCAAGCTGATTTACCAGTCCGGTCGGCTGTCCACACCGCGCTTCACCGAGATCACCCTGATGAGCGGCATTGTGCTGGAAATGCTGCGCAAGTCGCTCGATGCCTTCGCCCGGCTCGACATCGGCACTGCAGTTCAGGTTCCACGCCAGGATGTGCTGGTTGACGACGCCTTCAGCGCCTGCATGCGTCACCTGATCACCTTCATGATGGAAGACCCGCGCACCATCTCCACCTCGCTCGACGTGCTGTTCGCCGCCAAGGCGATCGAACGCATCGGCGACCACGCCAAGAACATGTCCGAGTATGTGGTCTACATGGTCAAGGGCAAGGACGTACGCCACACCTCCCTTGAGGAATTAGAGCGCGAACTGGAATAAGGGCCGCTCAGCAGTGCGCAAGTACTCCACCGTTGCGGCAGTCGATCTCGGTTCCAACAGCTTCAGGCTGCAGGTCGCCCGGGTGGTGGACGACCAGATCTACCCGCTGGATTCGCTGAAAGACACCGTCCGCCTTGGCGCCGGCCTGGGTGCGGACAAAACCCTCGATCAGGATACCTGCGACCGTGCGCTGGCCAGCCTTGGCCGCTTCGGCGAGCGCCTGCGAGGCCTGCCGCGCGACGCGGTACGCGCTGTCGGCACCAACACCTTCCGCGTTGCAAAAAACGCCACGGAATTCCTGCAGCAGGCCGAGGCCGCACTCGGTTTTCCGATCGAGATCATCGCTGGCCGCGAGGAAGCCCGCCTGATCTACCTCGGCGTTTCCCACGGCCTGCCGGCCTCTAGCGATAAGCGCCTGGTGGTGGACATCGGTGGCGGCTCGACCGAATTCATCGTCGGCACAGGCCTGAAACCGCAGCAGATGGAAAGCCTGTACATGGGCTGCGTCAGCTACAGCCAGCGCTATTTCCCCGATGGCAAGATCAGCAAGAGCGCGCTGCGCCAGGCGGACCTTGCCGCCCGTGCCGAAGTGCAGGCGATTGCCGGAGAATTTTCCGCCGCCCACTGGCAGCAGGCCATCGGCTCCTCCGGCACCGCCAAGGCGCTGGCCGAGATTTTGCAAATGAACGGCTACAGCGACAACGGCATCACCCCGGAAGGATTGGCCAGATTACGTGACGCCATGCTCAAGGCTGGCGATTGCAACAAGCTGCAGCTGACTGGACTACGCCCGGACCGGGTGCCCGTTCTGGGTGGCGGCTTCGCGATCATGGCAGCGATTTTTGCCGAACTGGATATCGCCAGCATGAGCGTAGCTGAAACTGCATTGCGGGAAGGCGTGCTGTACGACCTGCTGGGCCGCTTCCACCGCCACGACATGCGTGAAACCACGGTGCGGCAATTCATGCGGCGCTATCACGTCGACCCGGTGCAAGCCGGACACGTCGGGCAGCTCGGCATCGACCTGTTGCGCCAGTTGACAACAACACTGCCGCTTGATCTGGAAGCCGCCCTGAAGCGTCTATCCTGGGCCGCGCGCCTGCACGAGATCGGGCTTTCCATCGCGCATAGCGGCTTCCACAAACACTCCGCCTACATCATCGAAAACGCGGACATGCCTGGATTTTCCAAGAAAGAGCAGGCACAACTCTCGCGCCTTGCCCTCGCCCAACGCGGCTCCCTGAACAAAGCGGCGCAGCTGTTGCCAGACAACGAAGCCTGGGCACAGATTCTGGCCCTGCGCCTCGCGGTGCTGTTCTACCGCAGCCGCATGGATTTCGAGCTGCCGAAAATCCGGCTGGAGTGGAATGGCTCCAGCTTCGAACTCAGCATGAGCAAGGACTGGCTCACCCGTAACCCGCTCACCGAAGCCGCACTGGAAAATGAAGCCAAGGAATGGAAAAGTGTCGGGGTGAAGCTGGGAATATCAAGCACGCTACCCTAGCTGCAAGCCTCATCAGCCAAGCACGGTTTATTCGGAAAACTACATACCGTTAATCCGCGCCAGGCGGGCCTCCTCTGCGGCCCGGGCATCATCAATTTCCCGCATCACCCCAACCAGATCAGCCGGCTTTACGCTGCGCTCAAAGCGACCGGTCAGTTTGACCTCCGCATGCAGCTCGCCACTCTCGTAGAGCGACCAGATCTCCTTGCCATAGTCGGTAGTCCGAAGATCGGCGGCGAACTGGCCAAAATAGTTAGCCAGATTGGTCACATCCCGATCCAGCATGCTGCTGGCGTGATTATTGCCCGCAGCGTCGACCGCTTGCGGCAGGTCGATGATGACCGGCCCCTCGCTGCCGACGAGGATGTTGTACTCGGACAAGTCGCCGTGAACGACGCCGGCGCAAAGCATGCGCACTACCTGCTGGATCAGTGTATGGTGGTACTCTCTGGCACGTTCTTCTGTCAGGACCAGATCGTTGAGCCTGGGGGCTGCATTGCCGCTGTCATCGGTCACCAGTTCCATGAGCAGAACGCCCTCATGAAAGTTATATGGTCTGGGCACACGCACACCGGCGGCGGCGAGGCGGTACAAGGCATCCACCTCGGCACTCTGCCATGCTTCTTCCTGCGCTTTGCGTCCATATTTGGAGCCCTTCTCCATGGCGCGGGCCTGGCGGCTGTTTTTCACCTTGCGGCCTTCGGTGTAATCCACGCTCTGGCGAAAACTGCGTTTGTTGGCCTCTTTGTACACCTTTGCACAACGCACCTCTTCCCCGCAACGGACCACGAAGACCATCGCCTCCTTGCCGCTCATAAGCTGACGGATAACCTCATCGACCAGGCCATCTTCGACCAGCGGCGCCAATCTTTTTGGAATTTTCATCTTTGCTATCAGCCTCTGTGACGAATAGTCAGGCCCTTTAAAAAGTTCCGGAGGAGCTGATCGCCACAAGCCCGGTAGTTTTTATGCCCTTTCATCCGAAATAGCGCGCTCAGTTCCGGCTTGGATACACTGAATCCCGCCAGTTCCAGAACCTGATGCATGTCCTCTTCCTTCAACTCGAAGGCAACCCTCAGTTTTTTCAGGATGGTGTTATTGGTCAGGCGTTCCGGTTTTTTATCCTGCTCCGGTCTGGCCTCCATCTTGCCTCTTTTATGAATGATCAACCCGTCCAGGAAGGACACCATGACCTCGTCGTCACACTCGACAAAACCTTCTTCATCCTCTTTCTTCAGGAAGCTTGCGAGGTCGGATTGCGCTACGTCACGACCGGCCAGTTTAATGATCTCCACGACCTTTGCGTCGCCAAGATCAAGCACATATCGAATGCTGCGTAAAACATCATTATTGATCACCGCTCACTCCGATTCTATTCGTCCAAAACGCCACCAACCAGATAATGTCTGGACTGATTTATTGGCTAATTTCTACTAAGCGGTGGATTAAACTCTTTATTTTCATCCGCGGCAAGCTCAGATAGTGCTATCCGCGAAAATCAGGAAGGGCGTTGGCCTGAATCCATAAAACCGGATAAAATGATCCTGAACTAGCTTACTATAGGAACAAATCCGTGAACCTGCCCGCATTCAAGTTCCCCAAGCCACTGGGTGCAGCGCTCTCTTTGCTGCCAGCCTACCCGCATTCACTAATCTTCAGCCAGGCGCTGAACCTGGCACTAGGCCGCATCATCAAGCCCGATCTGCTCGAGCCGCTGCATGGCAAGCTGATCAGCATCTGCGTGATCGATGTCGGAATCAGCTTTTTCTTCTCCATCAACTCTACCGGCTTTGTCGCCTGCAAGGCAGGTAAAGCACCGGACCTGACCATCAGCGCCAGCGCTTACGATTTCATCATGCTCGGCACACGCAAGGAAGATCCGGACACCCTGTTTTTCAGCCGCCGCCTGGTAGTGGAAGGAGATACCGAGCTCGGACTGATCGCCAAGAATACGCTCGACGCGGTAGAGCTGCCAAAACTGGAACTTTCCCAACTCATGCCGGGCCCGGTACTGGAAAGAACCGCGTCACGCCTGCTGACTGCTGGGCGTTAATTTTTTGTCATCTATTTCGGGATAACAAACTCCGCATCTCCTCTTGACACACCACAAGATAGTGAGTAAATTTTATCAAAACTCACAACATCTTGTGGTTTATGATATTTGTCAACCAAACCTTTACGCTTTCCGGCGCGTAGAGCAAAGGCCAAATTCACAATAACAAGTCAGGAGGCAACAATGGCAGACAATCAACTAGAAAGTGGCAGTATCAATCTGGTTTCACTTCCCAAGGGCGTCCTCAAGCGCGACGGAACATTAGCTCCGTTCGACTCTGAAAAAATCCGCTCCGCTATCCAGCGGGCCGGCGCCGCTACCGGTGATTTCGACGCCAACGAAGCATTCCTGCTTACCGCCCAGGTGGTCAAGGTTCTGATTCACAAATTCCGTGCCGAACCACCCCACATCGAGAAAGTCCAGGATGCCGTCGAGCAGGTGCTGATCACCGCCAACCACCTCAAGACCGCCCGCGCCTACATCGTCTACCGCGAACAGCACACCAAGCTGCGCCTGGACCGTAAAACGGTAGTGGACGTGGAAAGCTCGATCAACGAATACCTCGACCAGATGGACTGGCGCGTCAACGCTAACGCCAACCAGGGTTACAGCCTGGGTGGACTGATCCTCAATGTGTCCGGCAAGGTAGTAGCGAATTACTGGCTCAACCATGTCTACCCGCCGGAAGTCGGCGTGGCGCACCGCGAGGGCGACATCCACGTGCACGATCTCGACATGCTGGCCGGCTACTGCGCCGGCTGGTCGCTGCGCACCCTGCTGCACGAAGGCCTCAACGGCGTTCCCGGCAAGGTCGAAGCTGGCCCGCCCAAGCACATGTCTTCCGCCGTCGGCCAGATCGTCAACTTCCTCGGCACCC
The DNA here is from genome assembly GCA_018823025.1 of Gammaproteobacteria bacterium. Classification (GTDB taxonomy): domain Bacteria; phylum Pseudomonadota; class Gammaproteobacteria; order Burkholderiales; family Sulfuricellaceae; genus Sulfuricella. The sequence continues at coordinate 15,867 of JAHJJI010000010.1, read as the reverse complement.
TGCAGAACGAGTGGGCCGGCGCGCAGGCGTTCTCCTCCTTCGACACCTACATGGCGCCGTTTATCCGCAATGACAATTTGCCCTACTCCTGCGTCAAGCAGTACATCCAGGAGCTGATCTACAATCTCAACGTGCCGTCGCGCTGGGGCACCCAGACGCCGTTCACCAACCTGACCTTCGACTGGGTATGCCCGGAAGACCTGCGCGAGCAGATCCCCATCGTCGGCGGCATGGAAATGCCGTTCAGCTATGGCGACCTTCAGGTCGAGATGGACATGATCAACCGTGCCTACATCGAGGTAATGACGACTGGCGACGCCAAAGGGCGAGTGTTCACCTTCCCCATCCCGACTTACAACATGACACCGGACTTCCCATGGGAAAGCGAAAACGCTACCCTGCTGTTCGAGATGACCGCCAAGTACGGCCTGCCCTACTTCCAGAATTTCATCAATTCCGAACTCAAGCCGAACATGGTGCGCTCGATGTGCTGCCGCCTGCAACTCGACCTGCGCGAGCTCCTGAAGCGCGGTAACGGTCTTTTCGGCAGCGCCGAACAGACCGGTTCTATCGGCGTGGTCACCATCAACTGCGCCCGCCTGGGCTATCTCTACCAGAACAACGAAGCGGCATTGTTAAACCGCCTCGACGAGCTGATGGAAATCGGCAAGAACAGCCTGGAGATCAAGCGCAAGGTGATCCAGCGCCACATGGATGCTGGCCTGTTCCCCTACACCAAGCGCTATCTCGGCACGTTGCGTAACCATTTCTCCACCTTGGGAGTCAACGGCATCAACGAGATGATCCGCAACTTCAGCCACGACGAGCACGACATCACGACCGATTGGGGTCACGCTTTCGCAGTGCGCCTGCTCGATCACGTACGCGCCAGGATGCTCGCATTCCAGGAAGAGACCGGTCACATGTACAACCTGGAAGCAACACCGGCCGAAGGCACGACTTATCGCTTCGCCAGGGAAGACCGCAAACGCTTCGCTGACATCATCCAGGCCGGCGCCAAGGAAACACCGTACTACACCAACTCCTCGCAACTGCCGGTGGGCTTCACCGATGATCCGTTCGAGGCGCTGGAACGGCAGGAGGTACTACAGAAAAAGTATACCGGCGGCACCGTATTGCATCTCTATATGACCGAGCGCATCACCAGTGCGGAAGCTTGCAAAACCCTGGTGCGCCGTGCCCTGGAAAAATTTGGTCAGCCGTATATCACGATTACGCCGACGTTCTCGATCTGCCCGACGCACGGCTATATCGACGGCGAGCACAAATTTTGCCCGAAGTGCGACCAGGAACTCCTGGCTGAGAAACGCAACAAAAAATTGGCCGCAGCCTGACCAACCACCTATAACATAATTAAAGGAGATCACTATGACCGACCTGTCCAACCAGACCAACCTCAATAACGATGAAATTATTTTGGCCGACAATGAACGCCAACTCTGTGAAGTGTGGACCCGCGTGATGGGCTACCACCGACCAGTGACTTCGTTCAACGTCGGCAAAAAAGGCGAGCATTATGAACGCAAATTCTTCCAGGAATGCCGCACCAAGCTAGCGGCTTAGTTTCGTCATGTCCGAAGATTGCAAAAGCGGTTAAATGCTCTTGCAATCTTCGCTGCTCATGGCTCATCATAACTATCTTCACCACCAGTGGCACTCCGACTTACTATCCGCACCCCCAGAGAATGAATGATCGTATGCAAATTGGCGGCCTGACCCCGCTGACCAGCACTGATTACCCCGGCTGCCTGGCGGCAGTGGTATTTTGCCAGGGCTGCCCCTGGCGTTGCGGCTATTGCCACAATCCCCATCTAATTCCTCGCGATAACGCTCAACTCGATTGGTCGGCGGTCATGGCTTTTCTTCGCCGCCGCCAAGGCCTGCTGGACGCGGTGGTTTTCAGCGGTGGCGAACCTACTCTGCAGGATGACCTCCAGTCCGCCATCAGCGAAGTCCGCGACCTCGGTTTCAAAATCGGGCTGCATACCGGCGGCACTTATCCATCCCGACTGAAGGAACTTCTTCCTGTGCTGGATTGGGTCGGAATGGATATCAAGGCCACCACCGATGATTACGCCAGGGTCACCGCCACGCCGGGTAGCGGCGCGAAAGCATGGAAAAGCGCTGAGCTGCTGCTGGAAAGTGGCGTTTCGCATGAATTCCGCACCACCGTGCATCCGCTATATCACACGACCGATTCGCTGCTAAGACTGGCAGAGGAATTGAGCACACTGGGAGTGCAGCACTATGTGCTGCAAGAGTTCCGTCCCCAAGGTTGCACCGACGAAGCGGTCAGCGCCTATCCAGCCCAGGAACTTCTGGACGCTGCGTTATGCAGCCGCATCGGCGCGATGTTCAAGACCTTCTCCGTGCGACACACCTGAAGCACGGTATCCATATAAGCAAAAAGCCCCGCAAGCGGGGCTTTTTGCATTTTGCTGCAGTGCAGATCAGGAAGACATCTCATGCAAGATGTTCTTGATCCAACTACGAGCGTAAACCGCCTCGAGCTCCGACAAGTCCGGCGAAACGCCGCCGGAATTCGCCACGGCAATGGTCTTGCCTTCCGCCACCTTGTACACAGCCGCAACCGAAATTGCCTCTTTCTCGGTAACGTAGCTGTAGCATACGTTGGTATGGGATGGATCGATCAGTTCCTGACTATTCATCAGTTGCACGATATTCATCGCACACACCTTGGCTTGGGAATTGGCCGAGTAGCCGGACTTCGGCATGGCGCCTGCAATGCATGCGTCTCCGATGATGTGCACGTCCTTGGCGATGGTTGATTCGAAGGTCATCTGATCAACTGGACACCATTTCTTGTCCTCGCCCACCACGCCGGCCTTGTGAGCGATCAGACCGGCCTTCTGAGGCGGCACCAGGTTGACCAGGTCACCCTTGATTTCCTCCACCCCGGTGTCGACGCTACGCTTCTTGGCATCAACCTTGGTAACCTTGTTACCTGGCCGGTAGTCGATCATACCCTCATAGTGCTTGGCCCAGGCTTGCTTGAACAGCTTGCCTTTGGACACGATGTCCGGATTGGCATCAAGCACGATGATCTTGGCGGTCGGATTGTGGTTTTTCAGGTGCCAGGCCATCATGCTGACCCGCTCGTATGGTCCAGGCGGACAACGGAACGGAGTAACGGGGACTGACATCACCACCGTACCGCCCTTGGGCAGGTCTACCAGTTGCTTGCGCAGCAACAGCGTCTGCTCGCCGGCTTTCCAGGCATGGGGGATCACTTTGGGAGTAGCCACCGGGTCGTAACCCTCGATCTCTTCAAAACGGAAGTCGATGCCGGGCGAGAGAACCAGACGATCGTAGCTGATGGTGCCACCCGATACCACGACTTTCTTGGCCGAGGTGTCGACAGCAGTGACATCATCGTAAACGACCTTGATGCCGTTGTTAACAGCCAACTTTTCATAGGTAATGGTATTGTCCTTGATATCGCGGAACCCACCGATAATGGTGTTACTGAACGGGCAGGACACAAACTTCTTGTCGCGCTCGATCATCACCACTTCGATGGAGGGATCACTGATGCGGATATATTTGGCAACAATCGAGCCGCCATAGCCACCACCGATCACCACTACGCGTCGCCCTTTTTTCGGCAGCATTTCAGCGGCCGAAGTAACGAAGGGGGCACCCGCCAAGCCCACGCCAGTCGCTGCGCCCAGCAGCTTGATAAAACTCCTGCGGTCCATATTCGACATATTCTCTTTCCTCCTGAATTATTGCTGGCTGGCGTAGAAGTTTACTAGGGCGTCGCGATCATCCTTGCTCAGGCCCTCGAATTTTTCCGCCATCTTCTTCGGCATCGCACGCTTCTTCGAAGCAAAATCATCCATGGTAATGTGCAGATACTCGCTCCATTGACCAGCAATCACGCCTCCATCCTCGGACTCACGCCCGCCCTCCTGGTGGCATTTCTTGCAGTTCTCCTCATGCAACTGTTTGCCCTTCGCCACCTTGGCGGCATCCACCTTCTGCGGATAGCGCACGAACTTCTTCTGGCTGAAGAACTCACCCATGGCGTTGAAATCATCGTCAGTGTAGGCCTTGGCCACGCGCCCCATGACGGTGCCCGGGCGCTCACCGGACTTGAACTGCTTCATCGTGTCCGCAATAAATGCCGCCGGCTGTCCCGCCAGCGTTGGAATACTGGGGCCAATAGCCTGGCCAAATTGTCCATGACAAGCAGAACAGGTGTTAGACAGCATTGCGGGGGTGGACGGGGCTGCCCATAGCGACGAGCTAACAGCAAGCCCTCCCGCAAGCAAAACAAATTTGATCAGTTTGCGTTCCATTGCTCCTCCATTTATTAGGTTATTTATTTCCATCATCACTAACCGCACCTGCGGCGCCTTACACAGAATTTCAGAACTTCCCTGCCACTTCTGGTTTACAACATCTTGCTACGTAAATTACGCGCTTAAATGAGCTTAACCTAACCAAAGATTTTAGCAATTAACGTGCCAATATCCATCACTCTGATTTAAATCAGAATCCCGAGGGATCCACCCAAAACCTCTGACACCCTGACATGTCATTATGTCATCGTGACATGTCAGGGTGTCATGTCTGCTCATGGCGTCATAAATATCTTAAGCACATCCACCCAACCCAGTACTTATTTTCAAACCCATCCGGAAAAAATGAATTTATCAAATCGGGCAATCTAATAGTGCTTCATTCTGTATTGGAACTTAAGAGAAGAAACCCCTCCCCGGAGGGGAGGGGGGTGCTGTTTATTTATAGCATGCTTCGTTAAATGTGAAGCACCACACCAGATTACGCGTCAATTCCCGGTTTTTATTGGCTGGAAAGTGTTGCTCACCAGCGGCTGCGCATTGGCCTGCGGAACATGGCACTGATTACAGTTGTAGCGCCCCATCGAGATTTTATCCAGCACCTTGCCTTCACGATCCTTGTAGTGGCTGTCGCCGATCTTGGGCGCCTTTTCTTCCTTGTAGAACGGCTTCTCGTGGCACTCCAAACAGCGATTGACCTTCAAGTCAATACGGTAGCCATCGACCTTGTGCGGGACCAGTGGCGGCTGCTGCTCGAAACTGCGCACAAGCTTTTCCTGATCACCCGGCGTCTTACCAATATATTCCGTCATGGCCGGCACCAAATCCTGCTCAGTCAGCTGATTTGGACGCAACCCATGCACATCGACCTTTACTTCCGGGGTACCGGCGCAGGAGGCCACGAACAGAACAGCAGCCACGGCAAGCATGGTCGCAGTCAACGAATAATGAATCTTCATTTAATCCTCCATCAAGTCAATAGTTAGACTGGCCTTAAACCTTCACCACCTTAACCGCACACTTTTTGAAATCGGTTTCCTTGGAAATAGGACAAGTCGCATCCAGCGTGAGTTTGTTAACCATGCGGTGCTCATCGAAGAAGGGAATAAATACCATCCCGACCGGCATCTTGTTACGGCCGCGGGTCTCCACCCGGGTCAGCACCTCGCCGCGGCGGGTCACCAGTTTCACCGCGTCGCCCCGCTTGAGGCCGCGCTTCTTGGCATCATCCGGGTGCATGTACACCAGCGCGTCCGGCACGGCCTTATACAGCTCCGGCACGCGCCGCGTCATCGTCCCGGTATGCCAGTGTTCCAGCACACGGCCGGTGGAAAGCCACAGGTCGTATTCCTTGTCCGGCTGCTCGGCCGCCGGCTGGTAGGGCAGGGCAAAAATTACCGCCTTGCCGTCAGCATGGCCGTAGAACTTAACACCCTCGCCCTTCTTCACGTAAGGGTCATATCCCTCGCGGAAGCGCCACAGGGTTTCCTTGTTATCCACCACCGGCCAGCGCAGGCCGCGCGATTTGTGGTACACCTCGAAGTCAGCCAGATCGTGGGCGTGGCCGCGACCGAAAGTTGCATACTCCTCGAACAGGCCTTTTTGCAGATAAAAACCAGCCATCTCGGAATCGCTGTTGGGATAACCCTTCTGGATATCCGACAGGGGAAACTTGTTAACCTGGCCATTGGCGTAGAGCACATCGTACAGGGTCTTGCCGCGGAATTCCGGCGCCTTGTCGAGCAGCTCCTTCGGCCACACCTCCTCAACCTTGAAGCGCTTGGAAAACTCGACGTACTGCCACAGATCAGAACGTGAATCTCCCTGCGGCTTGACCTGCTGGCGCCAGAACTGGGTGCGGCGCTCGGCGTTGCCGTAGGCGCCTTCCTTCTCCATCCACATCGCGGATGGCAGAATCAGGTCGGCCGCCAAGGCAGACTGAGTCGGGTAGCAGTCGGAAACCACAATGAAGTTGGCCGGGTTGCGCCAGCCGGGGTAGATTTCATCGTTGACGTTGGGTCCCGCCTGCATGTTGTTGGTGGTGGAAGTCCAGTAAAAATTGATATTGCCGTCCTTGAGATCGCGGCTTTGTTTGACGGCATGGGAACCGATCCAGTCGGGAATGGTGCCGGCAGGCAGCTTCCATAGTTTCTCGGAAATTTCACGATGCTTCGGATTCATCACCACCATATCGGCGGGCAGACGATGCGCAAAAGTACCTACCTCGCGAGCCGTGCCGCAAGCAGAAGGTTGGCCGGTGAGCGAGAACGGCCCGTTGCCGGGCTCGGATATCTTGCCCACCAGAAGGTGCACGTTGTAAATCATGTTGTTGACCCACGTGCCGCGGGTATGCTGGTTGAAGCCCATGGTCCAGTACGATACCACCTTGGTCTTGGGATCGGCGTAGGCCTTGGCCAGTGCCTCGAGCTTGTCCTTGGGCACGCCGGACAGCTTCGAGGTGTAATCCACGTTGTACTCGGAGACGAACTGTTTGAATTCGTCAAAGGTCATCGGACTGGAATTATTCGGATTGCCCTTGGGTTTGCCGTCAGCGCCCGGGTAACCGTTGTTGCCGGCCACCTGCTCGAGTGGATGGTTGGGACGCAGGCCATAACCGATATCGGTCACACCGCGCTTGAAGTTAACGTTACGCTTGACGAAATCCTCATTCACCGCCTTGTTCTGGATGATGTAGTTGCAGATGTAATTGAGAATCGCCAGATCGGTCTGTGGCGTGAAAATCAGCTCGTTGTCTGCCAGTTCGCAAGAGCGATGCGTGAAAGTGGACAACACATGCACCTTGACATCTTTTCCCGTGAGTCGGCGGTCGGTGATGCGCGACCACAGAATCGGGTGCATCTCGGCCATGTTGGAGCCCCACAGCACGAAGGCGTCAGCGTGCTCGGCGTCATCGTAGCAGCCCATCGGCTCATCGATGCCGAATGTGCGCATGAAGCCGGCCACAGCGGAGGCCATGCAATGGCGCGCGTTGGGATCGAGGTTGTTGGAACGGAAGCCGGCCTTGAACAGCTTGGCGGCAGCATAGCCTTCCCAGACTGTCCACTGGCCCGAGCCGAACATGCCGATCGCTTTCGGACCCTTGGCTTTAAGGGTAGCCTTGCACTTCTCTTCCATGACGTCGAAAGCCTTGTCCCAGCTGATCGTGGTGAATTCGCCGTTCTTGTCGTACTTGCCGTCCTTCATGCGCAGCAGTGGCGTAGTCAGGCGATCCTTGCCGTACATGATCTTCGACAGGAAATAGCCCTTGATACAGTTGAGGCCCTTGTTCACTGGCGCATCGGGGTCGCCCTGGGTCGCCACCACGCGACCGTCCTTGGTGCCGATCAGCACACCGCATCCGGTGCCGCAGAAGCGGCAGACACCTTTATCCCAATTGACACCAGCATCGCCACCGGCTGCCGCCAGCGCTTCTTGCACGCCCGGCACCGTCACCCCAGCCGCAACAGCCGTAGCGGCCACCGCACTGGTCTTGATAAATTCCCGTCGCGTCAACTTCATTTCAGGCCTCCTAGAAAAAATCATCGTTTCTCAAAATCTTTCAAGCAACCACTTCCGCGAGCATCTCGCCGATCGTTATTGCGGAAACCGGGCATGGCCCATAACACGCACCACAACCGGTGCAGGCCAGGGGATCGACTTCCGGCCGGGAAACCGCACCGACAGAAATTCTGAAGCGAATAGCACCAATCGGGCAGGCTTCGCCGCAAGTACGGCACACCACCTGCTTCAGGGCCAAGCAGGATGGAGCGACGACGGCCTTCAATGACCAGGGCGCATCGTCAACCCGCTTGTTCAATGCCTCGCTTTTGCACTTTCCTGCGCAGTCACCACAAAACGTGCACTCGCCTTTGGAAAAATTCACTTGCGGGAAACCGCCCCGACCCGTTTCCAGGATTTTCTCGGGGCAAGCGCCGACGCAATCACCACACCGGGTGCATGCCTCCACAAAATCCAGTTCGGCCATCGCCCAGGGTGGACGAATTACTTGCTTAGACCCTCTGAAATTCCCGCGGATAAATTGAGCGCGGCTAATGCCGTTTGTCACAGAGCGCATTCCCACTTCAATATCGTGGGAATAAGATTGCGCGGAAACGATTAGCCTAGCCTTGACATAGATCAAATATCTCGAATATCTCGAGATGTTTTCAAATTAAATTTTATGAGTGCGTAGACAGCATAAAATTGCATTCCCCAATGTAAATCGGTAGTATTTTCTGCTGCTTACCCTATAACAAAACCGACCAACTCCCGAGAGGAAATGATTTGAGCACCAAGGTTCATGCAATCCTGGCCAATCTCCCCCTGTTCAAGCAAATGGAACCGGAAGAAATCGACCGGATCGCGAAAAACACCCGGGAATTGCACGCTACGCGCGGGGAAATAGTATTTCAAAGGGGCGATCCGTCACACGGCTTTTACGTCGTGGTGCACGGCCAGTTGAAACTGGCGTTCTCGTCGCCGCAGGGCGTGGAAAAGGTAGTGCACCTGGTTGGCCCCGGCAAAACCTTCGGGGAAGCGGTGATGTTCATGGGCATGCCATATCCCGTCTACGCCCAAGCGCTCGCCGACTCACTTCTGCTGCATATTTCCAGAACAGCCGTATTCGATGGGATCGAACGCGACCCGATCTTCTGCCGCAAGATGTTGGCCGGGCTAAGTAGCAGACTGCACAGTCTGATCGGCGACGTTGAAGGCTACAGCTTGCGCTCCTGCACCCAGCGGGTAATCGGCTACCTGTTGCAACATGACTGCGACAATGTCGATAGCTGTAATGATCTTCACATCAATCTGACCGCCAGCAAAACAGTGATCGCATCGCGCCTCAACATTTCGCCGGAAACCTTTTCCCGCGTTCTGCACGAACTTTCCGCTGCCGGGTTGATCAGCGTCAAGGGCAAGGGTGTCGCCATCCTCGATATGAAAAAACTGCGCGATTACGGCCAGCAGCAGTAGCTAATGGCTGGTCCCCTCCGAGCGGGTGATCTTGTTGTAGACGTTATATTTGCCGGACGGCTTGTTCATCGGCAACCGCTTGATCTCCCTGAGAGTGGCTGCATCGTAGATCACTAGTGCTCCATCGTTTTCCCAGATGCTCACCAACGCGTATTTTCCATCCCGCGTAAACTCGACGTGCGCTGCAGTTTTTCCCGGTGCCGGGCGAAGAATCTGAGCCACTTCCAGAGTGCGCTTATCGATGATGTGCATGGCATCCCGGCTCGCAGGATTGCTACTGTTAAAGCCGTCGGTCCAGGCGTAGGGTGTATTTTCGTGACTGCGCATGAAGAAGCCCGGCCCCAGCGTCTTGATCTGCTTCACGGTCTGCCAAGTGTTCATGTCGATCACACTCACCAATGACTCCTTCAGGTTGGGCGTGGCCATCACCGGCCTGCCCTGGTATTCCCAGGTTATGCCTGAGCCCAGGTGCGGCATGCCCGGCAAATCAATCTCCGCCGCCTTCCGGCCGGAGTCGAGATCGATCACTTGCCCTTTCTGCCCGCCGCGCGTCGCACCGATCAGGTGACGATAAGACTGGTCGAAAAAGAAGTCGTCCAGGTAATCCTCCACCTGAATGCGACGTATCGGAAAATTCTTGGCCGTATAGGAAATCTCCCATACTTCTTTGACATCCTTGAGGGCGGCGACAAAGCTGCCTCGCGGCTCGGCCTGGTATACCGCAGAAATACGCGAGCTTTTGCCGTCTTTATCCAGGGCAGGAATCACCTTGATTAGCGTCAGATCCTCAGCATCCAGCAACACTAGGGAATGCGGCAGGTAATTACCCACCAGCACCGTCTTGCCGTCACCGGATACGGCAAGGTTGCGGGTATTGATGCCGGCGCGCACTTCCGCCACCATTTTCAGATTGTAGATGTCGAACTTGCTGATCCAGCCATCACGCGAGGCAAAATAAACGAAGCGCCCATCCGGGCTGAACTTCGGACCACCATGCAAGGCAAAGCGGGTCTGGAAACGATAGATCGGCTCAAACTTGTCACCATCCAGGATGGTAGCGTGGTGATCGCCCACTTCCACCACTACGAACAAATTTAGCGGGTCTGCCTCAAACAAGGGTTTTCCTGGCAGGCTCCCGGAAGGCTCATGCTGGAGGTGCGAGGCGATGATCTCGTCTACACCCCACACCGGCGCCTTGGCTAACGGCTGGTAGACGAATTCCACCAGCGCCTGAATTTCGTCCTTGGCGAGTTTGTCGGCGAAACCCAGCATCTGCGAGGCATTGCGTCCCTCTGCGATGGTCTTGAAAGCCTCCGGGCGGCGCAGTCGCGCCAGATTTTCCGGCAGCAATGCTGGTCCGATGCCCCCCAGCCGATCACTGCCGTGGCAAGAAACACAATGCTCACCGTAAATTTTCTGCACGTTGGGCGCAGCCTGGACTACGACTGGAAGAAATGTCGATAGCAAGAGAAAAACTTTAACCACGAAGCGGTAAATCAGGGGCTTATTCATTTACCAGACATCCTTCACTGAGGCCGATTTCCTCGTCATCAAGATAGCAGGCCGGATCTTCCGCCCACGGGTCACCGCTCACCTGCCAGGCGCGCACCCGGGTATTGCCGCCGCAGATGTCGAAGTGCTTACACTCGCCACAGCGTCCGCCGACATTGCGAGGGTGAGCCTTCAAGCCAGCCATGATCGGATCGGAAGTATCCATCCAGATTTCCGAGAACGGCCTTTCAAGCACATTGCCGAGGTTGTAGTTCCACCACATGGTGTCGGGGTGGACATTACCGAGATTGTCGATATTGGCGACATTCACCCCGGACGAATTACCCCCCCACTGCACCAGTTTGGCTCGAATATGGTCTTCAAGGTGAGGAAAATGATGACGCACCCAGAACAGCAGATAAGCCCCGTCGGCGTCATTGTTGCCGGTAACGAACTCCTTGTGCCGGCCCTCCTGCTGATAGCGCCAGCAGGTGTCGAACAACAGATCCATCGCCGATCGAGTAGCTTGATGGAATACGTCATGCTTGCGATTCGTGTTGCCTCGGCCGGCATAGTTGAGGTGCGACAGGTAAAACTTGTCCAGATCTTCTTCTTCCATCAATCGCAGCAGGCCCGGCAAATCGTGCGCATTATCCTGGGTCAGGGTAAAACGGATGCCCACCTTGATGCCGCGCGTCTTGCACAGGCGAATTCCATGCATGGATGCATCGTAGGCCCCTTCCATGCGGCGAAACTTGTCGTGAGTTTCCTGAATGCCATCCAGGCTGACACCGACGTAATCGAATCCGACTTCGGCAATACGGTCGATATTGCTTTCGTCGATCAGGGTTCCATTGCTCGACAGACCAACATAAAAACCCATCGCCTTGGCACGGTGGGCAATATCGAAAATATCAGGCCGCAGCAGAGGCTCGCCGCCGGACAGGATCAGCACCGGCACACGAAAGCGCTTGAGGTCATCCATCACGGTGTAAACGGCGGCGGTGGACAACTCACCGGGAAAATCCTTGTCCGCCGAAATCGAGTAGCAGTGCTTGCAGGTGAGGTTGCAGCGTCGAATCAAATTCCAGATCACCACCGGTCCGGGCGGGTTGCGCTTGGGCCCGAGCGGGGTGGGGTGAGCTATTTCCTGCATGAATTGGGAAATACGAAACATGGTCAACCCCCGATGCGCAACCCGGTTTTTTTCAGGATGCGCGTACTGTAAAGAATCTCATGGCCACGATCGGCCTCTCCCAGGAGTGAGGCGATTTGACATACTTGCGCCTCCACTTCGGGTTTGTCGTGGCCATGTACCATGGCAAAAAAATTGTAGGGCCACTCCGGCAAGTGGCGTGGCCGCTGATAACAATGGCTGACGAAATCCAGCGCCCCGACGCGAGCTCCGAGCTCATCCACCTTCTCATCCGGCACATCCCAAACTGTCATGCCGTTCGCCTTGTAACCCAAAGCGTAATGATTAGGCACAGCCCCGATGCGGCGGATCATGCCAGTTTCGAGCATGCGGCGCATACGAGCCATCACCTCTTCAGGGGAAACGCCCACCAGCCGGGCAACCGCATGGTAAGGCTGCGGTTCAAGAGGCAGGCCGGACTGAGTAGCAAGAATGATCTGCCGATCAATCTCGTCGATCGGGGATTCCGGGCTCATGCCTTAAGCTGCAATCCAACAAAATACTCCTTGATCTTCGGCATATCGTAGACAGCATAGCCGGTTTCTCGCTCAATTTTTTTCAATGCCTCCGCATGAGCCTGCGATGTCTCGGTGGCAAGCACGAACCACATACTGAGAATGTGGTCGCGTGCGTAATTGTGCGCTACCTCCGGCATCGCGTTGACGATTCCCACCACTCGTTCAAAGTCTTCAGCAGGAATTTTCATCGCCGCCAGGCTCAGGCTTCCGCCCATGCGCTCGGCATGGTACATCGGGCCAAAGCGGGATAAAACCTTATTTTCCAGAAGACTGGCTATGCGTGCGATTAGTTCCTGTTCGGCAATATTGAACCTCGCCGCGACTTCGGCAAAGGGGTGTTCGCTGATCGGGAATCCGCCCTGCAAGTCGTTGATAATCGCCCGATCCAGCTCGTCCATCGAAAAACTCAACCCCCGCTGGCCGCACTGAGCTGGGCAGGGTAGGCCGTTTCCTGTCCGTTGACCACATAGCGGGCACCACACTGCTTGAAACGACGCTGACTGAACAACACTTCGTGGGGAACGTCATGGAGGCCGCATTGCTCCTCCAGTTGAGCGACCAGGCTCAACACTTCGTCACGGTCCCGGCCATGGATCATGCAGAACAGGTTATAGCGCCAGGCAGGCAGGCGCCGTGGCCGCTGGTAGCACAGGGTGACGAAATCGAATTTGCCGATGCAATGTCCCAGTGCGCTAACCAAGTCATCCGTGATGTCCCATACCACCATTGCATTGGCACGATAGCCAAGTTCGTGGTGACGCACCACCACCCCTATGCGCTTGATGACGCCCTGCTCATGAAGCTGTGCCAGGCCGGCTATCACTTCGCTTTCAGAAAGGCCGATACTCTCACCTATCTTGGCAAAGGGGCGCGGCACCAGCGGCAATCCCTGCTGAACCGCCCCAATCAGAGCGGTTTCAGACGGCTGTGGTACCGCTGTAGCAACCGTATGCCGCAACATATCCCTGCTCGGCGTGCGACGGCTTCCTGTGCGCCGCCCCTGATGAGGTTGCACCAGATCGAAACCCAGATCGATATGGTAGTCCTCAATCATCGGCAAATGCAGCACTGGGCAGCCGGTACGATGCTCGATCTCGGCCAATACTTCGCGAACCCGCGCCTCATCGGCGGCGGCAACGACAAACCACAGGTTGTAATGATGCTCGCGTTCGTAATTATGATTTACTTCGGCGTAGCTGCTGATCAGCCGCGCCGCCTCTTCGATCTCGCCTGCGGGAACCGCGATTGCGGCAAGGGAGCTGGCGCCTATGCTGTGCGGCCGGAATACCGCCCCGACCCTGCTTACCGCACCGCGCGCCTGAAGCTGCGCAAGCGTTTCCAGCACCAGGGCTTCGCTCACCCCCAGACGTCCAGCAATCACGCCAAAGGGCGCCGGCACCAGCGGAAAATCGCGCTGATAATCATTGAGAAGATGGAGCTCGAGATCAGTCATTTGGGTTTTACAGTCCACATTGGTAGACGTAGTTTGCATCAGCCGTTCGGTGCGAACCTTGCTCTAAGTCAAGTTACCGATCATTTTCTGCTATCACAATCCTGTCCGATGAGCTCGTGGCGTAAAGAAAATGCCGCTAGGTTTATCCACAGGCAATTCACCCACCTTTTCGAACGTTTCAGTGTCGTAAATTTCCACCCGGTCTTCGTCGCGCACCGAAATCCATATCTGCTCTCCTCTGGGCGTGAACTCCATGTGCAGCACCCCTTTTCCTGGCTGCAACGTTTTCACTATAGTGCGGCTTGGCACGTCGATAACCTGGACCACCTCATTGTGAGGAAATGCATAATTTACCCATACCTGTCGATTGTCAGGCCGAGCCACCACGAACACCGGTTGGCCATGAACAGAAATACGACCCACTTCTTTCCAGCTGCCCTGATCGACGACCAGCACCTCATGACGTCCCACTGCCGGCACCAACAATTCGTTCCCGGTAGCCGCCCAGCCCTCCAAATGCGGCATCTTGTACACCGGCAGCTTCTGCTCACCCTTGCCGTAGCCGTTCAGCACCCGCTTCACACCAGCCTTCAGATCCCATAAATCCAGCAGCGCCAACCCGTCCTCGCCGAACAGCCCGGCCAGATAATAGCGACCATCGGCGGTTATCATCGCATCATAAGGTTCCTTGCCGACATTTTTGAATTTGGTCAACGCGGGCTTGGTCGGCAGACGCAGATCGGCCAGCCAGATTTCACCGGCTTCAAACAGGCTGAACACGAAACGGTTGCCTGGCGCATCCACCAGCCCAATCACCTTGGATGGCTTGCCGTTATCATCCAGCGCGGGGATATCGGCCACCAGCTCGAGCGTAACGGCATCAAATACCTTCACGCCGCCGGGGGTGTAGTTGGCCACCGCAACCAGCTTGCCGTCCTGTGAAATGGCGCCACCGATGCTGTTGCCTGATTGCATCACACGCTTGACGATGCGCATTTCGAGCAAATCGATCTTGGTCAGGCCGCCATCGCGGCCAAAAACATAGGCATAGCGCTCATCGCGGGAATAATTGACCGAGGCGTGAGACAAGTCCCCCAGTCCGTCAATTTTCCCCAGCCGAGTGCGACCAGTGGTTTCCACCACCTGAATACTGCCCGCGGCGCGCTCGATCACGACACCAAGATCTCCGGTGCCGCGCAAGGGTGTGGAAGCACAGCCTTGCAGGAATATTAATAGAAGAAAAAAGGGAATCGCAGTCAGCTTGTGCATATCAGGGCAGTCCTTTCAGCAGGGTTTCAACGATCCAGCCAGCCTCGGAATCGGTCAGGAAAGGGTTCCACGGTGGCATCGGAGTACCGCCACGCCCGTACAGAATGGTTTGCTTGAGCGCCTCTGGAGATTTTTCCTTTAGCGCTTGCGGGGTAAGAGGCAGACCGAGTCCGCCCTCAAGCCGCAGCCCGTGGCAGGAGCCGCAGTCCTGGCGCACTAGATTGAGCAATTCCGTTTGGCGCGCGGGAGAAGGCAAATCGGCAAAGACCATGCCAGGGAAAGCCCCTGAGAGCAGTAACGTGCTGACCCAGCAAATCCAGGAAAATCTATTCGGCAACTTCCACTACTCCGGTCATTTCACGGTGAGGACCACACAGGTATGGGTAAATACCGGGCTTATCAAAAATGCGCTGCCAGGATTCTTCCGGAAACAAACGGTCCGATTCGGGAAAACCCTCTTTTTCAAAAAAGATAGAATGGTTATTGCGCTTTTCGTTGTTGACCCACTTGACCGTGGTGCCTGGCTTGATTTTGATCTGCTGCGGCTCGAACTTCATTTTCTCGATACTGACCACGACAATCTCGCCCGCATGAGCCAGACCAACCGTTAAAACCAGTGCG
>JAHJJI010000124.1 GCA_018823025.1 Gammaproteobacteria bacterium | reverse complement strand
TGAGCATCCACCAGGCCGCTCTTCTGACCGCGCGCCAGATCCACCTGGGTCACGTCGCCGGTAATCACGGCCTTGGCGCCGAAGCCGATGCGGGTGAGGAACATCATCATCTGTTCCGGCGTGGTGTTCTGCGCTTCGTCGAGAATAATGAAGGAATGGTTCAGGGTGCGGCCGCGCATGTAGGCCAGCGGGGCAATCTCGATCGCGCCACGCTCGAACAACTTGGTCACTTTATCGAAACCCATCAGGTCGTAGAGCGCGTCATACAGGGGGCGCAGATAGGGGTCCACCTTCTGAGCCAGATCGCCGGGCAGGAAGCCGAGCCGTTCGCCCGCCTCCACCGCCGGGCGCACCAGCACGATGCGCTTCACCAGATCGCGCTCGAGAGCGTCCACCGCGCTGGCTACGGCAAGATAAGTCTTGCCGGTGCCGGCCGGGCCGATGCCGAAGGTGATGTCGTGCTCCTGGATCTTGCACAGATAAACATTCTGGCGCGGGGTGCGGCCGTGCAGGTCGCTTTTGCGCGTCATCAGCACCGGCATGGCGACGCCTTCCTGTTCGGCGTGGCTCGCGTTCGACACCTCGATCAGGCCGAGTTGAACGTCCTCGACAGAAAGGTGATTACGGGAGCGTTCGTAGAAATTCTTCAGCGCCTCCACGGCCAGACGCGCCTGACGCTGCTCTCCATGCACGGAAAAATGCTCGCCACGGCGGGAAATGGTCACGTCCAGAGCGGTGGAAATCTGCTTCAGATTTTCATCCAGCGCGCCGCACAGGTTGGCGAGGCGGGTATTGTCCGCAGGGGAGAAAGAAATATCGAGGGATATTGGAGTCACAGAAGCGGCCTTATTCGAGTACGACGATTTCGCCGCGCAAAGTATGGGGGGAAACGGCGGTAATGGTAACGTTGACGAACTGTCCGATGAGGCGCGAATTGGCCTTGAAATTGGTCACCCGGTTGTTGTCGGTGCGCCCCATCAGTTCGGTTGCGTCTTTTCTGGAAACGCCTTCCACCAGGATGCGCTGCACCGTGCCGACCATTTTCCGGTTGACGATCTGTTCCTGCTCATCGATTTTTTTCTGCAGCTGCCGCAGCCGCTCCTGCTTCACTTCGAACGGCGTGTCGTCGGCCAGCTCCGCCGCCGGCGTGCCCGGGCGCGGACTGAAAATGAAGCTGTAGCCCATATCGAAGCCGACATCCTCGATCAGCTTCAGGGTCGCCTCGAAATCGGCATCGGTTTCGCCGGGAAACCCGACGATAAAATCCGAGGAAAGTGAAAGGTCCGGCCGCACTGCGCGCAACTTGCGCACCAGCGACTTGTATTCGAGCACGGTGTAGCCACGCTTCATCGCCGCCAGCATCCGGTCCGAGCCGCTCTGAACCGGCAAATGCAGGCCGCTGGCCAACTTCGGCACTTCGCCGTAAACATCGATCATGCGCTGGGAAAATTCAACCGGGTGAGAGGTAGTAAAGCGCAGGCGCTCGATGCCGGGCACCTCGGCCAGGTAATGCAACAGGTCGGCCAGATCGGCGGTTTCTCCATCGTGCATCGCGCCACGGTAAGCATTCACGTTCTGCCCGAGCAGGGTGATTTCCTTTACCCCCTGCTCGGCCAGCTGCACCACCTCGGCGATCACGTCGTCGAAGGGGCGGGACACTTCGTCGCCCCGCGTATAGGGCACGATGCAGTAGGTACAGAATTTGCCGCAACCCTCCACCACAGAGACGAATGCAGTCGCGCCATCCACCTTGGCCGCTGGCATATGGTCGAATTTTTCAATTTCAGGGAAAGAGATATCCACCTGAGGCAGGCCGCTTTTGCGCCGGGCATCGATCATCTGCGGCAGGCGGTGCAGAGTCTGCGGGCCGAACACCAGATCCACGTAAGGCGCACGGCCGACGATGGCGCTGCCTTCCTGGCTCGCCACGCAGCCGCCTACGGCAATCAGCAAATCGGGATTGTTCTGCTTCAGGGGACGCCACCGGCCAAGTTGGTGGAAAACCTTCTCCTGCGCCCCCGCTCGCACCGAGCAGGTATTCAGCAGGATAACGTCGGCATCCTCGACGCGCAGGGTGATTTCCATGCCCTGAGAGGCATTGAGCACGTCAGCCATCTTCGCCGAGTCATACTCGTTCATCTGGCAACCGAAGGTTTTAATAAAAAGCTTTTTTGCCACGAGGATATAGCCTAACGCCCCATCCCCGCTTCTTCTTCAGGAGTAGGCAACCACATCTGGATCAGATATCCGCTCGAATCGAGCTGATAAAACACCTTGGCGCTTTGCGGCAGCTGGGTGGGAATGATAGTGCGGTTGAACGTATCGTAAACGCGCGCGCCGGGTGCCAACCGGTAGACTTGTCCACCGATCTTCACTTCCGGATAGTTATGGCCGTTGATCTGCCCGACTTGCACGTTTTGCGGCATGAACCTGCCAGCATGAGCACCCAGGGCAAACAACATGAGGAAAAGAAATAAAAAATGCTTCAGCATAAACACACGATAGCACACAACCTGACAGTGGTCTCGGTGGATTGATCGTTGCTGCCAGGTTGCATGGTGAGGAAAGTGGTGGGATAGGTACACTTTAATTAGAGGCTACAACCCGCATGGGTAGGCGTTCTATGATTTCAACTTTTTAGAGTTACCCCCAAAGTTACCCCATATAAACGCTTGCTGCCCTAGACTGTATAACCATAATTTGCAGGCATTCTACCAGATACGCTTCAATCTTCCCGTCCATCCGCATATTTTTCAGTTGGATATCTGGCAGATAGCATCTGAACTTCAATCTTAACAACGGCGGACTCAATAGCAAATTTCTTTCCATTCATACATGTGTGAATATTCGTTATACACCTGCTGCGGGGTGCAATTGGAGGTTCCAATCGGCGGCACGCGTGGTTGCTGAATTGGCTCGATAGATGGCGGTGTAATGGGACAAACTCTTGGCGCACAGATTGGCCGTATTTCTAATGCGTTACTACAAACCGCTTGAACTTCTCCACTCATACAGACACAACCACAATCGGCCCTTGCAAAGTTAGATGCGAAGAACCCGACAACCATTATACCAATTAGCATTATTCGTTTCATTGCATCCACCCTTTAAAAGTTATTCTCAATCATTGCATATTTGATGAGAAAGGTTGAGTATGTCACGTAAATATAACCTGGGGTGAAGCGATGTATAAGTTATTGATATTATTTTCTGCATTGCTGTTTTCACCCTTTGTTGCTGCCACGGACTGCTATCACTCTCAAGGTAGCGGCAGTTGCCTACTATTAGCAGGCCAATTTGATATGAAAGTTGGCCCTAGTTTGCTGGATCTTATGGATCAACGTGCCGCCCAGCAACAACAAATGATATTGCGACAACAACAGATTCAAATGCAGCAACAGCAAATTCAGATGCAACAGCAACAAATGAACATGCAGCAGCAGCGGACAAATCCGCAGCAGCAAGATGCGCGTTTGCATAAGCTGGAAACAATCAGAAACTCACTTCTGAGATTGACTGAGCGGGAGCGTTCGCAAGCCATCAAAGAGATTGATAGTCTCTCAGAAAGCCAGCGTGGAAAACTGCTTGAACATCTTGCGGCAAGTTCTGAAGATGAACGCATCACACAATTTGTGTTTGTGGCAAACATGTCAGATCAGCAACGAGTAAAACTCATAGAAATACTAAATCAATAAAAAGATCATGGGCTAAAACTTGAGTTCTAGTCAGCAACCTCTTTGCACCAGCGCATATAGTCATTTACATCACGCACCCGTTCCAGCCACTCACGCCCCCGTAATCCATGCTTGTTGGCATTCATGGAACTAGCGGCTTTACCCTTGTCGGTCTTAGCGCCGGTGGACTTTTCCCATGGTCGCCATTGCCGGATTTTTACCGATTGCCGCGCCCGTTGTGCTGGTGTCCATTGTCTCGCTGCCATGTTGCACCTCTAATAGTTCGTTTGATTGATTTATTGTTTTTTCCACGTGCGAGGGTGGAGCCGTTCCGTTGTTCACTTGTTGCGGCCCGTGCGAGATATTCGCCTGCTTTGCAAATACCACGGGCGGGTTCTTGATCGTCGCCAGCGTTTCCAGTGTTGCCCTGCATTGGTTTTGTGCCTTTAGTGCTATGCGTAAAAAGGTTTCAAATTGAATCAAGCCTTCCTGGTTAATTGCGCGCCGCGATAAATTCAGAAAGATGGATTGCAGCGCGTGCGCTTGCCCTA
This sequence comes from Gammaproteobacteria bacterium, assembly GCA_018823025.1. GTDB lineage: Bacteria > Pseudomonadota > Gammaproteobacteria > Burkholderiales > Sulfuricellaceae > Sulfuricella. The sequence continues at coordinate 26,942 of JAHJJI010000124.1, read as the reverse complement.
CCAGCATGGCTTCGCAGTGGTGTAAGTCGCCGTCTTTAACTTCAGCAAAGTGTGTGCGTAGTTGGTCTATCAACGCTTGCACATCCTGTGTGCCGAAGGCTTTCCCATAATCGGCAATAATCGCCGCCGCATTAGCACTGGGCATCAATGTCACCCTTGCTATGTTTTCGGTTTTTTCCTGTTCAGTTAGTGCGGGTGGTTTCGCTAAGGTCTTTGTTTTTTTCGCTGCCATTTCATTATCCTTTTTCAATTATTCCCGGCCATCTTCGCGCGCGTGCGCGTAGTGTGCGGAACGGTCAGATTTATTTCGGGTTAGCGTTACTCTGGTTAAACAGGCGCGATTGCCAAGCGTAAAGCGCCAGACTTCCCCCCCGCCCTGCTTAAACCGCCTATCCATCGCCCGCACTCAACCGCGTTGCCGATACCTTGGCTTTCGGTGTCCGGGGTTCGCCTAACTCATAATCCCAATATTCAGCCGGTTGATTGTCATGGGTGCGGGTGAAGCTGCTAACCGCATCGTCGCCCTGAATTTCACTATCGCCATCACTGGTTAATTCGTTGCTTGCTGCCCCGCTTTCACTGCCCCTATGTGGTATTAATTCATAGTCTGCACTTTCTGCCGGTCTACTTCCTGCACTTTCTGCTGGAATATCGTTATTGAAACTGCACTTTCTGCTGGATTGATCCTGCACTTTCTGCGGGGAGCTTTTTTTCTCGGCAGGCTTCCAATCACGCCAGCCATTAGGGTTAAACCCTGCCAGAAATAACCCCTCCCGATTGGTGATCGGCAACCAGCAAACGGCATACCTCGCCCATGCCTTGTTTGCGCCATGGCTACGAGTGCGACAGATCAGGCCATGCGCTATCAAGTCGGCAAGTGCATCACTCAAGGTATGCTCGCTGCCTATACCGCGTTTTTTGCACCATGAGAATGTCGCTTGCAGTTGCCCGTTATTTTTTCCATTTAACTGTCTGGCAAACAGCATCAACACCCGGCACGACGAATGCATCAAATCTGCATAGGCCGGGCTATCGAGTACGCGGTGATCTATTGCCGCGTAGGGATGCTTTGTGCTGGTTTTAATCGCCATAACATCACACCCCCAGCAACAAAGCCGCGCCGCTTGCGTAGCGTTGCACCTGAGCCTTCGCCATCGCATAAGCCTCATGGTGATCAGCGCCAGCATCAAGCGCCCTTGCAATGGCTTTCTGAGCGACAAAACCCGCAGACGTAACCGCTATGCGTTGTTGCAGGGTCAGGCTTGCACGTTGCCCGGGTTCCACGCCGCAAGCGTTGTTTACCAGCCGGTTGACGTTGATATGGAATGTTCGCTCTGGTGTTGTACTGCCCGCAGCATGGGCGACTTCTGCCAGGTGTTTAGCTTCATTCTGTAACTGGTGATAGCCGGGCAAATAATCCTTGGCAATTTCCACGGCATCACGCGCTTGCCGAAAGGCTTGCACCAGCTTCAATTTCAGGCGCACCACGCGCTTACTATTGCGACTCAAGGCCAGCAAGAGAAATGCTTGATCCTCAGAGAGCAAGGCAAAGCGTTCGGCATTTCCGCCGCCTTGGACACGTTTACCAACTGCGGTTTTAAACAGCAGATGGTTAAGCTCCTGAAACTCACTTTCAAATTTAAGGATCAACTCAAAAGTGTTTTTGTGTTTCGTGCCAAGCTGCCCGGCAATGATCCTTGAATCGACGCACGCCACTTCCTTGACGACAACCAGCGGTAGCATTTCAGGGCTATAATGACGGTTATCACGCGCGTCATCACAGCCCACTTGGGGGAAGCCCCTTGTGGGTTTTTTGTTGTCCATTGCGCACCCCTTAAACCGTTGTCCGGCTTGCGGTTATGCGCGATTCAATCCATTCCTGAACTTCGTTTTCCAACCAACCGGTTGAACGTTCGCCCAAGGAAATGTTTTTCGGGAAAGTGCCTTGCTGGATTTTCAGATAGAGCGTGCTACGGGATAGCCCGGTGCGGGCCTTGACTGCGGGCAAGCGAATGATGGTTTGCGACATATAAAATTCCTTTTTATGAGAACTAAAATATGCCGAAGATGATGTACAAACAAGACGTAGTTGGATGCCATGAGTCAATAAAAATGCTTGACTGGTATCCTAGGCTAGCCTATATTTATTTTGCGTTTCACACATAAAAATGTGAAACGTGGGAAGGTTTCCAAAAATCCCCATCTGCTTCGGCTTCATCACCGTGGCTGGCAAAACCCCAATCGCCTGAGAACTTTTGGGGTTTTGTTATTCCTGCCTCAGCATCTTGTTTCAAACGTCAGAACCACAACATCTTGTGGTGTTCTATACCGTCTAGTAACCAATTCTAGTATCGCAGTTCACAAAACGCAACAAACAAAAAAGCCATTTCGCATTTTTTAACTTTAAACGATAAATTGTGATGAAATATGATGGTTTGTGACGAACCATGCCGACTTGATGAGGGTTTAAATTTATTTTTCCCCATCAGGAGTCAACCTCGGTCTAGACGCAGCAAAACGATTATGCCGCGTTACCGTGTATCGGAATGATTTCCGCCCCGGCTTTCAACTTGTCCAGATAATCCGCCCATTGCTGCATCATCTTTTTGCGCTCAGGCAAATGCGTTGTGCGATTGTAGGCCCGCCCTAATGGATCACGCACGGCATGGGCTAATTGGTGTTCGATCAGTTCAGGCCGTACCCCCATCACTTCATCAAGGATGGTTCGCGCCAGTGCCCGGAAGCCGTGCCCACTCATTTCTTCCTTGGGGATACCCATGCGCCGCATTGCCGCCAGTATCGCGTTATCGCACATTGCCCGCCCGTTGCTACGCGCACCCGGAAAAACAAAACGCCCGTCACCCGTCAAGGCGTGAAGTTCGCGCAGAATGATCACGGCTTGTTTAGCCAGGGGAACAATATGCGGGGTTTTGGTTTTGGTCACGGTGTAACGCCATTCAGCCGCATCAAGATCAATATCCGCCCATTCTGCGGTGCGTAACTCGCCAGGGCGCACGAATACCAGCGGTGCAAGTTTCAACGCGCTGCAGACAACCAAACTGCCTTTGTAACCGTCTATCGCCCGCAGCAATTCAGCAACCTTTTTCGGCTCAGTAGTAGCAGCAAAATGGCCTTTATCCCGCACAGGCGGTATAGCCCCGCGACAATCGCTTGAGGGGTCACGATCAGCCCGCCCGGTTTGCACTGCATACCTGAACACCTGCCCGCAGTGTTGAAGCGTTCTATGGGCTGTTTCAAGCGTTCCACGCGCCTCAATCCTGCGGATACACGCCAGCAATTCAGGTGCGGCTATTTCTGCAATGGCCTTTGCACCCAGCCATGGGAAAACCTCAACCTCCAGCCGCCGAATGATTTTGCTTGAATGCATAGGTGCCCAGCCCGGCGCAAACTTGCCGTGCCATTCACGCGCTATCACTTCAAAGCTGTTTGCGGCTCGATCCTGCTTGGTTGCTTTCTTGGCTTTGCGGTTTTCGCCGGGGTCTATATCTTGGGCTAATAGCTTGCGGGCAGCATCGCACCGCTCTCTGGCATCCTTCAAACCAATATCGGGGTAAACACCAAGAGATAGCAGCTTTTCCTTGCCATCCAATTTGTAACGGAATCGCCACCACTTACCTCCAGCAGGGGTAACTATCAGGAACAGGCCGCGCTCATCAAACATCTTGTAGGCTTTGTCAGTGGCGACCAGGGTTAGCTTTCCGCCCTCATCCTTAACGGGTTTCAGGCATGGTTTAGCGTTTTTGATTGCGGTATCTGTTAGGGCCATTTGGGGTAACTCCATTCCAGATTGTGGAGTTACCCCTAAGAGTTACCCCTGTTTAAAGCCGGATGCTGTTGGATGATGTTACCCCTTAGCGGATAAGAAAGGCAATAAAAAACCCGCACTTAGGCGGGTTTAAGGATGTTACCGGACTTGCTTGGATGTTCAAATGGTGGTGATAGGTGGATTTGAACCACCGACCCCAGCGTTATGAGTGCTGTGCTCTAACCGACTGAGCTATATCACCAGATAAATCGAAGGATGCGAATTCTGACTTTTTATCGTCCGTTTGTCAAGATTGATCCGCTATCGTTCATTTGCGCCCGGAAAATCCGAAATCCCCTGCCCATTTCCCGTGCCTAAAGTCGATTTTCAGCCAATGCGGCACGAAGGCCGCCGGGTTCTTGATCTCAAAATCAGACAACGGCGCTTCCGCATTGTCTCGATCAATCTTGCAGTTATTTGTCATCACCGGCCTGAACGCTACCGCCAGATGTTGATTAACCGGGAGAAATTCACGGCTATGGGCCTGATCGCCAAAACGCATTTTTTTGTGGATCAGGCAACTGAAATACAGTTCCATCTCCACCGTCAGCGGGCCCATCCGGCTTGCCATCGCCGACTCGGCGGCATCGCTCCATTCCACGCGCACGGTCTTGTTGAAGATTTCCACGGTTGAGTGCATCTGAATCCTTCCGCATAAAAAACGGTGGCGCACCGGAGTTTCCAGACACTATCTGGAATCGAACAAATGGGACAGCTCCCTGCCCAGCAGCGTTTCGTCCCCCAGGTTAAGCTCCACCAGACGGCGCAGGCGGGTCAGGCTGTCCACGTCGATATGGCGACATTCAATGCCGACATGCTGGCCTTCCTGATGTGCCACCACGCCTTCCATCACAATAGCCTCCCCAGCTATGCCCAGATTGAGTGTCAACTGGCAAGCCTTCCCCCGAAGCGCTGCCTCAGGCTGCAACAATTCCACCAGAGCACCCTTGAGAGCGATATCCAGCAAATGCGCAGGGTGCGTTCCCCGCCCCATCTGGAGTTGAACAGTTGCGTCGAAGGGAATACGGGAAAAGTGGCGCTTGTCGTTGTCAGCCGCTGACTTCATGGTAAGCCTCCATTACTTGATGAACGCGTCCATCTTACCATTTTGATGATAGCCGGCAATCATCAAGCGCTCAGGGGGCTAAGCTAAGTTGACATCCGAAAAATTACCATTTCAAAAACCTTCTCCCCAGCCACCAGCCGGCAAGGCCGATGCCCAGCATGGGCAGGTAATGCCACAGGATGACATGAATGATCGAGTTATTTAATTCATGCAGCAGCAGCCACAGCGCGCCGACGCTGAAGGCGAAAAGCAGCGCGATACTGCCCGCCCATCGGGAATGAGTACTGGCGAATTGGCGCATGGAGAAAAACGTCCAGGCGGCCGGCAAGAGCGCGAACAGGGTGATGCTGACAGTGCATTCGAAGCTGTGCATGGGCAGGGGCGCAGGCGGTACGTCGGCGCGCCAGGCAAAAAGCAGAACGATCACGAAAATGGCAAACAGGCCAGCCGGAGCCCAAGCCGCCTTGCGCATCTGGTGCAGATCGGGAAACACCAGCACCGCGGCACTCAGCGACGTCGCGATGAAGATGAGCACCAGGGAGGCCAGTTCGGCAACGAACCACGGCTCATCCAGTTTTTGCATCAGGTCCGGGCGCAGGCCGGAAATCCACAGGGACGCCACCAGATAGACCACCGCCCCCGCCACCCATCTGAGGCTCAGCATGAACGGATGGGGGGCCGGCTTCACCGGAGCGGCATCCCGTGCCAGGCTATCAACGAGTTCTTCAATGTTTACCATAATCTTTTTATCTTTCCAGTATCTTTCTCAATATCTTGTAGGCGCGATGCGCGGCGACCTTGACCGCAGATTCTTTCATGCCGATCTTTTCCGCCACTTCTTTGGCGGTATAACCCTCCTGATGCATCATCTGAAGGATGGCGGCCTGCTTCGGTGGAAGTTTTTCAATTTCCCCACTGATAGATTCGTAAGTAATGTCGGATTTGGTTACAGGTGCCTGCAAATCATTTTCCACCTCGGACAGTTCGACGGCGTGGTGCAGGTGGTCGGCATAGTGCGCGCGCAAATGATCCTGCAAACGGAACTTGGCGATCGCATAGGCCCAGGGCTTGTAAGGCCGCTCGCCATCGTAGGTATGCCGCGCTTTGTGGATGGAAATCAGGATTTCCTGCAACAGGTCGTCTACCTCGCTGCTGGAATTAATTCGCCTTGCCAGGAACGGTCGCAGAAAGCGCGCGGTTTCCTGCAGCAAAACCGCATAGGCCCGCTTGTCCCCGCTCAGGGACAGCTTCATCAGCGCTTCAAAATTTTCCGTTTTATCCGTCATTAAAATTTCAATGTAACCTTTTTTCAGGGCTGTACGAATAGGCCAGTACACGGGGCGGCAATGAAATCTGCCGGCCAGTTAATTCCCCGTGATGTTTAACTTTCAACATCAAACCAGCTGCAATGATGCCACTTATTAATAATCATGGAGTAATCACCAATGAAAAAACAAACCCTCGTTACCCTCGCCATCGGCTCCGCCTTCACCGTTGGCGCCTTGATTCCAGTCGCTCACGCCACCAGCGATAACCCATTCGGCGCCAGCAAATTGAAGTCTGGTTACCAGCTGGCGGAGGCTGATACCAAGATGAAAGATGGAAAGTGTGGCGAAGCCAAGTGCGGCGCTGACAAAAAAGCAGAAAAGAAAACCGACGCCAAGTGCGGCGCTGACAAAAAGACCGATGCCAAATGCGGCGCGGACAAGAAAGTCGACGCCAAGTGCGGTGCGGATAAAAAATCTGATGCAAAGTGCGGCGCTAACAAGATGTAAAGCAGCGGGACAGCGGGCAGGGAACCCCTGCCCGCTACAACCAAGACTTAAACAAGGAAGCAAACATGCCAAACCGCCTGATGTTACCCCTTCGCCATGCTAGTGGAGCAGGCCTGGGTTTCCGGCGCGAGCTGATAGAACCGATGATGTCCGGCGTTCCGGAAGCGATCCAATTTTTCGAGCTTGCCCCTGAAAACTGGGCGGGCATGGGCGGTCGTTCCGCCAAACAGCTGCGCCACTTCACGGAGCGCTATCCATTCGTCTGCCACGGACTGTCGCTGTCGCTCGGCGGGCCGGCCCCTCTGGACGAAGCCCTGTTGCGCCAGATCAAGGCGTTCATGGCCGAACATGGCATCAAGCTCTACACCGAGCATCTCTCCTGGTGCGCCGACGACAGCCATCTCTATGACCTTTTGCCGATTCCCTTCACCGAAAATGCCGTGAGATGGACGGCCGACCGTATCAAGCGCGCCCAGGACATCCTGGAAATGCAGATCGGCATCGAAAATGCCTCGTATTACGTTGCCCCACCCGGCGCCGAGATGAGCGAAACAGCATTCATCCGCGCCATCACCGAGGAGGCCGACTGCGCGTTGCACCTCGACGTCAACAACATCTACGTGAATAGCTGCAACTTCGGCTTCGACGCCCTCGAATTCATGCATGCACTGCCGCTGGAGCGTACCAGCTACGTGCATGTCGCCGGGCATTACGTCGAGCCGGACGGGCTGCTCATCGACACGCACGGAGCCGACGTCATCGACCCTGTCTGGTCGCTGCTCGAAGCGGCCTACCAGCGCATCGGCGGTGATGTCCCGACCTGCCTGGAACGTGATTTCAATATACTCGATGTGGGGCTGTTGACCGCGGAAGTCGAGCAGATTGCGCAGCTGCAAGCATATGCGCCCACCATTCAACGCAAGGTGGCATGATCATGGATGCCGATTTTCAGCAATTCCAGCATGCCTTTGCCCGCCACATCCGCGACCCGCGCCATGCGCCGCGCCCGGACGGCGTGCCTGCGCGGAGCATGGCGGTGTACAACGAACTGCTGTTCAATAACGTCTGCGGTTTTCTCGATACCTGCTTTCCGGTTTGCCGCACGCTGCTCGGCGAGGCTCGCTGGCGTCGGCTCAATCGCACCTTTTTCCGCGACTGGCCATCGCACACGCCGTGGTTCCGCGAAATCCCCCGCGAATTCGTGCGTTATTTGAGCGCACCCATGACCAGACAGCCGCTGCCTCGCTGGTTCGCCGAACTGGCGCATTATGAATGGGCGGAACTCGCGGTCGATGTGATGGAGGCGCCCATTCCCGCCCACGACCCGAAGGGCGACCTGCTCGTCCGGCCCGTGGAACTTAACCCGACACTGCTGAATCTGGCCTACGCCTGGCCCGTGCATCGCATCGGCCCCGGATATCGGCCGAGAAAACCGCAGCCAAGCTACCTCGTCGTCTATCGAGATGCCGACGAAGCGGTGCAATTCACCGAAATCAACGCGGTCACAGCACGCTTGCTGGCCCTGCTCGCCGCCGCGCCCAGCAGTGGCGAGACCGCGCTGCACCAGATCGCAGGCGAGTTGCAACACCCCGACCAGGAACAACTGATTCTCTTCGGCGCCGCCTTGCTTGATGAGCTACGCGACCAAGGCATCATTCTGGGAGCAAAAGCATGAAAAAATATCTCGCCGGCTTCTTCGGCAGGATCGATCTGATCGGTCTTTGGTTAGGCCTTCTCAGCCTGCGCATCCTGCTAGGCTGGGATTATTTCGAATCCGGGCTGGAAAAATTCCACGGCGAAAACTGGTTCATGGACATCCAGGACAAATTTCCCTTCCCGTTCAGCGTGGTGCCTCCCGAGGTCAGCTGGCAGATGGCCACCTGGTTCGAGCTGATCGGCGGCATCGCCCTGGTGCTCGGACTGGCGACCCGTTTCTTCTCGGTGTCGCTGATCGTATTGACCGTAGTCGCCATCGCCAGCGTGCATTGGCCTGAATCATGGAGCACGTTTGGCGAACTGATGAAAGGCTACGTGTTTACCGACCGAGGCCACGGCAACTTCAAGCTGCCTGTCCTATTCATCGGCATGCTGATCCCCTTGGTGTTGTCAGGTTCCGGGCGTTTCTCGCTAGACCACCTGATACGCGTCAAAACACTGGGAAAATGAGACACTTCCCCACTCTCGCAAACGCGACAATTTTGGGCACGGTCTGATACTCCAGTTACGGAAAGAATTTTAATGCGGCGATTTCCCTGGTACAACACCATCCGATTCCGGATCGGCCTCGCGCTGTTCGTTCTCTTCGCCCTCCAGGCGGGCACCGCTGGCTTCACCCTGTATGAAGTGGGTCTGCGCAAACATGATTACGAGATCCTCAATCTCGCCGGGCAGACACGAGTCATCAGTCATACCATGGCGCATCAGTCGCGCAACTACCTGAAAGAGAACGTGGTCATCGCCGTAACCAGCCCGCGCGACGCTGGCTTCTACTCCCAGAATCTGCAGCAGAGCATGGCGCTCTACGACAAAATAATCAGCGGCTTCCGCAACCGCCGCCTTGACCCGGAAATCACCGGGCTAGACGAGCCACTGACGTGCAGTTGGGACCAGAACTCCCGCAATCAGCTGGACGTCAGTGCCGCAGCATGGGAAAACTTTCGCCATGGCATGCAACTCGCACTCGACGCCAGCCCTTCCCGCCCCGACCTTGCCGCCGCCCGCTACGCAGTGCAACACGGTGAAGAACTGGCCCGCTCATCGGATAACCTGAGCCGTGCCTTCCAGCACATGATGGAAGGCAAACTTGCCACGATTCGCCTCTTCAACCAGCTTGCCTTCATTGCCACCGCTTTGCTGACGGCATGGATCGCCATCCTGGTGTACCGCAAGATATTGCGCCCGCTCACCCTCACCGTGGACGGATTTTCCCGGGTAGCCAACGGCGACCTGGGCTATCAGGTGCCGCTGGTGGTGGATAACGAGATTGGCCGCATGACGCAGGCCTTCAACCGTCTTTCTGACCGGATGCGCGGCCTGTTTCGCCTCACCGACCGGATCAGCCGGGGAACCAACCTGCACGATGCGCTCAAGTTAGTCTGCGAGGAATTTCGTACTTTTCTACCGGTGGAATGGGTAGGGGTGCTGCTGCTCACGCCTGACCGCCGCCAGGTGGTACTGGAACGGCTCTACAGCGAATCCCCCAGCAGCTTGCAGGAAAATGACCATTTCGAATTTGCGCTCGGCGCACCGGAAGCTGCGCTGGCCAAAGGGAACGCACTGGCTATCGACAACCTGGACGCCTTCTCCAGCGACAAAAGTCCTGCATTCCTGTCGGCCCAACTGGCGCGCGACGGCAAACGCTCGGCCCTGTTTATCCCCCTGCGCCACAACGGCGGAGGTGAAGCGCTGCTGGTATTCGCCTCATCCCAGGCTGGCGCCTATACGCCGGAACACGTCGAATTCCTGTCCAACCTGGCCGGCCAGGTTGGACACATTCTGGGGAAAACCCTCTTTATGGAAGGTCTGGTCGTCGCCGCCGTGGAGGGCCTGGCAAAACTGGCGGAAAGCCGCGACCCTGAAACCGGCGACCATCTGGTCCGCATGAGCCTTTATTCCGCCATCCTCGCCGAAGAGCTGGGTAAGGATGGCCCCTACCGCGAGCGCATTACGCCGGCTTACGTGCGGGATGTATACCGTTTCGCCCCGATGCACGACATCGGCAAAGTCGGCATCCGCGACGACATCCTGCTCAAGCCGGGGCGTCTCGGTCCGGACGAGCGAACCGAGATGGAGCGCCACCCGGTCATCGGTGGACAGGTGTTGCGCCGCAGCGAGGAGCAAATGAACGCCCTCGGCCACAGCATCTTCCAGATCGGGATCGAGATCGCCGAAGGCCACCACGAGAAATTCGACGGCAGCGGCTATCCTGCTGGTTTGGCAGGCGAAGCCATTCCACTTTCAGCGCGCATCATCGCCGTAGCCGATGTACTGGATGCCCTGACCTCGAAACGCCCCTACAAGGAGGCGTGGCCGATGGAAAAAGCCCTGGAAACCATCAACAATGATGCCGGCAAACACTTCGATCCTGCCGTGGTCGCAGCCCTGCACCGTTCGCTGCCCCGCGTGATGGAGATATATGAGCGCCTGAAGCACGTCTGATGGAACAGCCGGCCGGCTACTGTTCAAAATCAAATGTAACCTTTTTCCGGGGCTGTCCGAATAGGCCAGTACACGGGGTGGCAATGAAATTTGCGGCCAGATAATTCTCCGTGATTTTTAACTTTCGACATCAAACTCGTTGCAATGATGCCACCATTTAAAACAGGAGATTCAAATGAACAAAACTTCTTCCGCACTACTCGCACTCTGCCTGATGGGCACTGCCAGCCTCTCGTTTGCCATGGAACCGATGGAAAAGCATGGCGTTATGGAAAAAGACGCCATGAGCAAGGATGCCATGAAAAAAGAACCCATGGCCAAGGAAGGCGCAATGATGAAAGCGGATCCGAAAAAAATGAAAAAGCAGAACGACAAGATGGAGCAAGGCGGCAAAATGGAACAGGGCGGCAGCATGGCCATGGAACCCAAGAAATAAGCCAAGGCAGTCTATCCTGCGCGCTCCCGTCCCGGAAAGGGGCGGGAGCGCAATCCCCAACGGCTTCCTCTTTAAAGTGATTTAGACGATAAAAATGCCCATCGCCATCGGGTCACCCACATTCTCGAGCGCGATATGCAACGGCGCTTCAACAGCAGGACTGGAAGCTCAGCTAACCCGCCATCAGAAAGCCCTCTCCGAGCAAGTCAACTGCAGCTCCGCCAAAACACCCGAAGGCAAAGCCGTGATTGCGGATCTGTCGAACAAAATCAGCACGGTAAAAACGCGTATCGAAGAGATTGCAAACACCCAACCCAGCCGCTATTCGGCCACGCTCAACACCGCAGAGGTCAGCGCGCGCAATCAAGCGCCAGAAAAACCTGGCGGCGATGCAACTGCAGCAACGAAGTTAGCCGACACGGTTGTGGGCAGTCGATTGGATGTGTTTGCCTGATCGGTTTCAGGGAAAATTCATTGCAAGCATGCGCGGCGCAATAGCCGGTCACGTTTCAGAAACAGGGTGAAGTCCACCCTGTTCGACCTTCAGGGTGTGGGTTCCTTGGGCGGCCGCTTATGGAATTTCTTGGCTGGCCTTTTGCTCTGCTCGCCAGCACCGGCTCTGGGCTGGCCGCCGGGCCGGGGCTGTCCACCGGGTCGGGGCTGACCGGCTGGCCTGGATGGACCGGCTGATCTGGGTTTGCCGGCGGAAGCCGGGGCGTTACGGCGAGCGGCTGGCTCATGTGTTTCCGCTCGATTCGCGGAAGCCAGCGTAATCTCCAGTTCGTTGAGCTCATCCCACTGAGCGTCGGTTCGCAGCCGCTCCGGGATAGCCAGAAGCTCTTGCTGGCGACGACGCGGGGAAATCGGTTCCTGTTCATTCATATCGGCATTATCTCACTATCACCCCAACCTCAGAGTGAATTATTGCTTTCGTAAAGGATCCAGCAGAGAAGACAGGCCATTGTGGTCCAGCTCCTGCATCAGCGCCAGCAGACGACCGATTTCACCGGAGGGAAAGCCTTCGCGGGCAAACCAGTTAAGGTACCGCCCCGGCAGATCGGCAATCAGGTGGCCTTTGTACTTGCCGTAAGGCATGACGCGGGTCACCAGGAGCTGCAAATTTTCGGAATTTATCGCCATCTATAGACCCTGCGCGCGTCAAACCAACCCAGCTGCACTGTAAAAATAAGTCCGGTAAGGTGCACATTGTGCCTCGTTCCGTGATGCGCTTCAAATGTTCGCTTTGAACAGGGTCTGCCTGTAAAATCAGTATGGATATTCTACACCTCATGCTCTTTCAGGTGCTCGAAGAAGGCTTCCTCCCTACCCGCTGCTCGCGTTTATGCGAACCTGACGCTGTTCCACGAACGAATGTTTTTCCATTATAGATATCGCACATGAACCTGAACAGCTGCTCGAATTATACCCTTCCCCGCCTCAAAATTTGCATCCTGAGTGGCCTGACCGTTGCCTTGGCCCTGGTGCCCGAAGCTATCGCCTTCGCCTTCGTAGCGCAGGTCCACCCGCTCGTCGGCCTCTACGCCGCCTTCATCATGGGCCTCATCACCGCTGCTTTCGGTGGCCGGCCCGGCATGATCTCCGGCGCCACCGGCGCGCTGGCGGTGGTAATGGTGGCCCTGGTGGTTCAGTACGGCGTGGAATATCTGTTCGCCACCGTGGTCCTGATGGGCGTGCTGCAAATCGCTTTCGGCCTGTTGAAGCTGGGCAAGTTCATCCGCATGGTGCCGTTCCCGGTCATGCTGGGTTTCGTCAACGGCCTCGCCGTGGTGATCTTTCTGGCGCAGCTGGGGCACTTCAAAACGCCCGCGCCGGACGGCACCCTGGTCTGGATGTCGGGCATGCCGCTCTACACCATGCTGGGCCTCATCGCGCTGACCCTGGCCATCATCTACCTGCTGCCGCGCCTGACCAAGGCCATCCCCTCCACACTGGCCGGCATCGTCGCGGTTTCGCTGCTGGTAATCTTTGCCGGCATCGACACCAAAACCGTGGGCGACATGGCTTCCATCGAAGGTGGCCTGCCGCAGTTCCACTTGCCGCAGGTGCCGCTGACCTGGGAAACCCTCAGGATCATCTTCCCCTACAGCCTGATACTCGCCGCCATCGGCCTGATCGAATCCCTGCTGACGCTCAACCTGATCGACGAAATGACCGACACCCGCGGCATGCCCAACCGGGAATGCATGGCCCAGGGCTCCGCCAACGTCGTCACCGGCTTCTTCGGCGGCATGGGCGGCTGCGCCATGATCGGCCAGAGCATGATCAACGTCAGCAACGGCGCCACCCAGCGCTTGTCCGGCATCGCCGCCGCGCTGTTCCTGCTGAGCTTCATCCTGTTCGCTTCGGAGTGGATCGAGATGATCCCGCTCGCCGCGCTGATCGGCCTGATGTTCATGGTCTCGGAAAAAACCTTCGAATGGGGCAGCCTCACCACCCTGCGCAAGGTACCGCGCAGCGACACGTTTATCGTCGTCGCGGTCACCCTGATCACCGTGTTCACCGATCTGGCCATCGCCGTGGTCACCGGCGTGATCATCGCCGCACTGGTGTTCGCCTGGCAGCACGCCAAGCACATCAACGTGCGCACCTATCTCGACGCCAAGGGCTGGAAAATCTACGAGCTGGAGGGCTCGTTGTTCTTCGCCTCGACGGCGGAATTCCAGACCCTGTTCACCCCCAAGGACGATCCCGACGAAGTGGTGGTGGAATTCCGCCGCGCCCGCGTCATCGACCACTCCGCCATCGAGGCCATCGACAGTCTTGCCTCCCGCTACCAGCAGGCCGGCAAGCGCCTGCACCTGCGCCACCTCAGCCCGGATTGCCTGGAAGTGCTGACCAACGCCAAGGACATGGTGGAAATCAACATGGGAGAAGACCCCCATTACCACCTTGCGGACGACAAGCTGGGGTAAGTGCGTATGGATCAGCGGAACGACTGCCTGGAGACCGTCAGCGCACCCATAACAGATACACACAGCTGACGGCCACGGCCCCAAGGATGGCGATAACGCCCAGCAGCAGTCGCCGCTGCAATCCCACCGCCTTGATGAGCTGGGCATTCTGATCGGCCAGCGCCTTGATCAGTTCGGCAGACGACACCATTTCCCGCTGCAAATCCGCCACATCGGCCTCGAGTGAAGACACCCGCAACCCCATGGCCGCAATGGACCGTTCATCGGGCGTCAGCTCGTGTTCAACTTCAGCGTTGCCCGCTGTGGCCGGCGTTTTTTTCTTGCCCACGACTTTCCAGAGCTTTTTGGCGCCTTCGACAACCAGCGGGGCATTGCTCACGACATCAGCCCATGGAACCAGCTTTAGCGCGGTAATCAAGCTTATTGCCATTGGTTCTCTCCCCTGAAATAGTGTTGCCAGATGCTTCGACTCCAGGCGGCAGTCAGCGTTCGTTTCGGCCTGGCTCCCAGGCTTCATACTGAGGCAAGTCGCCGCTAATCTCTTCCCAGTTGGCCTTCGACGTGGCGAAAATATGCGCCACGGGCCGTTCCTCGATATCCGAATCTATCGTGCCGAGCCGCACGCGGACGTCATCCGGCCTGGATTCCGACTTGCTCAGGATCGGGGAGCCGCAGATCTTGCAGAAGAATTTTGTCTGCCCCGGCGTAGACACATAACCCGTGAGCACATCTTCCCCGGCAGTGATCCTGAAACCGGAAGCCCTGACGATGCCGTTAGTGGCAAAGGCGCTGCCCTGGGCCTTGCGGCATTGAGAGCAATGACAATAAACGATGTTGCGTATCGGGCCATCGATTTCGAATCGGACAGCACCGCAAAGACAGCCCCCTGTGACCATGTCAGCTCCTCTGTAAAGCCGGTTCGCCAAGTACGTTCGGTTCTCCGGTCCGCCGTGCGATGATCACGGCCCCGCAGGAATCGCTGAATACATTCACCGAGGTGCGGCACATGTCCAGCACGCGGTCCACCGCCAGAATCAGGCCGATCGCCTCCACCGGCAAGCCGATGGCCGCCAGGATGATGGCAATGGCGACCAGGCTGGCCGAGGGAATAGCAGCCACGCCAATGGAGGTGACCAGCGCCATCAACACGATGGTGAATTGCTGCACGAAACCCAGTTCGATGCCGTACGCCTGGGCAATAAACATCGCGGCCACGCATTCATACAAGGCCGTGCCATCCATGTTGACCGTCGCACCCAGCGGCAGCACAAAGCTGCTGGTACGGTTGGAAACCCCCGCCTCTTTTTCCACGCATTCCATGGTGAGCGGCAGTGTGGCCGCCGACGAACTGGTGGAAAAGGCAGTCAGCAGAGCCGGCGCCATGGCGCGGTAGTGGCGCAGCGGATTGACCCGCCCGACAAAGAACAACAGCAAGGGTAGCACCACCAGAAAGTGTACCGCCAGCCCCGCCAATACGCTGATGAAAAACCACGCCAGCGGTACAAAGGCCGAATAGCCGGTGCTGGCCACCACCTTGGCGACCAGCCCGAAAATGCCGATTGGCGCGAACTGCATCACCCAGTCGGTGATTTTCATCATCACCTGGAAAAACCCTTGCCAGAAGTTGTACATGCTTTCCGCGTAGGCTTCCTCGATCTTGGTCATGAAGTAGCCGAACAACAGGCTGAAGAAAATCAGCCCGAGCATCTGGCCTTCCGCAGCCGCTGCAATCACGTTGGTGGGCACCATGCGCAGGAACACCCCGACCAGATCGCCGGTGCCTTTGCCTTCTACCTTGGCGACCACGTCGCTGACATTCTCCGACATTCCGAGCAGGTGCTTTGCCGGTTCGCCATCCACCAAGCCCGGCGCCACCGTGTTGACAATGACAAGCCCCACCAGAATGGCCAGCAGGCTGGTCGTCAGGTAATACAGCAGGGTCTTCAGGCCCAGCCTGCCGAATGCGCCGCCGGAGCCGATACCCGCGATGCCGACGATGATGGACGACACCACCAGCGGCACGATCAGCATCGTCAGGGCATTCAGGAACAGTGTGCCGATAAAATCGAACACCGCATAAAAGCGCACGCCCAGCAGTTCCGCGCTGGTTCCCGCCAGCGAACCGGCAATCACGGCCAGCGCCAGCGCGATAAGGATTTGCCAGTGCAGTTTCAGTTTCATCATCCCTGGGTACCTGTTTGAAAGAGTGGGTAAATACAAGCATATCCTAACCTAACTTGCAAAATGCCTTAAAATCACCCTTTCAGATAACGACCACGAAGTGACAGCATGAGCGAAAATACACCCGACCCCTACGCCTACATGGCCGGGCTGCAAGACGGCCTGAGCGAAACCGAGAAAGCCGAATTCGAACAACAGTTGAGCGAAAAGCAGCTTCAGCTGGAACGCAGCTCAGGTGCCGACGCGCTGGAACGTGCCCGGCTGCAACTGGATATCGCCGAACTTCTGGTTTTGCTGGAGCGCAAGGAAGAAGCATGGAATCTGGCGCGCGAGGCTTTCGATACCGCATTGAAAAACGAATCCTGGCAAGATGCCGTAGAAGCCTGCAACGTGCTTTACCAGACCGAACAGGCCGCCTCGATTCCGGCCCTGGGCATGGGCGTCTGGCTGGCGGTAACCTTCCCGGTCACGCCTGAACTTACCTATGCCATGCTCGACCATGTTGTCACCGAAACGCCCAATGATTCGGATGGCGCCGCGCTTGCCGCCGTCACCACGCGCTATGTGATCGACCTGCGCGCCGACGATGAAAAGCACGGCGACTGGAGCCTGCTGGCCAACAACCTCATCGCCCGCGTTGCCGAGCGCCATAGCAAAGTGAAGAATCAAAAGGCGCTGGATGCGTGGATGGACAAGCTGGGCCTGCGCGACCCGCAGGTATTTCTGCCCCGGCTGAGCCAGGTGGTGAATGCCATCGTCGGAGATGCGTGGTGGTTTGACCGGAACGAGCTGCGCGATAAGTTGCCTGATTAATCGCTTACAGTCATTGGGGGTCTCGAAGGGGAGGATAGTTGAAACGGATCACACCCGCGCCTATACTTGCTGGTATGAAAAATTCACTTTTTCAGCAAAATCCGCATTTGCGTAACGCCAAATCCTATCGCGAGGCGCTGAGGCTTAATGTCGTCTCCTCGATGGCGATTGAAGGCGTCAAGAAAGCAGCGGAAAAGGCGCTCCCCGCTTCCGGCAAGAAGGTCGCCAAAGCTGCCTAACGGCGCAATGTTTTTGCAATTACGGCGCGGAATATCGCCTCCATAGGCGCATAATTTCTACCCATGCCAGACTGGACGGCAGCAAAATAAGCTTCCCGTTTCTTGCCTCGAATCCCCGAAAAATCCAGCAGAGGCAACCCTGCCTGCAAAGCCATCAAAGTTGCCAAAAGTCGCGCCAATCTGCCGTTGCCATCGCGGAAGGGATGAATCAGCACCAGCTCGCAGTGGGTGACTGCAAGCGCCTCAATGACCTTCTCCGGTTCCACGAAATGGCAGGGGGTGTAAGCCGCCAAAACGGTTTTCTCCAATTTTTCCATCAGGCGAGAAATCTGTGCTGACATGGCGAAGGTGAAGCCACCCTTGCTAATATTTACCTGCCGATACTCGCCTGCCCATGGATAAACTTTGCCCAGCCATTGCTGATGCAGAGTACAAACATCCTGCGCGGTAAAACGATGTTCCGCCGAAATGTGGCGGATGGCGTAGTCGGTCGCCTCGGCTAGCTTGACCGCTTCAAGCGCGTCCATCTCCCGCTTGAGACGGATGCCGAGAAGATTTTTCAGCACTCGCCCACGCGAATTCGGTTCGAATTGCGCTTCGGCAAGATGGTCGGTGTCGTAACGCGTTGGCGTTGGCATTGGCATCTTTCAACCACTTCCGGCTAACTGATCGCCGCCGATTTGGTAACCCACACTCCCGGCGGCACATTGTCAAAGTATCAAGGTAATTGATATCCGGTGCAATGCCCTTCGGTTACTGCGTCCTACGTGGGCTGACATCGCCGCCGTCACCATGCGCTACGTGATCGACCTGCGCGACCCGCAGGTGTTTCTGCCCCGGCTGAGTCAGGTGGTTAATGCCATCGTTGGCGACGCGTGGTGGTTTGACCGGAATGCGCTGCGGGATAAATTACCGGATTAGTCGCTTACGTGCATTGAGGGGGGCGAAAGCGGATTCCTTTAATGGCCCCCCACCCCCGCAAGACCGTTTCATTTCATGCCGATTCTGGCGAAAAACCCAGGCCGGCAGGAAACAGTTAATTCGAGGCGCTGAATAATGACTTGTTCGGCCCTTCCCTAGAAACGGCAGACTCAGCAACCTCGCTCCTGCGAAACTCCTATCGGTGCTCACCCTGTCGAGCACAACAGCCAACCCACCTGGCTAGTAGCAAGATCCCAGACATTGATAGCTAATGCCTATCGCGAAGATATAAACATACAATTGGATCTATCGATCCGTCGCCATTAATATTCGTTCCGTAGCAACAATTCTTAAACCCACCAAGGAGCGATTTAAATGAATACCACGTTGATCAACACCGAAATCCAGCCTTTCAATGCAACTGCCTTCCATAACGGTAAATTTGTCGATGTCACCGAGACCTCGCTCAAGGGCAAGTGGTCGGTAATGTTTTTTTACCCAGCGGACTTTACCTTCGTCTGCCCGACTGAATTGGGCGACCTGGCCGACAACTACGCCGAGTTCCAGAAGATGGGCGTCGAAATTTACGCCGTGTCTACCGACACCCATTTCACCCACAAGGCCTGGCACGACACGTCTGAAACCATAGGCAAGATTCAGTACCCGATGATCGGCGATCCGACCGGCACCATCACCCGCAATTTCGGCGTGATGATCGAGTCCGCAGGCCTGGCAGAGCGTGGCACCTTCGTGATGGACCCAACCGGCAAGGTCCAGATCATCGAGGTCAATGCGGGTGGTGTTGGCCGCGATGCTTCCGAACTGATGCGCAAGATCAAGGCTGCTCAGTACGTCGCCGCTCACCCGGGTGAAGTCTGCCCTGCCAAGTGGAAAGAAGGTAACGCAACGCTGGCTCCTTCGCTCGACCTGGTCGGCAAGATCTAAATGTTTGGCCCGCTCCCGGGCTTGTTCCGGGAGCGGGATTGCAGCGCAAAAGTGCTGCCCCGTGCAGCGCTTTTACAGTGCAATCCCATTAAGGAAAAAAACCATGCTAGACAATGCTATCAAGGCGCAGCTCAAAGCCTATCTCGAAAAATTACAGCAACCGATCGAACTCGTTGCCTCCCTGGATGGCAGCGATAAATCGACGGAAATGCGCGAACTGTTGAACGATATCGGCGCCTTGTCACCGCTGGTCACCGTGCGCGATGACGGCAACGATGCGCGCAAGCCATCGTTCTCGGTAGGTCAGCCTGGCGAGACCCCGCGTATCCGTTTCGCCGGCATTCCGATGGGCCATGAATTCACCTCGCTGGTGTTGGCGCTGTTGCAGACCGGCGGCCACCCGCCCAAGGTCGATGCCGCGCTGATCGAACTGATCAAGGCTATCCCCGGCACCTTCCGTTTCGAGACTTTCATCTCGCTTTCCTGCCACAACTGCCCGGATGTGGTGCAGGCGCTCAACCTGATGGCGGTGCTGAATCCGGGAGTCGAAAGCGTGATGATAGATGGCGCGCTGTTCCAGGACGAGGTCAATACTCGCCAGATAATGGCCGTGCCTATGGTGTTCCTCAACGGCGAAATCTTCGGCCAGGGGCGCATGACCATCGAAGAGGTCGTCGCCAAGCTCGACACCGGCATGGCTGCGCGTGATGCCGAGAAGCTCGACGCCAGGGAAGCATTCGACGTACTGATCGTTGGCGGTGGTCCGGCTGGTGCGGCTGCGGCGATTTACGCCGCACGCAAGGGCATCCGCACCGGCGTGGTGGCAGAGCGTTTCGGCGGCCAGGTGATGGATACCATGGCCATCGAGAATTTCATCTCCGTGCAGCGCACCGAAGGGCCCAAACTCGCGGCGGCGCTGGAGCAGCACGTCAAGGAATACGAAGTCGACATCATGAATCTGCAACGCGCCGAAGCGCTGTTGCCTGCCGGAGATGACGGTCTGAATCAAATCCGCCTCGCCAACGGCGCAATCCTCAAGGCCAAAACCGTGGTGATCGCCACCGGCGCGAAATGGCGCGAGATGAACGTGCCGGGCGAGCAGGAATATCGCGGCAAGGGCGTGGCTTACTGCCCGCACTGCGATGGCCCGCTGTTCAAGGGCAAGCGCGTCGCGGTGATCGGCGGCGGCAATTCCGGCGTCGAAGCGGCCATCGACCTCGCAGGCATCGTCGCGCATGTCACGCTGATCGAGTTCGATACTCAGCTGCGCGCCGATGCCGTGCTGCAGAAAAAACTGCGCAGCCTGTCGAACGTCACGATCATCGTCAGCGCACTGTCGTCCGAAGTGACAGGCGACGGCAGCAAGGTCAACGGGCTGGTTTACAAAGACCGGGTCAGCAACGAAATGCATCGCATCGATCTGGAGGGCATTTTCGTGCAGATCGGCCTGCTGCCGAACACCGACTGGCTCAAGGGCACAATCGAGCTTTCGCCGCGCGGCGAGATCGAGATCGATGCCCGTTGCCAGACCTCCATGCCCGGCGTGTTCGCCGCCGGGGATGCCACGACAGTGCCCTATAAGCAGATCATTATCGCCATGGGCGAGGGTTCGAAAGCCAGCCTTTCCGCATTCGATCACCTGATCCGCACTTCTGCACCGAAATAAGCGCAGGCGCCGGATACCACGTTAAACTGATCAATTTTAACCAAGGAGAAAATCACCATGAACGCAAAGAAAACCAAGACCCCGTCGATCGATATCGACATCGGCATCGGCCCCAAAGAGCGCCAGAAAATCGTCCAGGGCCTTTCCGCTCTGCTTGCCGACAGCTACACCCTCTACCTGATGACGCACAACTTCCACTGGAACGTCACCGGTCCGCAGTTCAACAGCCTGCACCTGATGTTCATGGCGCAGTACACCGAGCAGTGGAACGCGCTCGATCTGATCGCGGAACGCATACGCGCGCTCGGCCATCCGGCACCCGGAACCTACAAGGAGTTCGTCAAACTGGCATCGATCAAGGAAGTCGAGGGCGTCCCCAAGGCCAACGATATGATCCGCCACCTTGTTACTGCTCAGGAAGCCACTGCGCGCACCGCACGCAAGCTGTTCCCGGTGGTCGATAGCGCGAACGATCAGCCGACAGCCGATCTGCTGACCCAGCGTATGGAAGTCCACGAGAAAACCGCGTGGATGCTGCGCAGCCTGCTGGAGGATTGAGTCGGGTTCAAACGGTGGCTTTCCGTGAAGCCACCGCTCGAATCTGGACAAGAGAAAGCCGATATTCTGCGTGTCGGCTTCTTCGATGATCAGGATCAACAGGCGCTGAAGCGTGGATGGACAAGCTGGGCCTGCGCGACCCGCCGGCATTTCTGCCCCGGCTGAGTCAGGTGGTTAATGCCATCGTCGGCGACTCGTGGTGGTTTGACCGTAATGAGCTGCGGGATAAATTACCCGATTAGTCGCTTACGGACGTTGAGTGTAGCGAAGACGGGTGAGAAAAAAGGCGAAGCTGACCCCTTTTAATTGCGCGTAGCCGAGCGTCACAGCAAAGTGCAGGATCAAAAGGCGCTGGATGCGTGGATGAACAAGCTGGGCCTGCGCGACCCGCAGGTATTTCTGCCCCGGCTGAGTCAGGTGGTGAATGCCATCGTCGGCGACTCGTGGTGGTTTGACCGTGATCAGCTGAGGGCTAAATTGCCTAACTAGTCATTTCCAGTTGTGTGGCGGGCGAGAGCGGAAACGCTTCTTGCTCGCCGATTCGGACGGATCTAGGCACTGGATTATTGTGGTCAACGCTTGATATTAGCAACGTTGAGGTGAGGGGCGCTCGGCGAGCGGCTGCGCCGCTTGCGGTGCATCCCTCTCGACCGTGATGTTAAGCTGCGGTATCGCTTTTATTCCTTCGAGTGGCATACGCGATGCCAGCCCAAACAAGTGAAGCGACTAGCGAAGAGAGCGCGCCGAGCCCAAAGCCAATCCATCGTTCTGTGCTTTGTGCTGCTTGGTTTCGCGCCTCCTGTGCGGAAAATAGCGCGTCAATTGTCTTTCGATCAGATTCGACAAGTGGCTTCAATCGTTCTTGTTCGTTTTTAAGTGCCTGCAAAGTTTGCTGAGAAACTTGAAGGTTTCGCTTCTCGTTATCAACAAATTCGAGAAGCGATTGCAGGCTGGCACGTGTCTCATCAAGTGATTGAACTTGCTTGGCATAGCTGAAATTTTGAAGTCGTTTTGCTTCGCGAGATTCACGGGCAGCCTGATCACTGAAGTAAATGCTGAAGCCACCAATGAGCATGCTCAGAACTGTTGCCACGACGGTGACTCTTGGGGCTTTGTTGTAAGCCTTAATCCACTCGCGGACAAGTAGCTCGGCGGCGGTTTGGATAGTAGAGGACATTCAATCTCCAGCAGCCTAACGTAAAAGTAAAGGGCTGCGCGAGGTCTTATTCGCGCAGCCCTTCATTGCCGGGTTAGGGCGTCAACAACTCGAAGCGATAAACTGTGTTGGCACCATTGACCGGCCCCTCAATTGCAGTTCTTCGCAAGCGGTATGTTTCGGTGAAAATCTCTGTGCCAAGGGCGGAGCAAACTAAAGGCAATCTATTTTCATAGCGCATAGCCTCGTGAACATCGCCCGTTCGGATAGCGACAGCCTTGTCTCCCTTTGCGCGAGCTGGCTCGATGTAGTGCTGGCCACAATAGGCTCTTACGTCAGCGGAATGTGTCAAGAATTCTCTCCTTACAAGTTGTCAAACATAAGCCCTAACGTGGAGGTGATCGGCGTTGCGCAACGTCCAGAGAGCGAAGCGAACGGCGTCGACCGCCGGGTTATGCGTCTTTTGCGACGGCAAGGCAACTCCTAAGTTCTTCTACGCTCATAGTGGGCTGAGTCAGGTGAATGATTGCGTGACAGTTGGGACATACGGGGATGAGGTCACGAATTGGGTCAAGCTCGTATTCCCGACGAATCTCCGCGAGAGGGACTATGTGATGCACGTGAATAAAACCTTTGCCAATAGCTCCATATGCAGTTTCAAAGTTGAAATTGCATATGGCACACACGGCTCCATAGTGTTTGATACAGACTGATCTGGCCTTGCTGTTGCGCTCATAGGCATTGACTGCGATCGTCTTCGCCGCTCCTTCCACAAACCTTTCAGGGTTTGAAACCTCCTCTGGAATTGCAGTTGGAACTGCCTCGTCAGATGCGTACCAACTGCCCCCGACCCGGATGAGAGACTTTGGGGTCAGTACTGGCTCGAAACCTTTGATTTTTGCAGGGCCAAAACCATCCTCGTCTTGCAGCTCGTCAGAAAAGACAATCGGGAAAGTAAGTAGTTTGTAGCCCTGTTCTTCTATGAGACGAATGTGCTCCCGGCTTTGCGGAAATGCCGGACTCTTGCGGCCGGCGCGGTTCTTGGCCCATGTTTCGCTCAGGATCAACGATCGCGAGCCATCAGTGTGCATATCCCACGCGCCGAAGATGACCGTCTGTTTCTCGGCATTGACGAAGGACCAACTCCACGTCCAATTGGCGCACGTGGCGCTATGAGATTGGATAAATGACTTACGGTTCATAGTAGCTGTAGGTGAGACGCATAACGTAAAGCTAACCGGCGCTGCGCGGCTTTATCGCGTAGCGGCCAGAGAGCGAAGCGAACGGGGTTGAGCGCCGGGTTAGAAGTCATGCCGTTTCGAGTACCCACTTCGCTACCCATCTGTCTAGGATTACGGGCGAGTTCCCCATAAAGAGCTTTAGCCAATTATTCCGTTCATCGCTTGGCAGGACGCGGGAAGCGTTCAATACAGCGCGACGTGACCATCCGCCGAGGTTATAAACAATCGTCTTGTGGTTTCGCACCCAGGCTACGTTTTTAGTAGTGATTGCAGCAAGCGCCTGGTTCTCAACGTTCGCGCCACCAAAAACGAAAGAATGAATTTTGGGTGACTTCATGAACTCTGGTTGCTGGGCGACGTACCATTCCATCCAGAAACGGACGAGCTGACTGTCGAGTGCTGATGATGCTATGAGTTCTTCGACTACTGGACGTAGCTCATTGGATAGTTCCGTGTCAGTAACCTCATTCAAATACAACGCGACATCATTAACAGCAGGAACGAAGAACTCGAAGTTTTGAAGAAGATGCTTCGCGATTGAAGGTAGGGAATTGCGGCGAGCCGTTCGAATTACGCTTCGAGCTAGACCTAGATCCAGATGTTCATAGTTGATGATCTTCTCGATAGCGGCAAGTAGCTGCCCATGTTGCGGCTCAACTTCCTCGATTTCAACCTCAATTTCTTCAAACTCATTTGTGTAGGGGTTAAAGACCTCCAGAGTTTCCAGAAGGTTAGTCTTCTCCTCGGCATAGTTGTTGTGAAGGTATGTTTGGACAAACTCGCCGGCCTCCATCACGAAAGTTTTTTCGGTAGAAAGAGTCAGGCGATGATTTTCATATAAATAAAGTGTCAAACGCTCCAGCACTTTGTATAACTCGCGAGGCGAGTTGGAAAACACACGTATGTCATCAACGTACCTTGTATGGGCCATGCCTTGATCTCGCAAGAACAGGTCGACATCGATTAGCACAGCTTCGGACATTACAATGCTGGCCGCTGGCCCAACCGGAACGCCTTGAGAGGCTTTGCTATTTAGAGTTGATAGAAATGTCTCAATGTCATCGGCAACTGGTTTTAGTTGTGGGTCGGCTGACTCGATTGCATTGTTGAGGCGGTGGAGATATATCTGATTGTAAAAATCCGTGATGTCGGTGACAAGAATATGCGTATGATTCGTCGCCAACTCCTCAGTCTTTGTACCGAAGTCTGTCCAGCCTGCGCCACCAGAGAAAAAACTTCCGTCAGCAATGGATAATCGATATGAGCAAGCGATGTTTGAATCGACCGGCATTCTCGCAGCTTCAATTGCCATGGCGATATGACATGCGAGAGCCGTATAAATTATGGCATCGATGGGTTCCAGTTGATGTACGACGCGAAACCCCCCTTTCGGTTTTGCAATTGTCATTGCACGGGGCGGGGTAACCCAGAGTTTTGTCACGTTCTTTGACATGAGCTCTTTTTTCACATCGTCCCATTGATGCCACAGAGCCTCGAACTCGATGGACTTCGGAAAGAAGTCGGAGTCGTAATACTTGTAAATATGTTCTCGCGCAAATTCTAGCGAGTGTTCTGTAAGAATAGTCATAGGGGTCGGTTACTTCTAACGTAAAAGTAAGGGGCTGCGCGCTTTTGCGCAGCCCCGCTTGACTGCCCGGTTAGGCTGCTACTGGCAATCTTGTGAGAGCACCATTGCCTTTAAAACCAAACTTTTTATACCACCGAATGAGTGATTCTTTATCAAGGGGTTCATCCTCGCCTTCAGTCCACCGTGGTTCCGCCTGAACGTAGAGACGAATGACCACTCGATCAGCCTCAGCACATAAATAGTCCATCATCTTAGTGCCCGCACCGTTTCTTGGGCGAAATGAACTGAAATGGTATATCTGCACAAAATCAGTTTCACTTCCTTGATTCCAAGCACAGCCTATAAGCCCAATTGGAACACCTGATTCATCTTCAAACACAAAGGGATAAACAGCACCAAAGCCATGCGTGAGACCAACCATCAAGGGAGCACGCCCTTGATATTTTGCATATAAGTTCTTAACAAATGTTTGCGCAGGCGTCATGTAAATGTGAAAGGCCTAACGTTAAATTGAGGGTCAGGCCGCCGTTGGCCTGACCCTATCGAATGTGAGGTTAGGCATAGCTACCATGAGCAATCACGGCAGTTCGATTTCTGGCCCGATGCGGTAGTGCCATTTTGATTCCAATCGGGATGCATTCTTTTGATAAGCACCTCTTCCACATAGTGCCGCAATGATTCAGGTGTTACCTCAACAAATGAAAGGGCAACATCGTATCGACTCGATAAATTCAACCTAACTTCATCGAACTTGGAACCCGTAAATTTCCCGCTCTTTGTTTCTCTGTTACGCCAAACAAGATGAGAGCGAATCCGTTGCTTACTCACAGTAGCCTTAGCCTGACCAATATAGCGCAACTGCCAGCTTTCGTTTTGCCGTGCAGTTAGTATTGCGTAGACACCAGCTTTGTCTTTTATTGAATTCAATATGTCCGCATTGATCTTGTCGATCTCAGGGTACTTTGATCGCCAACTCTCCGTTGAGGGTGACCTCTTTAATTCGTCAGGGTATTTAAACTCAACGATAGAGTTTTTCAATTGCTTGAGCGCAGAAACAACCAAAGCTTTAAGTGGGTCGCTCTGGTCGAGCCTCTAAAATATAATTTACAGTTTTAAACATCGTTGAAAAATTGCCTAATGTAAAGTAGACACCCTAAAATGCACCAGCAAAGGCACCTTCGAGGTGTATAAACTGGAAACTTGTGTGCAACGCAATGATTTCAATGAGGCACAATTTTTGTGCATCCCCTAATTATTCTGATAAATACACCATCTCATTTCTATTGCGTATTATTTTTATAGGGTCTTAGGAAGTTAAGCACATTTTAAAGTGTGGTAACTTACTAAGATGGTTAATAAAAATAGATATTATTGCCGTTCTCGAATCAGCGAGGCTAAATTCAGACAACTTGTAAGGTGCTTTGCACTCGACTTTACGGC
>JAHJJI010000009.1 GCA_018823025.1 Gammaproteobacteria bacterium | reverse complement strand
CGGCGTAAATCTACTGCACTAACCTCGTTCCACGGCATGGCGATCTCCTAGTGACTCCATCATCCAAGTCAAATAGTGTTACCTATGTCTCCGAACAAGTGTTACCCATGTCTCCGGTCTATACAGCTTTGGTGAAAAGAAAACACCAGAGGCCTTCCGCAATGCCTGCCACAAGTTTGTGTTTACTGAAGTCCTTCGTCCAACCACGACAGCCGAGCCCATTGAATCGCCGCCAAAAGCCGAGAAAGAACCAAAGGCCGCCCCACCTCAGACACTTTCCGAGACAGCGGAGCAAAAACTGGAATTCCCTAAGACGTTCGTACTAACTGCACTTGAGCAGTCAATTGACGACGCTGGATGGGCACATCTGGGTACCTTCGGAAGCTACCTTACCAAGCTACAACCCGACTTTGACTCCAGACTATACGGTTACAAGAAGCTCTCTGATCTTGTCAAAGCAAAGACGGAACTCTTCGTGACAGAGGAACGACAAGCTCCGGGTTCAAACCAGAAGGTTCTGTACCTTCGTGTGAAATAGTTTTCTAACCCGGCAGTCAACACGGACGCTGCGCGATAATGCCGCGTAGCGTCGGTTACTTCTACGGTGTTTCTCGAATTACGCCATTCAGTGACCTGACTACATATCCCAGTCGTAATCCACCGTCAGCGGTGCATGATCGCTAAAGCGCTGCTCCTTATAGACCACAGCATTTTTCGCCGTCGCCGCGATACCCGGTGTGGCGATCTGGTAGTCAATACGCCAGCCGACGTTCTTGGCCCAGGCCTGGCCGCGGTTCGACCACCAGGTGTAGGCTTCGCCGGTAGCTTCCGGGTGTAGCTGGCGGTAGACATCGACCCAGCCG
Organism: Gammaproteobacteria bacterium; assembly: GCA_018823025.1. Lineage (GTDB taxonomy): Bacteria > Pseudomonadota > Gammaproteobacteria > Burkholderiales > Sulfuricellaceae > Sulfuricella. Next base: position 15,881 of record JAHJJI010000009.1, on the reverse strand, counting down.
ATTTCGTCGAATACCTTGGTCATCCAGGTGCGTTCTTCAGGCAGGAAGCCGGAATTTTTCTGGTTCGATTTCCAGTTTTTAAGGTCGATTTCCTTGTGGGCGATGTTCCAGTCGCCGCACAGCACGACTTCCCGCCCCTCTGCTTTCAGCTCTACAAGGTGGGGAGCGAAATAGTCCAGGAAGCGGAACTTCGCCGCTTGCCGCTCCTCACCGCTGGAACCGGAAGGCAGGTAGAGAGAGATGACGCTCAGCTTGCCAAAATCGGCTTGCAGGTAGCGGCCTTCGGCATCGATCTCGGCGATGCCCATGCCTTCGACCACATTGTCCGGCTTAAGTCGCGAGTAGATGCCCACGCCGCTGTAGCCTTTTTTTTCAGCGGCATGGAAATAGCCATGAAAGCCTTGTGGAGCGCGCATTTCCGGTGATAAATCGGGTAGTTGTGCTTTGAGTTCTTGCAGGCAGACGATGTCGGCCTGCTGTAGGGGCAGCCATTCGAGCAGCCCTTTACTGGTGGCAGAGCGGATGCCGTTCAGATTCAGCGTTATAATGCGCAATCGATTTCTCCGGAATAAAGGTTAAGCATGCAGGATTTTCGTCAGGATTTTATTCGCTTCGCCATCGAGCGCAACGTGTTGTGCTTTGGTGAATTCAAGACCAAGGCCGGACGGCTGAGCCCCTATTTCTTCAATACCGGCCTGTTTAACGACGGTGAATCCCTGGGGCAGCTGGCGCAATTTTACGCCAAAGCCATTCTTTCCGCCCCTATCCCGTTCGACATGCTGTTCGGCCCGGCCTACAAGGGTATTCCCCTGGTGGCGGCGATTGCGGTGGCGCTGGCCGGGCACGGCCGCAACCTGCCTTTTGCGTTCAACCGCAAGGAAGCCAAGGATCACGGCGAGGGCGGCGCCATCGTCGGTGCGCCGCTGGCCGGGCGGGTGCTGATCGTGGACGATGTGATTTCGGCGGGCACCTCGGTGCGCGAATCAGTGGCGCTGATCCAGGCGAACGGAGCCGAGCCCTGCGGCGTGATGATCGCGCTCGACCGGCAGGAACGCGGCACGGGAGAGTTGTCCGCGACCCAGGAGGTGACGCAGGGTTATGGTATTCCGGTGGTCAGTATCGCTACGCTGGACGACATGATCGGTTACTTGCGGCAGAGGCCGGAGATGGCGCAAAATCTGCTGGCGGTTTTAGAATACAAGAATCAATATGGCGTTTCTTAAAGGAGTCTCTATGCGTATTCGCTTCTCATTGTTGCTGATTTTGCTCGCCAGTTTTCCGGCTGTAGCAGGAAAACTGTATTCCTGGGTGGATGAGCATGGAAAAACCCATTACGGCAACACCGTCCCGCCCCAGTATGCCCAGCAGGGCAACACAGAACTGGACAAGAAAGGCTCGGTAATCAAGAAAACCGATGCCGCCCTGACGCCGGAGCAGCGCAAGGCCAAGGAAGAGGAGCTGGCGCAGCAAAAGGAGGAAGACAAGAAGAAGCTGGAACAGCAACGCCGCGACAAGGCGCTGCTCAACACTTATACCACGGAGAAGGAAATCGACCTGGTGCGCGACCGCAATCTGCAACAGGGTGGACTCCAGCTTCAGAGCATGGAATTGCGCGCCAAGCAGGTCCAGCCGCGCCTTGATCAAGCCCGGAAACGGGCGGTAGAGCTGGCTGCAAAGAAGAGGCCGGTGCCGCCTGATTTGCAGCAGGAGATTGAGGAAGCCGAAAAAGAGATGCAGCGCCTGCAGGAAATGACCAAGCTGAGGCAGATGGAAATGGATGCGATTCGCGCCAGGTTCGAGGATGACAAGAAGCGTTTCCGCGAATTGCGCCAGGTCGAGGAAGCGGCGAAGCGGTAATGTGTAACACCGCCGGGGGCTGATATGCCCCGGCGTTCCGGTTTTAGCCGGCCAGCTTCTTCTTCAGTATATCGTTGAGCTGAGCCGGATTGGCTTTACCTTTGCTGGCTTTCATCGCCAGGCCGACGAAGAAGCCGAACACCTTTTCCTTGCCGCTACGGTATTCGGCGACCTGTGCCGGGTTGGCCGCAATGATATCATCCACGATCTTTTCGATCGCGCCGCTGTCGGATACCTGCTTTAATCCCTTGACTGCTATGATCGTGTCGGCATCGCCTTCGCCTGCCCACATCGCTGCGAATACTTCCTTGGCGATCTTGCCCGAAATGGTGCCGTCCACAATGCGCTGCAGCAATCCGGCGAGCTGGCCGGCGGCGATCGGGGAGTTCGTGATCTCGAGCCCCTCTTTGTTGAGCTGGGCAGACAGGTCGCCCATGATCCAGTTGGTGGCCATTTTCGCCTCGCCGCCCAGCGCCTTGACCGTATCCTCGAAATAGCCCGCCAGTTCACGCGATGTGGTCAGGATGCCGGCATCGTAAGCGGGTAGTCCCTGATCGCGCATGAAGCGCTCGCGCATCGCCTGCGGCAGCTCCGGCATGCTGGCGCGGGCCTGGTCGAGGAAAGCCTCGTCCACTACCAGCGGCAGCAGGTCGGGGTCGGGGAAGTAACGGTAATCGTTGGCTTCTTCCTTGGAGCGCATCGATCGCGTCTCGTCCCGGTCAGGGTCGTAGAGGCGGGTTTCCTGAACGATGCGGCCGCCGTCCTCGAGGATCTCGATTTGCCGGCGAACTTCATACTCGATGGCCTTTTCCATAAACTTGAAGGAATTGAGGTTCTTGATTTCGCAGCGGGTGCCGAGCGTTTCCGTGCCCACGGGTCGCACCGAAACGTTGGCGTCGCAGCGGAACGAGCCTTCCTGCATGTTGCCGTCACAAATGCCGATCCAGCGCACCAGGGAATGCAGCTTCTTGGCGTAGGCTACCGCTTCGGCGCTGCTGCGCAGGTCGGGCTCGGTGACGATCTCGACCAGCGGCGTGCCGGCGCGGTTGAGGTCGATGCCGGTCATGCCGTGAAAATCCTCATGCAGCGATTTTCCGGCATCCTCCTCGAGGTGGGCGCGGGTGATGCGGATGGTTTTTTCCCGATCGCCCACCTGTATCTGCAACGTTCCGCCTTCGGCCACGATCGGCAGTTCGAGCTGGGTGGTCTGGTAGCCTTTGGGCAAATCCGGGTAGAAGTAGTTCTTGCGTTCGAATACCGACTTGCGATTGATCCGCGCGCCGATAGCGAGGCCGAACTTGACCGCTTTTTCCGCCGCCACGCGGTTGAATACCGGCAAAACACCGGGCAGGGCGATATCCACCGCACAGGCCTGGGAGTTAGGCGCAGCGCCATAGGCGGTGGCCGCACCGGAGAAGATCTTGGACTGCGTGTTGAGCTGGGCATGCGTTTCCAGCCCGATGACGATTTCCCACTGCATAGTTAAATTCCTTGCGGCACGCGCGTGTGCCAGTCGGTCGCCAGCTGGTACTGATGCGCGACGTTGAGCATTTTCGCTTCGCTGAAATAGTTGCCGATAATCTGCAAGCCGACTGGACGGCCGTTGGCGCCGAAGCCGGCAGGCACGGACATGCCCGGCAGGCCGGCGAGGTTGACGGCGATGGTGTAGATGTCCGACAAATACATCGAGACCGGGTCGTCGCTTTTCTCGCCCAGGTTGAACGCGGTGGTCGGTGAGGTCGGTCCCATGATCATGTCGCATTGTGCGAAGGCGTTGGTGAAATCCTGCGCGATCAGGCGGCGTAGCTTCTGCGCTTTCAGGTAGTAAGCGTCGTAATAGCCGGCGGACAGCACGTAGGTGCCGATCATGATGCGCCGTTTCACTTCCGCGCCGAAGCCCTGTGCGCGGCTTTTGCCATACATGTCGGCCAGGTCGGTGTATTCAGGGGCACGGTAGCCATAACGCACGCCGTCGAAGCGGGCAAGGTTGGAGGAGGCCTCCGCCGGAGCGAGAACATAATATACGGGTACTGCCAGCTTGCTGTTGGGTAGCGATATGTCAACGGTTTGCGCACCCAGCTTGCGGTATTCCGTCAAGGCGGCTTCGATGGCTTGCGCCACATCGGCGGAAAGTCCTGCCGCGAAGTATTCCTTGGGCAGACCGATACGCAGCCCCTTGAGCGGTTGTTCCAGATCGCGGCCGTAGTCCTCTTTTTCCCGTTCCAGGCTGGTCGAGTCGCGCGCGTCGAAACCAGCCATCACGTTGAGCAACAGCGCGCAATCCTCGGCGCTCTTCGCCATCGGGCCGCCCTGGTCGAGCGAGGAGGCAAAGGCGATCATGCCATAGCGCGACACCACGCCATAGGTCGGCTTGATGCCGGTAATGCCGTTGAGCGCTGCGGGCTGGCGGATCGAGCCGCCGGTATCGGTGCCAGTGGCGGCTGGGCACAGTCGTGCTGCGACCGCCGCGGCCGACCCGCCCGAACTGCCACCGGGAACGGCATCGAGATCCCAGGGATTCTTTACTTTGCCGTAATACGAGGTTTCGTTGGACGAACCCATGGCGAATTCGTCCATGTTGGTCTTGCCCAGGTTGACCGCCCCAGAGCGATTGAACTGTTCGATCACATGGGCGTCATAAGGTGAGACGAAATTGTGCAGCATCTTCGAACCGCAGGTGGAGAGCCAGCCCTCGGCGCAGAAAATGTCCTTCTGTGCCACCGGAATGCCGGTGAGTGGCCCGGCCTCGCCGGATGCAATCAATGCATCAGCAGCCTTGGCCTGCGCCAGGCTTTTGTTTTCATCTATAGTAATGAAGGCATTGAGCTTGGGGTTCAGCCCCTTGATACGATCAAGGAAGGTCTGCGTCAGCTCAACGCTGGAAATCTTCTTTGAGGCCAGCTGGGCCGAGAGTTCTTTTAGCGATGTGTTGATCATTTTTGGTGAGAGGTGAGCGATGAGGGGCGAGTGGGTAAATACAAAACCGTCTCACGCCTCATGCCTTACCCCTAACTCCTCACGAATTACTCGATAACTTTGGGAACCAGATAAAGGCCGGCTTCGACTTGCGGCGCAACGGCTTGGTAGGCTGCGTGGCGGTCGATTTCGGTGGCAACGTCGTTGCGCAGGCGTAGCACTACGTCCTGGGCGTGCGCCATCGGCTCGATGCCGGCAGTATCGACGGCTTGCATTTCCTCGACCAGGTTGAGGATGTTGGAAAGTTGCTGTAAATAGCCCGGCATTTCGTCCTCTTCCACCGCAATACGGGCAAGATGGGCAATGCGCTTTACATCGGCCAGATTCAATGACATAAAAATTCACCCGGAGAACTTTAAAGCGATACGCTTAAAATGGTATCATGTTTCATTTAACCCACGCACCTCAATCACTGGAATTAAGCAATGATGTTTGGATTCTTACGCGGATATTTTTCCAACGACCTGGCCATCGATCTGGGTACTGCCAACACCCTGATTTTCGTACGCGGCAAGGGTATCGTGCTGGACGAGCCCTCGGTGGTGGCGATTCGCCAGGAGGGTGGGCCTTCTTCGAAGAAGACCATCCAGGCAGTGGGCATAGAGGCGAAGCAGATGCTGGGCCGCACGCCGGGCAACATCACGGCGATCCGCCCGATGAAAGACGGCGTGATCGCCGATTTCACCATCACCGAGCAGATGCTCAAGTACTTCATCAAAAAAATTCACGATTCGCGCATGCTCAGCCCGAGCCCGCGCATTATCATTTGCGTGCCCTGCGGGTCCACGCAGGTGGAACGGCGCGCCATCCGCGAATCCGCGATCGGCGCCGGTGCGCGTCAGGTATATCTGATCGAGGAGCCGATGGCGGCGGCGATCGGAGCTGGCCTGCCGGTAGCGGAGGCGACCGGTTCAATGGTGGTGGATGTCGGCGGCGGCACCACCGAAGTCGGTGTGATCTCTCTCGGCGGCATCGTCTATGCCGCTTCGGTGAGGGTCGGCGGAGACAAATTCGACGAAGCCATCATCAACTACATCCGCCGCAACTACGGCATGCTGATTGGCGAAGCGACGGCCGAGAGAATCAAAAAAGAGATCGGCTCTGCCTTCCCCGGTTCGGAAGTGCGCGAGATGGAAGTAAAGGGTCGCAATCTGGCCGAAGGCATCCCGCGCAGCTTCACTATTTCCAGCAACGAAATCCTCGAAGCCCTGACCGATCCGCTCAACAGCATCGTCAGTGCGGTCAAGTCGGCCCTGGAACAGACTCCGCCGGAACTGGGCTCGGACATAGCCGAAAAGGGCATGGTTCTGACGGGCGGCGGCGCCTTGCTGCGCGATCTGGATCGGTTGTTGATGGAAGAAACCGGACTGCCGGTGATCGTCGCCGAAGACCCTCTCACCTGCGTGGTGCGCGGCAGTGGCCGGGCGCTCGAGGAAATGGACAAATTGGGCGGCGTCTTCACTAATGACTAGTCCTGAGCCCTGAGTCCTTGAGTGCTGAGCAAGAAACATTGCGAAGCGCCAACTACTCAGGACTTTTTACTCAGGACTCAGCACTAAAATTATGGATCACCAGGCACCGCCATTTTTCAACCACGGTCCCAGCCCGCTGGCGCGCTTCGTCTTTTTCGCCTCGATTTCCCTGGTGCTAATGCTGTTGGATGCTCGTCTGAATGCACTGGATTCGCTGCGCCAGATAATTTCGGTCGCTGTTGCTCCGCTGCAGAGCCTGGCCATGACGCCTGTTGAACTTCTCGACCGGACCGGCAATTTTTTCGTTACTCAAGCACGCTTGCAAAATGAAAACGCTATGCTCAGTCAGCGTCAGCTGGTGCAGTCTGCGCAATTGCAGCGGTTGCAGGCGATGCAGGCGGAGAATGTTTATCTTCGAAATCTCCTCGGTATTCAGCAACAGCGCGGCGAAAACGTAGTGGCGGCTGAAATCGTCTATGCCGGACGCGATCCGTTTTCCCAGAAAATTACGGTAAACAAGGGCTCCACTCATAAAGTCCAGGCCGGGCAACCGGCGCTTGACGAGATTGGCGTAATCGGCCAAGTCACCCGGGTTTACCCGTTCAGCAGCGAGATCACCCTGCTCACCGACAAGGATCAGGCCATTCCGGTGGAGATCGTTCGCAATGGCGCCCGCGCCATCGCTTTCGGCCATGGCCAGGATGGTGCGCTTGAGCTGCCTTTCATGGCGGCCAATGCGGACATCCAGAACGGCGACACCCTGGTTACCTCCGGTATCGATGGCGTTTATCCTGCCGGCTTGCCGGTAGCGGTGGTATCGAAAATCGAGCGCAACTCGGCTTTCGCCAAGATTACCTGCATCCCTAGTGCGGGCGTGAACCGCCACAAGCAGCTTTTAATTCTGGTTGGCGAGGTGCGGCGGTTCCAGAAGCCTGATCCGGAGGTTGCTGGAGCGACTGACGGCAAGACACCGGTTTTGAGAAAGAACAGGCCCTAGACATGCATTACGCCGGAGCGCCTGAACTGCTCAAACCCGCCAGCAGAAAATTTATCTTCTTTACGCTGGTGAGTGGGTTACTGATCAACCTGTTGCCTTGGCATGGGGTGGCACTGACGTTTCGTCCGGATTTCGTCGCCCTGGTACTCCTGTTCTGGGCTATCCGTGAGCCGCGAAAATTGGGTTTCGTCGCAGCCTGGATCGCCGGACTGATGATGGATGTCGGTGATGGCGTGATTTTGGGACAGCATGCTTTTGCTTACACCCTGGGCGTCTATGCTGCGATCGTGCTGCATCGGCGTATTCAGCGCTTCACTCTTTGGCAGCAAGCGTCTCACGTGCTGCTGCTGCTACTGTTACTGCAGACCACAATGTTGATCATTCGACTATTCGGCGGCGGCGTTTTTCCCGGCCCCGGTTATTTTCTTTCCTGCCTGACTGGCGCGATACTCTGGCCGGTCTTAAGCCTGCTGTTTCTGCTTCCTCAGCGTGGCAGGCCGAATGCTGATTCTGTGTATTCCGCAGGTCATAAGTGAATCGCCCGACCGAACTCAGAAACCATCAGAAGGAGCTGTATTATTTCAGATGGCGGCTCGGCATCGCTGCAGCAGGCGCCGTACTGTTGTTCACGCTGCTGGTGGGACGCTTCTTTTTTCTGCAAGTGGTGCAGCATGATCATTTTCACACCCTGGCAGAAAATAACCGAATTTCCATTGTTCCCGTCGTTCCCAATCGTGGCTTGATCCTTGACCGCAATGGCATCGTCCTGGCGCACAATTACTCTGCCTACACCCTGGAAATAACGCCGAGCAAGATTCAGGATCTGGAGGCAACGATCAACGGGCTGGCAGCACTGGTCGACATTCAGCCGCGCGATCGTAAGCGTTTCAAGAAGTTGCTTGAGGAAAGCCGCAATTTTGAAAGCCTGCCGATTCGCGCTCGTCTGAATGATGTCGAGGTTGCCCGCTTTACGGCCAACCGTTTCCGGTTTCCCGGCGTGGACATCAAGGCACGGCTGTTCCGCCATTATCCCAAAGGGGAACTGGCTTCCCACGCCATCGGACATATCGGGCGCATCAATGAAGCCGACCTCGGCCGACTGGAAGCCTCGGAAGAGATGGCGAATTACCGCGGTAGCGACCATATCGGCAAGCTTGGCATCGAGCAGAGTTACGAAAAACAGTTGCATGGCGTCACCGGCTTCGACCATATGGAAACTGACGCCGGCGGTCGCGCGATTCGCACCCTGAAACGGCGCGAGCCGATTTCAGGGAGCGACTTGACGCTTACACTCGACAGCCGCTTGCAGGAAGTGGCTGAGAAGGCTTTCGCACAGTACCGTGGCGCACTGGTGGCCATCGAGCCGAAGAGTGGCGAGGTGCTGGCCTTTGTCAGCAAACCCGGGTTCGACCCTAACCTGTTTATTGATGGCATCGATCCGGTTAACTGGGATGCCCTCAACAACTCTCTCGACAAGCCGCTCAATAACCGAGCCCTGCGCGGGCAGTATCCGCCGGGTTCGACTTTCAAGCCGTTCCTGGCACTGGCCGGGCTGGAGCTGGGCAAACGCACTCCTTCCTACACGATCTCCGACCCGGGGTTTTTTACTTTGCCCGGCAATGCTCATCGCTACCGCGATTGGAAAAAGGGCGGGCACGGAACGGTGGATTTGCACAAATCCATCGTGATTTCCTGTGATACTTACTACTATGGCCTGGGGGTCGATCTGGGTATCGACAACATTACCAGCTTCATCGGCCAGTTCGGTTTCGGCAGGAAAACCGGCATCGACATTGAGGGGGAAACTATCGGTGTGCTACCCTCGCGCGAGTGGAAAATGAAGCGCTACAAGCAAAAGTGGTACACCGGAGATACCGTGAGTGCCAGCATCGGTCAGGGCTATAATTTGGCTACTCCCCTGCAACTGGCCTTCGCCACGGCGATATTGGCCAATAACGGCACCGTTATCCGTCCGCACCTGGTGCGCTCGATTCTCGATGCCGGCACCAATCAGGTGCGGACGACGCCTGCTGCCAAGCCCGTCGCCACATTGCCCTTCAAGCCGGAGAATCTGGAACTGGTGAAGAAAGCGATGATAGCTGTCACCCAACCGGGTGGTACGGCAACGCGGGTTGGCGTGGGGGCCCCTTACCTTACTGCCGGCAAGACCGGCACGGCCCAGGTGATCGCCATCAAGCAGACCGAGAAATACGTGGAAAGCCGGGTTGCCGAGCGTCACCGCGACCACGCCTTGTTTATTGCTTATGCCCCGGCCGACGATCCCAAGATTGCCTTTGCCATCCTGGTGGAAAACGGCGGTCACGGTGGCTCGACCGCAGGGCCTATTGCCCGCATAGTGCTGGATTATTTCCTGCTCGGCAAACTGCCTCCGCCGCCAGTGCCGCTGACCGAAGTGCCGGAGGAGGAGCATGATTAAAATCGACTTGAGGCGGTTTTGGCTGCGCTTGACCGAGAATGTCGACAGCTTGCTGATGAGCTTTATTCTGATGCTGATGCTGATCAGCCTGGGCGTACTATTCAGTGCCTCCGGCCAGGATCTCGCCAGGACTTCCGGTCAGATGGTCAACATGTCCGTGGCGCTACTTTTGATGTGGGGTGTGGCCAAGGTGCCGCCACAACATCTGGCGCGATTCGCCTTGCCGGTTTATGTTGTGGGTCTGTTGCTGCTGGTCGGGGTCGCTCTTTTTGGCGAGGTTAGCCACGGCGCCCGGCGCTGGCTGCATATCGGCGTTACCCGCATTCAGCCTTCGGAGATGATGAAACTGGCCGTGCCGATGATGCTTGCGTGGTACCTGGACCGGCGTGAAAAAACCCTTAACATCAGGGATTTCGGCGTCGCCGTCCTGATGCTGGCGGTACCGGTAGGGCTGATTTTAAAACAGCCGGATCTGGGTACTTCATTGTTGATTTCCGCCGCCGGCTTCTACGTGCTGTTTCTGGCAGGACTGAGCTGGCGCATTATCCTCGGCCTGGTTGGGTTAGGCGCGGCAAGCGCGCCGATTCTGTGGTCGCTACTGCATGATTACCAGCGCCAACGAATACTGACCCTGATCGATCCTTCCCAGGACCCTCTCGGCTCGGGTTATCACATTATCCAGTCGACCATTGCATTAGGGTCGGGCGGAATTTTCGGCAAGGGATGGCTTAACGGAACGCAGTCTCACCTCGATTTTCTGCCGGAACGTACCACAGACTTCATATTTGCCGTCTATGCTGAAGAATTCGGACTGGCCGGCAATCTTATCCTGCTGGCAGTGTACGTTCTGGTGATCGGCCGTGGCCTGGTAATCGCCGCCAAAGCGCCGACCCTGTTCAGCCGTCTCCTCGCGGGCAGCATTACACTGACCTTCTTTACCTATGCCTTCGTCAATATCGGCATGGTGAGCGGCATCCTGCCCGTGGTTGGCGTGCCGTTGCCGTTGATCAGCTACGGCGGCACTTCCATGGTGACACTGCTGCTTGGATTTGGTATGTTGATGAGTATTCAAACCCACCGGAAACTGGTGCAGTCATAAATGAAAATATCCCGCTGGTTCTTGTTTGCTCCACTTGCCGCCCTTCTGGTTGGCTGCGGCAGCATCGCGCCACGGCAGGATGCGCCAGCTGTTTCCAGACAGGAAAAATCGGCTGTGGTAACTAAAAAAGGGGGCGGCTATTACCTCGACGATGGCCCGGGCGACAACCCGCCCGCCAATCTCGACGCCATTCCCGACGCCGAACCGAAAGTAGAGCCTTTGCACAAGGCGGCAACCCGGCCTTATACTGTGCTGGGCCAGACTTATACCCCCGACACTCGCCTCAAGTCCTACAAGGCAACCGGCGTGGCTTCGTGGTATGGTCGGCGCTATCATGGTCAGAAAACCTCGATCGGAGAGGTCTACGACATGTACGGCATGACCGCGGCACACCCCACTCTGGCCATTCCAAGTTATGTCCGCGTCACCAACCTGAAGAACAGCAAATCGGTAGTGGTGCGGGTCAATGACCGTGGCCCGTTCCATAGCGACCGCCTGATCGATTTGTCCTACACTGCAGCCTACAAGCTGGGCGTGCTCGCCGGGGGGAGCACCCGGGTTGAGGTGGAGACGATCGATCCAGCCAATTACACTGCCGCAGCAAAACCGGCTGAAGCGCCGATCACTGCTTCTTTGGCCGACAACGGGGCCGTTGTCGCGGTGCCGGAGGCGCCTTTGCCGCCGACTGCGACTAACGGCCACTATGTCCAGCTCGGCGCGTTCGGAGCGCAGGATAATGCGGAATCTTTCCGTGGCAGACTCAAGGTTGAGCTGGCCCAGCTGGCCGACAAGTTGCAAATCCATTCTTCAGATGGTCTGTTCCGGGTGCGCGCCGGGCCGTTCCAGACCCTGGTCGAAGCCAGTCAGGTTGCCACCGAGATCAAGAATTCGCTCAACATCAAAACAGTGTTGACCACCCGCTAATTGAAGTCATGGGTCCTGAGCTGAAAGCTCTAAGCGAGTTGAATTGCTTCGCGATGGTTTTCACTCAGAATTCAGGACTCAGAACTTAGGACTTAAGATAAATGATGAAAAAACTCCTTACATTTGCATTGCTATTTGCTGTTCTTCCGGTGTTTGCGGCACCTCCCGCCGTTTCCCTGCCTCCAGCGCCGGACATTGCTGCCAGAAGCTACATCCTGGTGGACCTTTCCAGCGGGCAGACGTTGCAGCAGCGAGGCGGGGACGAACGGATGGAGCCCGCTTCGCTGACCAAGCTGATGACGGCCTACCTGACTTTTGCCGCCCTGCACCAAGGCGTGATTACGCCTACCCAGGCATTGCCGGTGTCGGAGCGGGCCTGGCGTGCCGAGGGTTCGCGCATGTTCATTCAACCGAACACGCCGGTTATCGTGGACGACCTGATTCGCGGCATGATCGTACAGTCCGGCAACGATGCCTGCATCACCCTGGCTGAAGGCATCGCCGGTAGTGAAGAAGAGTTTGTCCGGCGCATGAATCTGGAAGCCCAGCGCCTGGGCATGAAAAATACCCACTTCATGAATTCCAGCGGACTCCCCCACCCGCAGCATTACACTACAGCCCGGGATTTGAGCCTGCTGGCTCGGGCGATCATTCGCGACTTCCCCGACTACTATCCGCTCTATTCGCTGAGGGAGTACAAGTACAACAACATCACCCAGGCTAACCGCAACCGTCTGCTGTGGCAGGATCCCACCGTCGATGGCATGAAAACCGGGCATACCGAATCCGCTGGATTCTGCCTGATCGCGTCGGCAAAACGCGATTCGCGACGGCTGCTTTCAGTGGTGCTGGGTACGACTTCGGAAAGCATGCGCGCCAGCGAGAGCCAGAAATTGTTGAATTACGGTTTCCAGAATTTTGACGCCCACCATCTGTACCAGAAGGGCCAGGTCGTTTCCACCCTGCCAGTGTGGAAGGGAAGCGCTAACATCCTTAAGGCCGGTGTTGCCCAGGATGTCTACGTCTCGCTGCCCAAGGGCCAATATGCGCGTCTCAAGGCCTCGCTGGTCAGCAAGCAGCCCTTGTTGGCACCGCTTGCTGCGGGGCAGGAAGTCGGCACTATCCGTTTGACGCTGGATGACAAACCCTATGCCGACTACCCGCTGGTGGCGCTGGAAGGCGTTGCCAGGGCAAACTTCTTTAAGCGTAGCTGGGATGGCGTGAAACTGTGGTTCAAATGATCTACCTCAACGGCCAGTTCATGCCGATCGAAGAGGCCCGCGTACCAGTACTTGACCGCGGCTTCATCTTCGGCGATGGCGTCTACGAGGTGATCCCGGTCTACTCGCGTCGGCCGTTCCGCCTGCGCGAGCATCTGAAACGCCTGCAGCACAGCCTGGACGGCATCCGTTTGGCCAACCCGCATAGCGAGGATGAATGGGTGCGCCTGATCGGTGAGCTGGTCGAACGCAACGAGGAAGAAGACCAGTCGCTCTACCTGCATGTGACCCGTGGCGTCGCCAAGCGCGACCATGCTTTCCCACCGGGCGTGGCGCCGACGGTGTTCATGATGAGTAACCCGTTGGTCACTTCGACGCCGGAGCTGGTGGAAAGCGGCGTTGCCGTGGTGAGCGCGGTGGACAATCGCTGGCTGCGCTGCGACATTAAGGCAATAGCCTTGTTGCCCAACGTATTGCTGCGCCAGCTGGCGGTGGATGCGGGCGCTGCCGAAACCCTGCTGTTGCGCGACGGATTTCTCACCGAGGGTGCCGCCAGCAACATTTTCGTGGTGCGCGACGCAGTCCTGCTGGCGCCGCCGAAAGACAACCTGATGCTGCCCGGTATTACCTACGACGTGATCCTGGAACTCGCTACGGCCGCATCCCTCAAAACCGAGGTGCGGCGCATCAGCGAGCATGAAGTGAGAACGGCGCAGGAGTTGTGGCTCACTTCCTCGACCAAGGAAGTGCTGGCGATCACTCATCTGGATGGTCAGCCTGTCGCGGATGGCCGGCCCGGTCCTTTGTTCCGACAGATGTACCCTCTATACCAGGATTACAAGAATACTGTGATGCGCAAGGAAAGCTGAGATGGAAGAGCGCACTACCCTGCTGGAATTCCCCTGCGACTTCCCGATCAAGATCATGGGCGAAGCGAGAGAGGGCTTTGCTGATGCCATGCTGGAACTCGTGCTGCGTCACGCGCCGGACTTTGTTGCTGCAAGTACGGAAATGAAGGCAAGCAGTAGCGGCAAGTACGTTTCCCTGACCTGCACCATTACCGCTGTTTCCCAGGCCCAGCTCGACGATCTGTATCGCGAGATCAGCAGCCATCCGATGGTGTCGATGGCGCTTTAAGGCCGGGAGGAGTTAGGGGTGAGAGGTGAGGCGGAAAAAGCGAAGGATCTGGTGTTACCCCTCACCAGGCGTTTAGGTCTGGCCGAATACCTGCCGACCTGGCAAGCGATGCAGGATTTTACCGCTACGCGCGGACCGGATACGCCCGATGAACTATGGCTGCTGGAACATCCGCCGGTCTACACTTTGGGCTTGGCGGGCAAGCTGGAACACTTGCTGCGCGCTACTGATATCCCGGTCGTGAAGATCGACCGCGGCGGCCAGATCACCTACCATGGGCCGGGGCAGATCGTCATTTACCTGCTGCTGGATTTGAAGCGGCGCAACATTGGCGTCAAGGAACTGGTGCGGCGCATGGAGCAGGCGGTGATCGACCTGCTGGCGGGATATGGCACCAGGGCCGAGCGGCTCGACAAGGCGCCGGGTGTCTACGTCGGCAACGCCAAGATCGCAGCCCTTGGGCTGCGCATCAAGAATGGCTGCTGTTACCACGGTCTGTGCCTGAACGTGGATATGGATCTGTCCCCGTATGCGGCGATCAACCCTTGTGGTTATGAAGGGCTGGCCGTGACGCAGTGCCGTAATGTTGGAGTTACCGATAGTTTTGAGGTTATCGGTGAAAAATTGACTGAGAAATTGAGACGAAACTTTTAACCGCGCCTCTGCGGTTCAACTGAGTTTTTTGGAAATTCCATGGCTGAAAACAGACAAACAGGCGCTGCGAAAACTGCGCGCATCCCGATTAAGATCATTCCCTCGGAGCCGTTGCGCAAGCCGAGCTGGATTCGTGCCCAGGCACCGACCTCGGCCAAATATCAGGAGATCAAGCAGATCCTGCGCAGCCGCAACCTGCATACGGTTTGCGAGGAAGCCTCCTGCCCCAACATCGGCGAATGCTTTAGCCATGGCACTGCCACCTTCATGATCCTGGGCGACCTATGCACGCGCCGTTGCCCGTTCTGCGATGTCGCCCATGGCACGCCACTGCCGCCCGATGTTGAGGAGCCCGCACAGATTGGCAATTCGGTCGCGGTGATGGGCCTGAAGTACGTGGTGATTACCAGCGTCGATCGCGACGACCTGCGCGACGGGGGCGCCGGCCACTTCGCCGCCTGCATCCGCGCCACCCGCGAGCAGTCCCCGCACACTCGCATCGAAACCCTGGTGCCGGATTTCCGTGGCCGGCTGGAAACCGCGCTGGATGCGCTGGCGAATGATCTGCCCGACGTCCTCAACCACAACCTGGAAACCGTGCCGCGCCTGTACAAGCAGGCCCGCCCCGGTGCCGACTATGCCCACTCATTGAAGCTGCTGCAGGAATTCAGGCAGCGCTACCCGCACATTCCCACCAAGTCCGGCCTGATGGTGGGAATAGGCGAAACTGACGAGGAAATCCTGGAAGTGATGCGCGACCTGCGCGCCCATGGCGTGGAGATGCTGACCATCGGCCAGTATTTGCAGCCGACCCGGCATCACCTGCCGGTGGTGCGCTTCGTCGAGCCGGCCCAGTTTGAGAGGTACACTGCGGCGGCTGAAGAAATGGGCTTTTCCAATGCGGCCTGCGGGCCGATGGTGAGGTCAAGCTACCATGCCGACCAGCAGGCGAAAGAGGTTGGCATGATGAAACATGAATAAATGGGAAGGGTCTTAGGAAGTTAAGCACATTTTAAAGTGTGGTAACTTACTAAGATGGTTAATAAAAATAGATATTATTGCCGTTCTCGAATCAGCGAGGCTAAATTCAGACAACTTGTAAGGTGCT
>JAHJJI010000123.1 GCA_018823025.1 Gammaproteobacteria bacterium | reverse complement strand
GGCGGTGCAGGAACGGTGTCAGAAACTCCGAGCTCGCGCTTCGCCACTACCTTCCCTTTACTGACAAACTGTCCGCTCGCCGAACTTCGGGAAATAATCACTTTCGATATTGTTGTTGTATTCGGAGCCTTTTTCGCCGACACGACCGGGACGAATTTTCCCGTCACTGTATCGCGCCTCAACTTGAGAACGACGTTTTTTTTATTTCTTATTTTCATGGTCCTCCATTACTTAAACAGCAGTAGCGCGATCTGTTCTTTTACTCACGTATTTTTCTTCGTCACCCTTGCCAGAGCCAGGTAGGCGGATTGCTGTTCCTCTTCCATTGCCCGGTAGCTATTCAGCACCTCCCCCTCTTCCTTCTTGAGTTCGGTCAATGCGACGGGCATCTGTTCACCCTCCGCAAGTGAAAACTAAAAAAACTCTTCTTGCCATCTCTGCTACCCTTCCATCAATCCCCAACAATTATTAGCAGAAAATCTCCCAGACAACCGGGGCCGAAGCCCCGGTTATCCTTACTTACCTTGCGGCTTTGGTGGTGATGGAATCTTCACACGCTCTTTCTCGGTCTCTCTCGGGTGGGTACGAGCAAATTGCTCGGTCACGATCTGACCATTTACAGAGCTGCGGAAGATGGTTCTCGTTTGGCTTGTAGGTTTTGCCATGGGAATCTCCTTGCATTAGATTGCAGAGGAGGGCGAATATAATTTTGGCTGTCCCTATATTGCTTCCGCGAAAAATGCGGGTTAGTATCGGGTTTCTCTCAGTTGCAATTGATGTTCGTTTTACCGCTCTGGGCAGACCATCTGTCCAGAGTGCCACTTCTGCGCAACGTTTACACCACATATAGTGGTTTTTAAAACGCTACAACACCAATTCTAGTGGTTTGTTTCGTGCTACGCAACAATTTGTCAAGAAAATTTGTTTTATAGGTGCATTATTATTTTTCATGGCACCTCAAAGCGCCATTTCCGTCCCCGATTTATGTTTAGCCAATCTCGCGCAGAATGCGCAGCATGGCCAAAGATCGTTCTGATCCACTTTCATCCGTTACGTTCTGCTGCCGGGTTTGCCAATCATTGCCAATGAATACATCTAGCTAAGAGTTGTATTGGGGCATATTATTTGCACACGGCATATCGACAAGGGGAGTGCAATGGCATGGGATAAGGAAGAGCCGCGAGCTATCACGCTCGCACGGCTCAAGGTTGTGGCGCCCGAATTGGCTTGCGACGAGTTTCAGGCATACAACCAGCACTACCACGGCGATAAGCTCATAGGTTTAGGCGATACCTTTGAAGAGCTTGAATCCGCCCTTCAAGCACGCGATCACCCTCTTATTGACCTTGCGCTGGCCCGTTACGGAGCAAGTGATGCTGTTGTCGGTGCACTCTATAACAAAGCGCTTGCAGGTACCGGGGACGCGCAGCAGGACAAAGGCGTTAGGATTGCCGTACTCTCTAATCGCACTCTGCCCCGGATGTTATTTGGTGACGAGCCATGCGTCCCGAAAGAAGAACTCCGTCGCCTTGCGCAAAGTGGCGACAAGGAAGAGCTTCAAGTCATGCTGCGAAACCCCTCTTCCGGTGGGCTATTGCGAGACCTCTACCAGCATAAGCCGCCTTTCGATGATCTTCCGATGGACCGGCTTCAAGTTCTGGTAAATGCCAGCATCCCCAATGCTCGCGTGAACATCGATGAGAGCAATGGGGACGGGCCGGATATGCTTCATTGGGACATCCAAGAGGGTATCTGGCACATGCTCGCTACCGCGCCACTTGAAAAGAAATGGATGTGGACGCTTGATTTCCTGCTATTCCAACTCAATCCGGCTCATGTTTATGCCCCAGATCGAGACGTTCAGGAAGTCCTTGCTCGTTGGGCAACACTAGTAGTGAAGAAGACCTTTGGCAATCAGGATGAAGACGAGGAAGGCTTTCATGCGAACGCGGGGCTAACAGCCGTAGATGAGTTTCGTTGCCTGATTGCGGCGCTCTATGGCCAAGTATGGAAGGACGGGAAATCTCACATTGTCGGCAGCAAGGACGATCAAGATATGGCGCTCCGTTGTGCTTACTATGGCAACGCTTCGATGAAACCTGAGGAAATGCAGGCGTGCCATGATCGGGATGGTGACGCTTTTGTCTATGCCGCATTGTGTAATGACAACCTTTTTCATGATCGTAAATGCCGCGCGTTACTGGAGGGTATGATTTCCGGCCAGCTACGCTACCGCTACGCGGCTCGCTGTGAGCAGATTGCCAAACGCTGGAAGAGCTTCGATTCAAAACCCGTTTCTGAATCTGGTGCCGCCGTACTAGACGACATCATCGAAGAACGGCCGCCAAGCGCAGAGTCTCAAGCACTTTCACGGCTTGAGACAAAGGTCACAGAGCTAGCTAGCAAGCTTAACGGCGTGAAATCAACTGCGGCGTGGATTGTGATCGGTATTGTCGCGCTGTTGGTCTGGAAGCAATAGGCCAAACCTAGGGGGCAGGTCTAAATTCGTAGCATTTACACCTAGCCGCTACGGCGTAAATTAGATGACTGTTTGCTGCTACTGAACGGACATTTGCGTGAAGGCGGTGGCAGTCCCTTGTGGGCCCAAAATGTACCGTCCACGATATTAGATCACTTATCCGCAACCGACTTTAATAAACGCGGTCGCCTACTATAGGCCTACTAACGCTAGAAATGAAAAAGGCCCACATCGCTGTGGGCCTTTCTGTATCTGGCTCCCCGACCTGGACTCGAACCAGGGACCTGCGGATTAACAGTCCGTCGCTCTACCAACTGAGCTATCAGGGAATTAACAAGCTGCGGATTTTACTTTGCTGTGGTAAAAAGGTCAATTCCTATCTGTGATGTTGTCGTAAATGGCGTAATTTTTAAGGTGGATACTGTGAAGTGGACTAAGCGCCTGTTTATTATTCTAGTGGTTTTTCTGGTTGTAATCGGTCTGCCTTTTCTCATCCCGTTGAACACATATATTCCTGAAATCGAGAAGCAGGCGGGGGAAAAGCTGAATGAACCTGTCAAGATTGGCTCGTTGCGTTTTTCGCTGGTTCCCATACCTCATGTGGCGCTAGAAAGAATTACCATCGGCGCCCAGCAGGAAGTCAGGATAGCTTCGGTCAAGGTCAGTCCGAATTTGAGTTCGTTGTTTAGCACAGTGAAGATTTTGCGCAATATTGACCTGGACACGGTTTCCATCCGTACGGACATGCTGGGAAGGATGCCAGCCTGGTTCAAATCGGATGGAGGCCCCCAAACAGTAAGAATCGAAAAAATCGGTTTGAATCACGTCACGCTGGATTCTCCAAGCATGGTGCTGCCCCTGTTCAGCGTGGTAGCAAACATGAATTCGGACGGTGGCTTGAAGAATGTGCTGCTTGCGAGCGATGACGGCAAGCTCAAGCTGGATGCTACGCCCATATCGGACAGTGACTTCGATTTAAAGCTCTCTGCTCGGCAATGGCGCTTTCCCGTGGGGCCGGCGTTTCAGTTCGACGTGTTGAACATTGCCGGAGTCGTCAATAGTGAAGCGTTACGGCTCAAGGATATCGATGGCAAGCTCTATGGAGGGACAATCAAGGGGGCGGCTGAGCTCAACTGGAAATCAGGGTGGCGGCTTAGAGGCGACCTTAAGAGCCAGCGCGTGGCGCTGGAATCCCTGTTGCCGCTGTTCAATTTCAAAGCCCGTGTGAGTGGCCGGCTCAACGCCAAAGCCAGGTTCGCGATGAATGGCAGAACGGCGTCTCAGCTTGCGGATAGTCCGAATGTTGATGGCGATTTTTCTATCCACAATGGGGTGTTGCACGGTTTCGATCTGGCAAGAGCGGCGCAACCGATCAAGACCAAGGAAGTGCGCGGTGGGCAGACAGCGTTCGAGGAATTCAGCGGGATATTTAACATTGCAGGGAAAGACATCCGTTTGAGCAAGCTGAACATTTCTTCCGGAGTACTCAATGCCAACGGGGATGTGGATATTTCGTCTTCAAAACAACTGGGTGGCAAGGTTTATGTCGAGGTGAAGCAAGGTGTTTCACTGGTAAGTGTCCCGCTCAGGGTTTCCGGCACGCTGCAGGACCCGGTCATGTTCCCTACCGGAGCAGCGGTCACCGGGGCTGTGGTGGGGACGGCGATCCTCGGCCCCGGAGTGGGGACGTCTCTGGGGGTGCAGGCTGCTGACAAACTGGAAAGTTGGTTCGGGGGCAAGAAAAAATAAAGGGCGCCGTTCCTGGCGCCCTTCAATAACTCAGTAGCGGGTTTACTATTCAAGCGCCTTCTGGATACGTTCCAGGGCCATCTCCAGATTTTTCATCGAGGTGGCGAAGGAGATGCGGAAGTAGCCCTCCGCGCCGAAGGCCGAACCCGGGACGATGGCCACTCCCGCTTTTTCCAGCAGGTATTCCGAAAGAGCCATGTCGGTCGCTTCTGCGATAGTGCCGTGGCGATGCAGTTCAGCAATGGCCTCTCGCGCGTCTGGGAAGGCGTAGAAGGCACCGCCGGCATGGATGCACTTCACTCCCTTCATTTCGTTGAAGCGGCGCACCACGAATGCATGGCGCTCGCGGAAGGCTTTCACCATCGGATCGATGCACGACTGGTCTCCATCCAGAGCGGCTTGGGCGGCTACCTGCGAGATCGAGGTGGGGTTGGAGGTGGACTGGGACTGGAGAATTTCCATCGCCTTGATGATATTTTCCGGGCCGGCAGCGTAGCCAATACGCCAGCCTGTCATGGAATAGGCCTTCGACACGCCATTCAGCACGACACATCGGTCTTTCAACTCAGGGGTGGCGTTGAGGATGTTGAAGAACTTCGCACCGGACAGGTTGACATGCTCGTACATGTCGTCAGTGGCCACCAGTACGTGGGGGTAACGCTTCAGCACTTCACCCAGAGCCTTCAGTTCGTCCAGCGTGTAGACCGCCCCGGTCGGGTTGGACGGGCTGTTGATCATGAACATTTTTGTCTTGGGCGTGATGGCCGCATCCAGCTGTGCCGGGGTGATCTTGAAGCCCTGTTCGATGCCGCATTCGACGATCACCGGCTTGGCTTCGGCCACCATGGCGATATCTGCATAGGATACCCAGTAGGGAGCAGGGATGACTACTTCGTCGCCCGGATTCAGGACGGCTAAAGCCAGATTGAAGATGCACTGTTTGCCGCCGACGCCGACGATAACTTGTTTTTCGGTGTAATCCAGGTCGTTGTCACGCTTGAGTTTGGCGACGATGGCATTTTTCAGGCTAGGTATGCCGCTGACCGGGGTGTATTTGGTGAATCCGTCGTCAATGGCCTTTTTGGCGGCATCCTTGATGTGTTGCGGGGTGTCGAAATCTGGTTCGCCGACGCCGAGGCCGATGATGTCCTTGCCTTCAGCCTTCAGCCGGGCAGCGCGTGCGCTTACGGCGAGGGTAGGGGATTCCTTGATGGCCTGAACGCGCTGAGACAGTTCCAAGATTCTATCCTTAAGTGAGAGCAATGCGGGCCAGTGCCTGCATGATACAATTTAAAGTTATCAAACCGCACAATTTTACCCGTGATCGTCACATTTCCCAATAGTCCTTACAAACTTCACCAGCCGTTTGAACCCGCTGGGGATCAGCCCAATGCCATCGCACGGTTGGTCGAAGGCCTGAATGACGGGCTGGCGTTTCAAACTTTGCTCGGCGTGACCGGCTCCGGCAAGACCTTCACCATGGCCAATGTCATCGCCCAACTTGGCCGACCAGCCATTGTCATGGCGCACAACAAGACACTGGCGGCGCAATTGTATTCCGAGATGCGCGAGTTCTTTCCGGAAAATGCGGTGGAGTATTTTGTTTCCTATTACGATTATTACCAGCCGGAAGCCTATGTTCCGTCGCGTGATATGTTCATCGAAAAAGACTCCAGCATCAACGAGCACATCGAACAGATGCGGTTATCCGCCACTAAATCTTTGCTGGAGCGTGAGGATTGCGTGATCGTCGCCTCGGTTTCCTGTATTTACGGTATCGGCGATCCGGTGGACTACCACGGCATGATTCTGCACCTGCGCCAGGGTGAGACGATGTCTCAGCGCGATGCCATCAAGCGCCTCACCGAGATGCAGTACGATCGCAACGAGATCGATTTTCGACGCGGCACCTTTCGTGTGCGCGGTGATGTGCTCGACATCTATCCGGCGGAAAGCGCGGAAACAGCGGTGCGGGTCAGTCTGTTCGATGACGAAGTCGAGAGTATTTCCCTGTTTGACCCGCTGACCGGCCATATACAACGCAAGGTTCCGCGCTATACGGTTTACCCGTCGAGCCATTACGTCACGCCACGCAGTACCACATTGCGGGCAATTGAGGCGATCAAACTGGAATTGCGTGAGCGCATCGAGTTTTTCCAGAAAGAACATAAATTAGTGGAAGCTCAGCGGATCGAGCAGCGCACCCGCTTCGACCTGGAAATGCTCAACGAACTGGGGTTCTGCAAGGGCATCGAAAACTACTCGCGCCATCTGTCTGGGAGGAATCCGGGCGATCCGCCGCCCACATTGATCGACTATCTGCCGCCTAATGCACTGATGTTCCTCGACGAAAGCCATGTCACCATCCCGCAGATCGGCGGCATGTACAAGGGTGATCGGGCGCGCAAGGAAAATCTGGTGGGATATGGTTTTCGTCTGCCCTCTGCACTCGATAACCGACCCTTGCGCTTCGATGAGTTCGAAAAGGTGATGCGGCAGTCCATTTTCGTTTCTGCTACGCCTGCTGATTACGAGGCTCAGCATGCGGGCCAGGTGGTGGAACAAGTGGTGAGGCCAACCGGATTAGTCGATCCGAAGATCGAAGTCCGCCCGGCAACCAACCAGGTGGATGATCTGCTCTCCGAACTCAATGCCCGAATTGCACTAGGCGAGCGCGTGCTAGTCACTACATTGACCAAGCGCATGGCCGAGGATTTGACCGACTATCTGTCTGACCATGGAATCAAGGTTCGCTACGTGCACTCGGACATCGACACGGTAGAGCGGGTCGAGATCATCCGCGACCTGCGGTTAGGTGTGTTTGATGTGCTAATCGGCATTAACTTGTTGCGAGAAGGTCTTGATATACCAGAGGTATCGTTGGTTGCAATATTGGATGCAGACAAGGAGGGCTTCTTGCGCTCCGAGCGCGCACTAATCCAGACCATAGGACGGGCGGCACGCCACATTAATGGCACCGCGATTCTCTATGGCGACAAAATCACTAATTCCATGCGCCGTGCAATGGACGAAACAGAGCGTCGCCGGGCTAAGCAGGTTGCCCATAACACCGCTCACGGCATCACGCCGAGAGGGGTCACCAAGCGTATCAAGGACATCATCGATGGCGTGTTCGATATCGACACCGCCCAGAAGGAACTGAAAGTCGCTCAGGAGCTTGCTGCCTACAAGCACCTGGACGAGAAGAAGCTGACCAAGGAAATCAAGCAGTTGGAAAAAGAAATGCTGGCTTGCGCCCGGAATCTTGAGTTCGAACGTGCCACGCAGCTGCGCGACAAATTGAATCAGATCAAGGCGCTGATGTTTAAAACGTAAGCATTACCACAGCTATTGGCTGTGGGTGAAAGATCAATGCTCCGAATTTTTCATAAAAGTGACTACGTTGACGCCTGGCGGCGTGCGTGAACCACAGGACAGATCATCGCTGAGTTCCAGTTCGGCCTCATGCAACTGGTTAATGACTTCAACATAGTCCTTGTCCTTCGCCATCATCAGCGCCGTGCGGCCCCCTTCGTTTTTGGCACGGACATCCACTCCGGCCTTTAACAGAGCCTCAATAACGCCCGCTTCACCGTAGCCAGCGGCAAGCATCAACGGACGAGTACCGTAGCCAATTTGGGTCTCGATATCGGCTCCGGCGTCAATCAAAGTGCTAACGATTTCAGGAAAGCCGCGATTAAGCTCATGGTTGTACAGTGCTTTCATCAGTGCGGTCCAGCCTAGCGGGTCAGTCGCGTTGACGTCCGCACCAAGTTCGATCAGTGCTTTCACTGCTTCGAGGTGGCCCGCTCCGGCGGCCAGCATCAACAATGTGGCACCGTCGGTGTTGCGGCTGTTGCAGTCCGCGCCATCTTGCAGCAGGGCACGGATTTGATTAGTGTCGCCTGTAGCGGCGGCATTGAACAGGTTGGCGGACATAGTATTCTCCACTAGCGATTTCAGAAAAGTGCATGTATTGTAATAATAGTTTAGTTATTTGGTCAACTATTATTTGTGATTCCATTATTAGTACCATTCAACATAAATTCCATATAATTCTAATACATTGAGTGTTTTTGTTAAATTTTTCTGTGATGATTCGATTTGATGTTTCTATGGAGTAGCTGGAATTGGAAAAAATTAAAATACTATTTGTCTGCATGGGCAATATCTGCCGATCTCCAACCGCGGAAGGGGTATTTCGTCATCAGGTATCAAAAGCGGTTCAACCCGACACTATCATCATCGACTCGGCAGGCACTCATGCTTATCATGTCGGTTCGTCGCCCGACAGAAGAGCCCAGCAGGCTGCGCTGAGACGGGGTTATGATTTGAGCGGCTTGCGCGGGCGGCAGGTTGACGCCAGAGATTTTTACGAATTTGATTATATTCTGGCGATGGATGAGGATAATCTGGCCAATCTGATCAAGATCTGCCCGCCGCCGGAGCGGCACAAACTCAAGTTATTTATGGAATTCAGCAGGGGATTCAGCCAGCGCGATGTACCCGACCCTTACTATGGAGGGATTCAGGGATTTGAGAACGTTCTGAATATGGTTGAGGATGCGGGGTTGGGCTTGCTTGAGGAAATCTTGGCAAGAAGTATCGCTAAGGAGTGAGCGAGATTGCACGATCCACCGGGAAGCTACGTGAAGGTAGTCTCCCGGTGGGTGCGAGAGGAGTTTACTTGGACTGTGTTTCGACCTGAACCAGCGGAGCGCTTTCTTCAACGATTTTAGGGCGTGGCGCACGGCGTGGCCGCACTCGTTCCGGTTTGTCGGCTACGGCTTCTTCTACAACAGCCTTGATTTTATCAGGGCTGGTTTCTACCATGACCAGTCCGCTGGAAGCGATTAGATCCTCCTGCACAGCTTGTGGGGCACGGCGACGTGGCGCACGCGGCTTACTTTCGGTCGGGGGTGCTTCTGGCGCGATGTCGACCGGAACAGCGGTAGGTACTACTTCAGCCGTGACAACGACTGGAGTGGCAACGACTGGAGCGATATCGGCTGGCACGGTTACGACAGGCTCTGTTTCAACTGGTCTGGATAGCTCGGGCACCACTAAAACTGCAGTAGACTCCTGAACGACTATGGGCAGCGAAGCTTCGGAGATCATCTCAGGCGCAGCTTCTACTTTTTCGACTCTCGTGCTCGCCATCTCTAGAGCGATAGCTGCCGGTACTGTCTCGCTTGAAACTTCGGTGCTTTCAGGAAGATTACGTGGCGCTTCAGGACGCTCCGTGCGTTCCCCGCGCTCACGCCGCCCACCGCGGCGACCTCGCCGACTCCTGGGCTCCTGCGCTTCGGTTTCGCCTGTTTTAACATCTGCTACCGGGGCAGATACCTGAGGGGCGACAGCCTCTTTTTCCCTCTTTACTTGCGGCTGAGCAGGCGCACGCGGCTTTTGACCGCCACGACCTTCTCCGCGTTCTGTGCGGCGGGGTTCACCTCGATCCGCATCACGCTTTCCTTCGCGACCTTCACCACGACCTTCACCACGCGGTTCACGGCGCGGCCTGTCGGTTCTTGCTGGACGCGCTTTGGGCTTGATCTCTTCTTCCGGCTGAGTGCTGCCTAAGCCTTGCAGCCATATCTTGACCTTGCCAAACCAGGTTTGCTTGGTTTTTTCAGCGGCCGCAATCGGTGCTGGCTGTCCAGTTGTGATGCCACGCACCGCAGCGATCTGGCGTTGCGGTTTGTCTTCCGCGGACAAGGATTTTTCTGCGGCGGTTTCAGCCGGCATTTCAACCATGCGGTAGCTTGGTGTTTCCTCGCTACTAACTTCATCGCTTCGCAGCCTGACGATGGAATAATTCGGCGTTTCCATGTGGATGTTCGGGATCAGCATGATGCTGGTCTTGAATCGTGATTCGATTTCGTGAATTTCTGCACGTTTTTCATTCAGCAGGAAGGTCGCCACGTCCACTGGAACCTGGGCATGAACTGAAGTCGTGCTGTCCTTCATGGCTTCTTCCTGCAGTATCCTCAGGATATGCAAAGCGGAAGACTCAGTGCCACGAATGTGCCCGGTGCCGTTGCAGCGTGGGCAACCGATGTGGCTAGTTTCACCTAGAGAAGGTTGTAGCCGCTGGCGAGACAGTTCGAGCAGGCCAAAGCGGGATATCTTGCCCATCTGGACACGTGCACGGTCGTAGTGCAGGCCGTCACGCAAGCGATTTTCAACTTCACGCTGGTTGCGAGTGCTTTCCATGTCGATGAAATCGATCACTACCAAGCCGCCCAAGTCGCGCAAGCGCAATTGGCGCGCCACTTCCTCAGCGGCTTCAAGGTTGGTGTTGAACGCGGTCTGCTCAATGTCAGCGCCACGGGTGGCGCGGGCCGAGTTGACGTCTACTGACACCAGCGCTTCGGTATGGTCGATAACGATGGCGCCACCTGAGGGCAGGGGGACTTCCCGTGCAAACGCGGTTTCGATCTGGTGTTCGATCTGGAAACGCGAGAACAGGGGTACGTCATCCCGGTACAGTTTGACCTTGTTTACATTGCCGGGCATGACGTGGCTCATGAACTGCACAGCCTGATCATAGATCGCTTCAGTGTCGATCAGGATTTCGCCGATGTCGGGCTGGAACAGGTCGCGGATGGCGCGTATGACCAGACTACCTTCCTGGTAGATAAGGAAGGCGCCGCTTTGCTGTTGGGAGGCGCTTTCAATTGCACGCCATAGCTGCATCAGATAGTTCAGGTCCCACTGCAGTTCTTCCTGCGTGCGTCCGATACCTGCAGTACGCGCGATGATACTCATGCCGGTGGGGACATCCAGCTGCGCCATGATGTCGCGCAACTCGTTGCGCTCTTCACCTTCGATACGACGGGATACGCCACCGCCGCGAGGGTTGTTTGGCATCAGAACCAGATAACGGCCAGCGAGGCTGATAAAAGTAGTGAGCGCAGCGCCTTTGTTGCCGCGTTCGTCCTTCTCCACCTGAACGATGAGTTCCTGGCCTTCTTTCAGGACGTCCTGGATTCGGGCGCGGGAAATGTCCGTGCCTTCCGGGAGCAGAAAATTAACACGGGAAACTTCCTTGAAAGGCAGGAAGCCATGACGTTCGGTTCCGTAATCAACGAAGGCGGCCTCGAGGCTGGGCTCGATGCGGGTAATGACACCTTTGTAGATGTTGCTTTTACGTTGCTCTTTTCCGGCTGATTCAATGTCCAGGTCAACGAGCTTTTGACCGTCCACAATAGCAACGCGTAACTCTTCGGCTTGCGTTGCATTAAACAACATGCGTTTCATTTGTTATATTCTCCCGCGCTCTTTTCACACGGGGAGACAAACCGCTGCGCTAACTGGCTGGCGTAAAATTGAACGGACTATCTTGTTATTCTAGTCATTAACTAATTTACGATTAAAATTAAGCCTTCAAGGTGCGAGTTTGTCGTTCTTTAAGTCCCGTTATTGAAACGAGACTTGAAAATCTGCGAGTGCTTTGAGCGCGCAATTCGTTTACCATCGCTACTTTTTCTTGTGGTGAGCGAAATTAACCGACAGGACTTTCAGGCTGGTAGCGACCGATTCCGCATCCTATGCGTTCGTGAATCGGCTCGGTAACGGCGAATTTAACGTCCGTTTCCCCCCAGCGCAATTTTCAAGTATAAGCAAATTGAATGATTTAAGCAAAGAATCTGTAACCTGGGTAACTATCGACGAAAGTAGCGAATCCCAGCGCATCGATAACTTCCTTTTCAAGCATCTTAAGGGTGTGCCGAAAAGCCATGTCTACCGCATTTTGCGTAGCGGTGAAGTGCGCGTCAACAGCAAGCGCGTCGATGCCACCTGTCGCCTGGTTTTGGGTGATGTTCTGCGTATTCCACCCGTCCGCTCATCTCGGCCAACCGATAACGGGGAGCCCAAAGCCGCTGCGCCACAAATGCTTTCCCGGCACATTCTGTATCAGGACGATGCCCTGATTGCACTCAACAAACCACCCGGCATGGCGGTGCATGGGGGTAGTGGCATCAGCCGCGGCGTGATCGAGCAGATGCGTCTGGAGCATCCCGAATTCAAGTTTCTTGAATTGGTGCACCGACTGGACCGTGAAACCTCAGGCGTCCTGCTACTGGCTAAAAAACGTAGCGCTCTGGTTGAGTTGCATCGTGCAATGCGTGAAGGCGAGACGGAAAAACGCTATCTCACCCTGGTTAAGGGGCAATGGCTAAACGCCAAACAAAGCGTGAAGCTGCCGCTACACAAGTACGTGACCGGTTCAGGCGAACGCCGAGTAAGCGTGAACGAGGAGGGGCAGACCGCGCACACTATTTTTACCCTGAAAAAATCCTGGCCTGAATTCTGTCTGCTTGAAGCGGAACTCAAAACAGGGCGTACCCATCAAATTCGTGTCCATCTGTCACATCTGGGATTCCCGATTGTTGGAGACGATAAATATGGCGATTTCCCCTTGAACAAGGCGCTGCAAAAGCGCGGTTTGAAGCGGATGTTTTTACACGCTTTCAAGATGGTGCTCAAACACCCCTTGACGGGAGAGGTGTTGTCCCTGGAGGCACCTCTGCCGGATGATCTGAAACGGTTTCTCCGACTTTTGGATACGGAGGAGTAGATAAGGACATGCCGAAACAATTTGATTTACTGGTTTTCGATTGGGATGGCACGCTAATGGATTCAGCTGGAGCCATTGCCTTTTCTATTCAGGCTGCCAGTCGCGATGTTGGCTTGTTGGTTCCCAGTGAAAGCGAGGCCCGCCATATTATCGGCTTGGGCCTTAACGAGGCGATTGCCGCCCTGTTCCCAGAGTTACCCCGCTCCGGTTACGAGGCGCTGGTGGAACGTTACCGCCATTATTACCTTGCGCAGGACGCTGAAATTCCTCTGTTTTCCGGCGCAGCCGAAACCATAGCGGCATTGCATGGAGAGGGTTTTTTGCTTGCGGTGGCAACGGGCAAGGGGCGGGGCGGACTTGATCGCGTTCTTGAACAGACCGGTTTGGGTCAATATTTCCATTCTTCGCGCTGCGCCGATGAGTGCTTTTCCAAGCCTCATCCCTGTATGCTGCTGGAAATCATGGACGAACTCGGTGTGCCGCAAGCGAAAACCCTGATGATCGGTGACACCAGTCATGATCTGAAAATGGCCAGCAATGCTGGCGTGTCCGCAATCGGTGTGTGCTATGGTGCTCATCCGCGGGAAGGTCTGCTGGCTCTGTCTCCGCTTGTTTGTGCCGATGATTTCGGTGAACTGAGCCGGTGGCTGAGCGATCATGCCTGATTAAAGACTAAAATCGTAACTACTCAAAATCGAAAGGACGACCATGGCTGACCCTGAAAGCTGGGAGAGAAAAACTCTGGAGAAGCTGGCATTTTCAGCCTTGCAGGAGCAGCGTCGGGCGCGGCAGTGGTCGATCTTTTTTAGACTGCTGACCCTTGTGTTTTTAATTATTTTGACGTTCGCAATGATGGGTTGGTTCAACAAGGGGGAGACCCCTCTTTCCGGCAAACACACGGCATTGGTAGAACTGCGCGGCGTGATCGCCGCCGGAGGGGACACCCATGCAGACCGGGTGATCGGTGGTTTGCGAGAAGCCTTCAAGGACAAGGGAACCAAGGGGGTCATTCTGCGGATCAACAGCCCAGGCGGCAGCCCGGTTCAGGCTGGCTACATCAATGATGAAATTCGGCGTCTGCGTGCAAAATATCCGCAAATTCCTTTGTATGCCGTAGTGGAGGATATTTGCGCCTCGGGTGGGTATTATGCTGCTGCCGCCGCCGACAAGATATTCGTCGACAAAGCCAGCATCGTCGGTTCAATTGGCGTGCTGATGGATGGCTTCGGTTTCACCGGTACGATGGAAAAACTGGGAATCGAGCGCCGATTGTTGACTGCAGGTGAAAATAAGGGATTCCTCGACCCTTTTTCGCCAGTGAGCACCAGCCAGAAGGAATATGCCCAGACGATGTTGAATGAAATCCACCAGCAATTCATCACCGTGGTGCGCCAGGGGCGTGGAAAGCGTTTGAAGGAAACGCCAGAGATGTTCAGCGGTTTGTTCTGGAGTGGCGAAAGGAGCATCCAACTCGGTTTGGCCGATGCCTTTGGCAGTGCTGATTATGTGGCGCGCGATATCATCAAGGCCGAGGAAATCATCGATTTCACTCCGCAGGAAGGCATTGCGGAGCGCTTTGCCAAACGGTTCGGCGCAGCCACGGCGAGCGTAATTAATCCGCTTGCGAACGGTGGCATGGGCTTGCGCTAGTATGGAGCAGGACTACCTGCCTATCGCTTGCATGCAGCACGAGAGGCTGGAATTCAGCGTTTTGCGGCGGATATCGCTGATGCTTAAATACCGACAGGAGGGCCGGGACAGGGTTGAGAAAATCATGCCGCTGGATGTGACCACCCGTGACGGTGCGGAATGGCTGAAATTCAGCCGTGAGGATAACAGCGAGGAAGAAATCCGTCTCGACTGGATTGAGTCGTTCGAGGAGATTCTAGTTTGAGCGTGGACGATAGAGCAGGAAAATCGTCGGCTTCTTGTTGATATCCGGCAGGCCCTTGCGCCAAGCGCCGGCTGTGCGGGTATCGATTTTCTCGCTGGCAAGGGTCAGGTCGGTGGCAACGCACAGTTCGGTGCCGGATTCGCAAGTCTGGACCAGATCTTCCAGCAGCGCCTGATTGCGGTAAGGCGTTTCGATGAAAATCTGGGTCTGGTTTCTGGTCGCCGACTCTTTTTCCAGTTCGGCTATCCTCTTGCAACGTTCCGCTTTCTGTATGGGCAGATAACCATGAAAGGCGAAAGCCTGTCCGTTCATGCCTGATGCCATCAGCGCCAGCAAAATGGATGAGGGTCCCACCAGCGGCACCACCTTGATCCCTTTCTTGTGCGCCAGTCGAACCAGCAGCGCACCGGGGTCGGCAACTGCCGGGCAGCCGGCTTCGGATACCAGTCCCAGATCTTTTCCTGCCAGCGCCGGTTGGAGAAACAGCTCCAATTGCTCCGGCTTGGTGTGCTTGTCCAGGGTAAATATCTCGACATCCTGAAGTGGCGTGGCAAGTTCCAACTGTTTCAGGTATTGCCGAGCGGTTTTGGGGTTTTCTGCGACAAAAACGGTTAGCGATGCCGCAATATTGCGAACCTGCTCGGGAATAATCGAAGAAAGAGGACTTTCTCCCAGTGTGGTAGGAATCAGGTAGAGGGTGCCAGTGGCCATTTAGATCACCGGCATGCCTTCATTTTCAAGCATTTCAATCAAGGCAATCAGCGGCAAGCCAATTAATGAGTTGGGGTCGTCACCGCTCATTTTTTCGATCAGGGCAATGCCCAATCCTTCCGATTTGGCACTGCCGGCACAGTTGTAAGGCTGCTCCTTGACCAAATAGCGTTCTATTTGTGCATCGGTAAGCTTGCGGAAATGCACCGTGAAGGGGATTTCCCTGGCCTGGGTGTTGCCGGTGCGACTGTTGTAAAGGCACAGCGCAGTATGGAACACCACGCTTCGCCCACGCATCATAGTGAGTTGCTTGACGGCGTTTTCGTGGGTATGCGGCTTGCCAAGTTGAAGGCCGTCCAGAGTAGCGACTTGGTCGGAACCGATGATCAGGGCATCGGGAAAACTCCTGGCGGGTGCCTTAGCCTTGGCGATCGCCAGGCGATAGGCGGTTTGCTCGGGTGTTTCACCGGTGAGGGGGGTCTCGTCCACTTCAGGCGAGCAGACCTCGAAGGGGATTTTCAGGCGCGTCAGCAGTTCGCGCCGGTAGGGTGAGGTGGAGGCTAATATCAGTTTCAAGAGAAGAGTCCTGAGTCCTGGGTGCTGAGGCCAAGTAGTTTTACTCAGGACTCGAAACTCAGGACTGTTTTTAATTATTCTGGTTGTATTTCCATCAGCGCTTCGTCAGGCGTGACGGTGTCACCCTTGGCCACCCAGACACTGATGACCGTGCCGCTGATCGGCGCCTGGATTTCGTTTTCCATTTTCATCGCCTCGATCACTAGTACCGGGTCGCCGGCATTGACCTTTTTTCCGATCTCGACCAGTACGTCGACGATGGCACCTGGCATAGCGGTGGTGACGTGCCCTTGGCGCGTGGGGCGGGGGCGTTTTCCGCCGCTGCCCTTGCCGCCACTTTCCTTGGTTTTGGCGCTGCTGCCGGACACCACACCGCCGGAGCCACCGAATACCTCAATTTCGCTCAGAGCCTCGACGATCAGTTCTTCTGGCACACCATCGACGGAAACAAAGAAGGAACGCTGCTCCTCGCCGGGATGGCCGGAGCCGCTAATGTGGATATGGTAGGTTTCGCCGTGCAGCGAAACATTGAATTCGTTCGGCGCATAAAACGAACCGCAGGAAAGATTGCTGCCGATCGGCAGCAATTGCTCTGGTTTGAGCGTGCCGGCGGCGCGTTCCTGCAGGAACGTGCGTGCCAGTTCTGGGAACATGGCATAGGTCAGCAAGTCCTCCTCGCTCTTGGCGATGCCTTCGATCTCGCCAAGCAGCTTGTCCATCTCATCTTCCAGAAAATCGGCTGGACGGCAGGAGATGACTTCCGCGGTGCCGATGGCGATGCTGCGCACCTGTGCATTGACCTCTCCCGGAGCCTTGCCGTAGCGGCCTTGCAGATAGTTCTTTACTTCGGTAGTGACGGATTTGTATCGTTCGCCAGTCAGCACATTCAAGACGGCCTGGGTGCCGACGATCTGTGATGTCGGCGTGACCAGAGGAGGAAAGCCCAGATCTTCACGCACCCTAGGAATTTCCGCCAGCACTTCATCCATGCGGTTGAGAGCGCCCTGTTCCTTCAATTGGTTGGACAGGTTGGAAATCATGCCGCCGGGAACCTGATTCACCAGCACACGGGTATCCACGCCCGTAAATTCGCTTTCGAACTGCCAGTATTTTTTGCGGGTCTCGCGGAAATAAGCGGTGATTTCCTGAAGCAGTGGCAGGCTCAAACCGGTGTCGTATTCGGTACCGGCCAGCGCTGCGACCATGCTTTCCGTGGAAGTATGGCTGGCACCTTCGCCAAAGGAGGAGTTGCAGGTATCCAGGATGGTTGCGCCATTTTCCACCGCGCGCAAAAGGCACATCGCCGACAGGCCGGATGTAGCATGGCTGTGCATGTGGATGGGCATCTTTACCACAGCGGCGATCGCCTTGACCAGCTCTGCTGTGGTGGCTGGGGTAAGGAGGCCGGCCATGTCCTTGATGGCCAGGGTATCGCAACCCATCGCTTCGAATTCCTTGGCCAAATTGACGAAATAGGGGATGTTGTGCACCGGACTCGTGGTGTAGCAGATCGCGCCTTCGGCGACCTTGCCGCTGGCTTTTACCGTCTCGATTGAAACGCGCAGGTTGCGCAGGTCGTTCATGGCGTCAAAAATACGGAACACGTCCACGCCGTTGTCGGCCGATTTTTTTACGAAGGCGCGCACCACGTCATCTGAATAATTGCGGTAGCCGAGCAGATTCTGGCCGCGAAGCAGCATCTGGATGCGGGTATTGGGTAGTGCCTTGCGCAGTTTTTTCAGGCGATCCCACGGATCTTCGCGCAGAAAACGCACGCAGGCGTCGAATGTCGCGCCACCCCAAGCTTCCAGTGACCAGAAACCCACACTGTCCAACCTGGCACAGATCGGCAGCATATCTTCAGTGCGCATGCGGGTCGCAATCAGGGATTGATGCCCGTCGCGCAGTACCAGATCGCTGATGAAAACTTTAGCCATGCTTTATCCTAGAGTTACAAATCAAAAGTTGAAATTAAAGTCCCACATGGGCCGCGATTGCTGCCGAAATGGCTGCCGCAAGCTGTTCCTTGGGCAGTCGCACCGTGTAATTGGTCAGTTCAGGGTGAGCTTCGACGAAGCTGGTGTCGAACTTGCCGCTACGAAAATCCGGATGCTGCAAAATCTGCTGGTAATAAGGAATGGTGGTTTTAACACCATAAACCACCATGTCGTTCAGGGCGCGTTTCCCACGTTCGACTACGCCTTCCCAGGTCAGCGCCCAGACCGTAAGCTTGGCGCACATCGAATCATAATAGGGCGGGATCACGTAGCCGGTATACATAGCTGCATCGGTGCGTACGCCGGGACCGCCGGGCGCATAGTAGCGGGTGATGCGGCCGAAGCTAGGGAGAAAATCGTTTTTCGGATCTTCCGCATTGATGCGGAATTCCATGGCGAAGCCACGATAATTTACATCTTCCTGTTTGTACTGCAGAGGCAGACCGCTGGCGATGCGAATTTGCTCCTGGACAATATCGATGCCGGTAATGGTTTCAGTTACCGTGTGTTCTACCTGCAGGCGGGTATTCATTTCCATGAAGTAGAACTGATTGTCCTGGTCGAGCAGAAACTCCACCGTACCTGCGTTTTCGTAGCCGACTGTTTTGGCTGCCTGCACAGCGATCTTGCCGATGTAGTCGCGCTGGGCGCGGGTCAGTTGCGGGGAAGGCGCGATTTCGATCAACTTCTGATTGCGGCGCTGGATCGAACAATCGCGTTCGAACAGATGGATCACGCTACCGAAGCTGTCTCCGATGACCTGGACTTCAATGTGGCGCGGGTTGACCACGCATTTTTCCATGAATAGTTCAGGCTTGCCGAATGCCTTGGTGGCTTCGGAAACAACGCGGTCATAATTCTTGATCAGTTCTTCTTCGCTGTTGCAGCGGCGGATACCACGCCCACCACCGCCGTTGGTGGCTTTCAGCATGACGGGGTAGCCAATTCCGGTGGCCAGTTCCATTGCTTGTTTGACGTTGGCTAAGTTACCTTCACTGCCTGGAATTACCGGTACGCCGGCATCGATCATTGCCTGCCGAGCCTGAATCTTGTCGCCCATGCGGTGGATTACTTTTGGAGATGGTCCAATGAACTTGATGCCTCTCTTGGCGCAGATTTCTGCCAAAACCGGATTTTCCGAAAGGAAACCGTAGCCGGGATGAAGGGCATCGCAACCTGCCGCAACAGCGAGATTGACTATATTATGTGCATTCAGGTAGCCAATGACCGGGTCGGAGCCGATATTGTAGGATTCATCGGCCTTCTTGACGTGCAGAGCATGTCGGTCGGCATCCGTATAGATGGCGACGGATTTAATCCCCATTTCGGAGCAAGCGCGTACAATACGGACCGCAATTTCGCCACGATTGGCAATAAGAATTTTCTTGATCACGCGGGAACCCGTTAAATTATCAAAACATCAAGTTTCTAGGATCGCTATTTTGGATTGCTCTTGGAGCTTGTTTTTTGACAGCCAATCTTAAAAATTATATCATGCGCGCCTTATGCCTGAACAGGTCGTCATCAACAGCATCGAGTTTGCGCTCAACGGCGAATCGTTAAGCGGTAGCGTCGCGGTCGCAAATTTGAGTCGGCTGCAGGATTTACTGTTTTCCAGTAGCGGTATACTGGAGTACACCCTGACCGGTAAGCGCGGCGAGAACGATAAGCTTTTTCTGGTTTGCGCCGTCAAGGGCATGCTGCAACTTAGGTGCCAGCGTTGCCTTGGAGCTCTGGCTTTTCCTGTGGACCTCGATTCCGAACTGGAATTAATCGAGGATGAACAGGTTTTTCCAGCACTGGTGAACGAGGATGAATTAACTGATGCTATAAAAGTGGATCCGAATATGGATGTGCTGGCGTTGGTTGAGGATGAGGTGTTGCTGGGCTTGCCGATGGTGCCTACGCACGCGTCGGGAGACTGTAAGACGGGCGACGATTTTGGCCAGGCGAAAACCGATAAACAAAATGCTTTCAGTGCTCTGGCCGCGCTGAAAACGAAAGATTTGAGAAAAAATTAGGAGTTATCATGGCTGTACAACAGAACAAGAAATCCCCCTCCAAGCGTGGCATGCACCGCGCGCACGACTTCCTGACCAACCCACCGTTGGCTGTGGAGCCTACCACCGGAGAAATTCACCTGCGTCACCACGTCAGCCCCAGCGGTTTCTACCGTGGCAAAAAGGTTGCGCGTGCCAAGGGCGAGTAATCAGTACGGTAAAGGCGGTTTGCAACAAGCGTAATGGATATCACTGTTGCGATCGACGCCATGGGGGGCGATCACGGACCCCATGTCACTGTCCCTGCTGCTCTGGCGTACCTGAAACGGGACGCTGAAGTCAATATAGTATTAGTCGGCCTGGCCGAGGTGATCGAGGCCGAGCTTCGCTCCCTCAAGGCCACTGTGTCTTCTCGTCTACGCATTCATCATGCTAGCGAGGTGGTTACCATGGACGACCCCCCCGCGCTGTCCTTGCGCAACAAAAAAGACTCCTCCATGCGTGTCGCTATCAACCTGGTAAAAACGGGCGAGGCGAATGCTTGCGTTAGCGCCGGTAACACCGGTGCGTTAATGGCCATATCCCGCTTTGTCCTGAAAATGCTGCCCGGGATAGAACGACCGGCAATTGCTGGGATGATGCCCACGCTGAACGGCCATACTCACGTTCTCGACCTTGGAGCCAATGTGGATTGCACTGCCAACCACCTGCTCCAGTTCGCGGTAATGGGCGCGATGCTGGTTTCCGCTGTGGAGCACAAGGAAGCCCCCACCGTTGGTCTGCTCAATATTGGCGAAGAAGACATCAAGGGCAACGAAGTGGTCAAGCAGACCGCCGAGTTGTTGCGTCAGAGCCATCTGAATTTCCATGGCAATGTGGAAGGCAACGACATCTATAAAGGCACCACGGACGTGGTGGTATGCGATGGCTTTGTCGGCAATGTGGCGCTGAAGGCGTCGGAAGGACTGGTGCAGATGTTGGCGACTTTTTTACGCCAGGAATTCAAGCGCAACATCCTGACCCAATTGGCTGGCCTTATCGCCTACCCGGTTCTCAGCGCATTCAAGAAGCGCCTCGATCATCGGCGTTACAACGGCGCAAGCCTGCTTGGATTGCGAGGGGTTGTGGTGAAAAGCCACGGCTCGGCAGATAGTTTCGCCTTTCAGTTCGCCATTGAACGAGCGGTCGAGGAAGTGCGCAACGGCGTGCTGCGCCGGATCAATGAACAAATGGCCCTGCTGAACGAGGAAAAGGCCTGAATGTATTCACGTATTATCGGTACCGGCGGCTACCTGCCGGAAAAAATCCTGACCAACCACGATCTGGCGCAGATGGTCGACACTTCGGACGAGTGGGTTTTTTCCCGCACGGGTATCCGCGAACGCCACATCGTCGCGGAAAATCAGACCACCAGCGATCTGGCTTTTCAAGCGGCGCAGAGGGCCATAGAAATGGCCGGCGTCGACCCGCAAAGTATAGACTTGATTATCGTCGCCACAACCACGCCTGATGTGGTGTTTCCCAGTACGGCTTGTATTCTCCAGAACAAACTGGGTATCCGAAGCGGTGGCCCGGCGTTCGACATCCAGGCGGTTTGCAGTGGTTTTGTCTACGCCCTGGCAACGGCCGATCAGTTCATTCGTGGCGGACAAAGCAAGTGCGCCCTGGTTGTGGGTGCGGAAACTTTTTCCCGCATTATGGACTGGACCGACCGCAACACCTGCGTCCTATTCGGTGATGGCGCTGGAGCGGTTGTCCTGAAAGCCAGTGAAGAACCTGGAATTATTTCCACCCATCTGCATGCAGATGGCCGTTATGGCCATCTATTGGCTGTGCCAGCGTGCCTCTCGGGCGGCAAGGCTGAAGGTAACCCCTTCGTGGAAATGGACGGCACCGGCGTGTTCAAGTTTGCAGTCGGGGTGCTGGACTCCATCGTTGAGGAGACTCTCGCAGCCAATGGCATGCAGAAGTCGGACATCACCTGGCTAGTGCCGCATCAGGCCAATATTCGCATTATCCAGGCCACTGCCAAGAAGTTGGGCATGAGCATGGATAATGTCGTGGTCACGGTCGACAAACATGGTAACACCTCGGCGGCTTCGATTCCCTTGGCGCTGGATGTCGCGGTTCGGGATGGCCGGATCAAGCCCGGCGACACTATACTGATGGAAGGCGTGGGTGGCGGTTTCACTTGGGGTTCTGCGCTGGTAACTTGGTAAGAAAGTTAAAAACATGAGTTTCGCATTCGTATTTCCAGGACAAGGTTCGCAGTCGGTCGGCATGATGAATGGCTTCGATGGGCTTCCCATCGTGCGAGAAACCTTTGAGGAAGCGGGGAGCATTCTCAAGCAGGATTTATGGGGCATGGTCACGGGCGGCAACGCCGAAGAGCTCAACCTGACCGTGAATACCCAACCGATAATGCTGACTGCCGGTATGGCGGTGTTCCGTGCCTGGAACGTCCTGCAAGGACCTCAGCCGACTATGCTGGCCGGCCACAGCCTGGGCGAATACACCGCGCTGGTTGCATCCGGAGCACTATCATTTGCCGATGCATTGCCACTGGTGCGGTTCCGCGCACAGGCCATGCAGGAAGCGGTGGCCGAAGGGGTGGGGGGCATGGCAGCGATTCTGGGACTCGATGACGATGCCGTGCGAGCCGTTTGTGCCGAAGCAGCGCAAGGCGAGGTGCTGGAGCCGGTCAATTTCAATTCGCCGGGTCAAGTCGTGATCGCAGGTCACAAAACTGCGGTTGAACGTGGCATGGTTCTGGCCAAGGAAAAGGGTGCAAAACGCGCGCTGCCGCTGCCGGTCAGCGTTCCATCCCATTGCGCTCTGATGCGCCCGGCGGCGGATGCATTGACGCAGCGCCTGCAGACTATTTCGATCAAGACGCCGCAAATTCCGGTGGTGCATAACGCCGATGTCAAAAGTCACGGCGATGAGGCTGGCATCAAGGATGCACTGGCGCGCCAACTGTACAGCCCGGTGAGATGGGTGGAAACAGTCCGAAGCTTTGCAGATCAAGGCATTCTCAAACTTGCAGAATGCGGACCTGGGAAGGTGCTGGCTGGACTGAACAAGCGCATTAATGGCGACATGCAGGCATTTGCGCTGTCTGATGAAGCAGCGCTGCGCCAGGCAATGGATACATTGAAATAATCAGGAGAATAGTTAAATGCTGGATGGGCAAATTGCTTTGGTAACAGGCGCCAGTCGTGGAATTGGCCAAGCTGTCGCGCTGGAACTCGGCAAGCAGGGCGCAACCGTTGTCGGCACGGCGACCAGCCAGGCCGGCGCAGACAATATCAGCAGTTATCTGAGCCAAGCCGGCATCAAGGGTGCAGGGCTGGCTCTGAACGTCAAAGATCCTGCGCAAATCGAACAGGTGTTGCAAGCCATACGCACTCAATTTGGTGAAATCTCTATTCTGGTCAACAATGCCGGCATCACCCGCGACAACCTGCTGATGCGGATGAAGGAAGAAGAGTGGGACGACATCATGGATACCAACCTGAAGTCCGTGTTCCGCTTGAGCCAGGCTGTTCTGCGCGCGATGATGAAAGCGCGTTATGGCCGCATCATCAGCATTGCCTCGGTGGTAGGCGCGATGGGGAACGCCGGCCAGACTAATTATGCCGCTGCCAAGGCAGCTATCATTGGCTTCAGCAAGTCGCTGGCACGCGAAGTCGGCAGCCGAAATATCACGGTAAACTGTGTCGCGCCAGGTTTCATCGATACGGACATGACCCGCGCCCTGAGCGAGGAGCAGCGCAATGGCCTGCTAGGCCACATCCCGCTGGGACGACTTGGTACGGTTCAGGATATCGCAGCTTCGGTTGCCTTCCTGGCTTCGCCGCAAGCCGGTTATGTCACGGGTACCACAATGCACGTCAATGGCGGCATGTATATGAGTTGATTGGGCAAACTTCCCGTTTGGTGAAGTGGGCAATTTTTGGTAAAATGCGTCAGCTTTTTTATAGCGATTCAAGAGAGGGTACTTAGATGGAAAATATCGAACAACGCGTCAAAAAAATCGTTGCTGAGCAACTTGGCGTGAACGAAGCAGAAGTAAAGATTGAATCCTCCTTCGTCGACGACCTGGGCGCTGATTCCCTGGATACTGTTGAGCTGGTCATGGCATTGGAAGAAGAGTTCGACTGCGAAATTCCTGACGAAGAAGCGGAAAAAATCACCACCGTCAAACAAGCCGTTGATTACGTTAATGGTCATCTGAACTAAACTGTCCCATCTATCCTGTAACCACTCGCAACTGGAGCCGTCTTGTCTAAACGCAGAGTCGTCATCACTGGCCTGGGCATAATTTCGCCTGTCGGTAATACTGTTGAGCAAGCGTGGTCGAACATTCTTGCCGGCAAATCTGGAATTAGCCGGATTACCCGGTTCGACCCCACGGCTTTTTCCTCCCAGATCGCCGGCGAGGTCAAAGGGTTCGATGTCACCGAGTATATTTCCGCCAAGGAAGCTCGCCGTATGGATATTTTTATCCATTACGGGCTTGCGGCGGGAGTACAGGCGATCAAGGACTCCGGCATTGTGGTTACCCCGGAAAACGCCGAACGTATCGGCGTTAATATTGGTTCCGGCATCGGCGGTCTGCCAATGATCGAGGATACCCATAACACCTATCTGGAAGGCGGACCACGCAAAATTTCCCCGTTTTTCATTCCAGGTACGATCATCAATATGATCTCGGGTAATCTGTCCATCATGTTTGGACTAAAAGGCCCGAATCTGGCGATGGTTACCGCCTGTACCACGGCGACTCACTGCATTGGCGATTCCGCGCGCATGATCGAGTACGGCGATGCCGATATCATGATCGCGGGCGGAGCGGAATCTACTGTGACACCACTGGCGGTTGGCGGTTTTGCCTCGGCACGCGCCCTATCCACTCGCAATGATGATCCCGAAAGGGCGAGTCGCCCCTGGGATACCGGTCGGGATGGCTTCGTGCTTGGAGAAGGCGCAGGGATACTGGTGCTCGAGGAATACGAACACGCCAAGGCGCGCGGAGCGAGAATTTATGCCGAAGTGCCAGGTTTCGGCATGAGCGCAGATGCCAACCACATG
This sequence comes from Gammaproteobacteria bacterium, assembly GCA_018823025.1. Taxonomy (GTDB): domain Bacteria; phylum Pseudomonadota; class Gammaproteobacteria; order Burkholderiales; family Sulfuricellaceae; genus Sulfuricella. The sequence continues at coordinate 21,935 of JAHJJI010000123.1, read as the reverse complement.
ACGGCACCCTGCGAGGACGGTAGCGGTGCCGCTCGATGCATGACGAATGCCTTGCGTAACGCGGGTATTCCACACGATCAGGTTGATTTCATCAATGCCCATGGCACTTCCACGCCTTTGGGCGATTTGGCAGAAACCAAGGCGGTCAAGCTGTGCTTTGGCGAACACGCCAATAATATCGCGGTCAATTCGACCAAATCCATGACCGGTCATCTGCTTGGTGCTGCAGGCGGGGTCGAAGCGGTATTTTCTGCACTGAGCATATATCATCAAATTTCTCCGCCGACCATCAATATGGTCGAGCAGGACCCCGAGTGCGATCTTGACTATGTGCCTAATGTTGCCCGCAAGATGAAAATCGAAGTCGCCCTGTCGAATTCATTCGGGTTTGGTGGCACCAACGGTACTCTGGTGTTTCGCAAGATCTGAAGCCTGCAGGGGCTCACGTCTCTGGGGGTTTCTCGTCATTAAGGTGGCTTGTGCCCGTCATACAGCTTCCCGGTACACCTGACTTGCTTGGCCTTCATGCGGCAAATCCGTTGCGCTATCCTTATCTGCTGCAAACTCTGAGTTGTCCCGGCTGGGATATTCTTTTCGCTTTTCCAGTGCAGTCACAAATATTCCCCTCCGATCCGGCAGGACTGGGAAAATCATTTTTTTCCGTGCTGGATGAAGAGTGGGGTAAAGCCGCGCGCTCACCCGATCAGAGGGAGACCAGGCTTCCCTTTCACGGGGGCTGGTTCATTTATCTCGGCTACGAATTGCTGCACCAGCTGGAGCCCTCCGTCGCAGAAAGACAGCAGACAAGCCAATTCCCGTTGGCCGCCCTTATCCGCATCCCTGCGGCGATCATGGTCGACCATGCCGAGGGGCAGACCTACTTGTTTGCTGAGGAAGCCCATTCACATCTTCTTGAAGACCTGCACACCGATTTGAGTGATGTTGCCGAATATGCGGGTAGCCCGGTAAGGGTGGAGGAAGTTGAAGAGGAAGACGAACAGATTTTCCTGCAAGGGGTGGCTAAAATTAAGCATTACATCCTGGAAGGGGACGTGTTCCAGGTCAATCTTGCACGCCAGTGGCGGGCACGGATCGAACATCAAGACAGTGCGGCCGGCGTTTACGCGCGCCTGCGCGAGAGCAACCCGGCCCCGTTTGCGGGAATCGCCGACTTCGGCAGTCACCAGATTATCAGTTCCTCTCCGGAGCGACTGGCGAAGGTACGCGGTGGCGTGATCGAGACGCGCCCGATTGCCGGCACGCATCCGCGTGCTCCGCTGGCAGAAGAGGATGAGTTGCTGCGCCAACAGTTGATAGCCAGCCCCAAGGAACGCGCCGAGCACATCATGCTGGTCGACCTCGAACGTAATGATCTGGGGCGGGTGTGCGAGCCAGGCAGCATCGAGGTCTGCGAACTGATGACGGTGTGCAGCTACGCTCACGTACATCACATCGAATCCAGTGTGCATGGTCGTTTGCGCGAGAATACGACACCTTCTGAAGTGATGCGTGCGTTGTTTCCAGGGGGCACTATTACCGGTTGCCCCAAGGTCCGTACCATGCAAATCATCAGTGAGCTTGAACCCTCATCCCGTTACGCTTATACAGGCAGCATGGGATATCTTAATCACGATGGCAGCATGGATCTCAACATCCTGATCCGCACCTTCATGCTCGAAGAGAGTGCACTGACCTTCAAGGCCGGTGCAGGTATCGTTGCTGACTCCGACCCCTTACGTGAACTTGCCGAAACCCGCGCCAAGGCGAAGGGCTTGCTCAGGGCGATAGGAGCTGCTCAATGATCCTGGTTAATGGTCTTCCGAGCGAATATGTCCGGGCCTTTGACCGGGGTTTAATGTACGGTGATGGGGTTTTTCGTACTTTGCTGGTGAGAGCCGGCCATCCATTGTGCTGGCCACGTCATTATGACAAGCTGTACGCGGATTGTGCGGCGCTCGACATTGTTTGCCCGCCGGAAACCATCCTGGCTGTAGAAATGGCCCAATTGCTAGCGGATGCACCAGAATGCGTGCTGAAAGTAATTGTCACTCGTGGCGAGAGCCAACGTGGCTATGCTATCCCTGAGCACATAGGGCCGACTCGCATTCTGATGGCGACTTCCGCTCCGCAGTATCCGGCAAGCTATTTGACAGATGGGGTGAGGCTGCACCTTTGCTCCACGCGCCTTGGCATACAACCCTTGCTGGCCGGGATCAAGCATCTCAATCGACTGGAAAACGTGCTGGCGCGACGGGAATGGAGCAATTCCGAAATTGCCGAGGGTTTAATGCTCGACATGGGTGGAAATGTAATCGAAGGCACGATGAGTAATCTGTTCCTTCTTAAGGGCAAGACCTTGCACACCCCGGATCTCTTGCGTTGCGGCGTGGCCGGCGTGCAGCGGGAACGCATAATGGATCTGGCTGGCCGGCTCGGTATGGCGGTCAGGGTGGAAAATCTGCCGTTGGCCCGAATTTATGACGCGGACGAGGTTGTGCTTTGCAACAGCGTATTCGGCGTCTGGCAAGTCAGGGAACTAGCCGGAAAAACATGGCCGGTCGGAAAACTGGCGGCGCTCTTGAGGAATTTGCTGGATGATGACTGTCATTAAGCGCGGCGCTGCCGCGCTCATCGTGTTGGGAATGATGGCTGCGGGCTGGATACTGTATTTTGCCAACACCCCTGTGCACCTACCCCAAGTACCTTACGAGTTTACGCTCAAGCATGGCAGCAGCCTGCGTACCGTTGCCAGACAATTCAGTACTGAAGGGCTGATTTCAGAGCCATGGAGCTTTATCACCCTGGCAAAATCTTTTAGAAGGGAAGGGGAAATCAAGGCCGGCAATTATCAACTGGATCATGAAATCACTCCGTTCCAACTGCTTCAAAAGATCACGAAGGGCGATGTCAGCCAGAGCGCAATTGTGTTTATAGAGGGTTGGAATTTCAGCCAGATGCGCAAGTCGCTAGACGAGCATCCGGCCATTCGGCACGACACCACCGGCCTGAGCGACAGGGAGTTGTTAAATCGTCTGGGGGTCGAGGAGGAGAGCGCCGAGGGGCTCTTTTTTCCAGACACTTATTATTTTAGTACCGGAATGAGCGACTTGTCAGTATTAAAACGGGCCAACCAGATCATGGGACAACGACTAGCCGATGCCTGGCAGGAACGCAGCAAGAATTTACCATATTCCACACCTTACGAAGCTTTGATCATGGCCTCCATCGTCGAGAAGGAAACCGGGCAATCCGTAGAACGCCCGATGATCGCTGCCGTCTTTATCAATCGCCTGCGTATCGGCATGAGGTTGCAAACGGACCCAACAGTCATTTATGGCCTTGGTGAGACGTTTGATGGTAATTTGCGTAAGAGCGATTTAACCGCCGATAATGCCTATAATACTTACACTCGCAGCGGACTTCCGCCCGGCCCGATTGCCATGCCGGGATCGGCTTCTATCCATGCGGCTTTACACCCTGGTGAGACCTCTGCGCTGTATTTCGTAAGCAAGGGGGATGGCACCCACCAGTTTTCCCGCAGCTTGGCGGAACATAATCAGGCTGTGGTGCGTTACCAGAAAAATTTATCCAGAAAAAAGATTAATTAAATATCGCAACATAATGATATTAAATATAAATAAATCAAAATTTATCACCCTTGAGGGAATTGATGGTGCCGGTAAGAGCACCCACCTGAATTGGTTGGCGGAGCGCTTGCGCAGTCAAGGTAAAAATGTCCTTGTCACCAGGGAACCGGGCGGAACGCCACTTGGCGAAGCATTGCGCGAGTTGCTCCTGCATCAAGCCATGAATCTTGAAACCGAGGCCCTGCTGATGTTCGCTGCCAGGCGGGAGCACCTGGACAAGGTCATTATTCCTGCGTTGAGTGCTGGAACCTGGGTGATTTCAGACCGCTTTACCGACGCCAGTTTTGCCTATCAGGGCGGGGGCAGGGGACTGGAAGAATCCAAACTGAAAATCCTTGAGCAATGGGTTCAGCAGGATTTGCAGCCGGACTTGACCCTGTTATTCGACGTTACACTCGAAGTTAGTCGGCAGCGCTTGTCCGGCAATGCTTCTCTGGACCGTTTCGAACAGGAAAAGCAGGATTTTTTCCAACGCGTGCGGGACGCTTATTTGAAGCGCGCATCGCAATTCCCGGAGCGAATCCGGGTGATCGATAGCGGGCGAACGCTGAATGAAATTCAAGTTGATCTTGAAGATATCATTTCATCAGCCTGATTAATATGATTTATTCATGGCAAAATAATATTTGGCGGCGACTAATGTCGACCAAGGCAACTTTGCCTGGTGCGCTGTTGCTGCAAGGCCGTGGTGGAATCGGGAAATTCCATTTGGCCTATACGCTGGCACAAGCGTTACTGTGCGAATCCCCACTGGATTCGGGTGAACCTTGCGAACATTGCGGCTCATGCCATTGGTTCAAGATCGGCGGACATCCCGACTTTCGTCTACTTGAACCTGAAGCACAGAGTTCCGCGGCTGAATCTACGGGCGAAACGGCAGAGCAGGGCAAGGCGACCGATAAAAAGGCGAGCCAATTCATTACTGTGGCCCAGATTCGTGAATTAGCGGATTTCGTCAACCTGACAACTCACCGCAATGGCATGCGCATTATTCTGGTTCACCCGGCGGAAGCGATGAATGTTCACGCAGCCAATGCGCTGCTAAAAACATTGGAGGAGCCGCCGCTTGGCACTTTGTTCATTCTTGTGTCACATCAGCCCCAACGCCTGCTTCCTACAGTTCGCAGCCGCTGCCAAAAGATTGACGCACCGCTTCCTGGGCGTGCAGAGGCATTGATGTGGCTACGGGAGCAGGGGGTCGCAGAAGCGGAAGCTTGCCTGGCGCAATCGGGCTACGCCCCCCTTGCCGCCCTTCTGTTAAGCGCAGAAGATTATCAGGTTAAACGCCGTCAAATTCTGGAACAGCTTGGTGCGCCGGATCGATTTGACCCGCTTGCCTTGGCAGAGCAGGGCGACAAGATGGAGTTGGCCTGGATACTCAATTGGATGCAGCAGTGGGTCTATGATCTAGCAAGTATTGGTATGGCGGGACAGGCGCGATACCAGCCTGAGTCGTCAGCGGAAATGAATCGCTTGGCAAAAGCTGTTAACTTGATAGAATTGTTTCGGTTCCAGCAGGAGTTATTAACTGCGCAGCGCGCTGTGCACCATCCGCTGAACACCAGATTGGTGCTGGAGCAATTGTTTTTTTCTTATTGGCAACTCGTGAATCGTCAGGAAGCCGCTTATGTCTGATTCAAAAACTTCAGCCTCTCCGCGACCAGGTGTACTTTCTTTGAGCATCAAGGAAAAAACTGCACTGTATGCGGCATATATGCCTTATCTGAAGAATGGCGGGATCTTTATCCCAACCAACAAACCTTATCGACTGGGTGACGAGGTTTTCATGCTGCTCTCCTTGATGGAGGATCCGAACAAGTTGCCGGTAGCTGGCCGTGTTGTCTGGATTACCCCGGAAGGGGCGCAGGGCAATAAGGTTCAGGGAGTAGGCGTACAGTTCGGCGATAATGAGAGCGGCGTCTCGGCACGCAACAAAATCGAGGGCTTACTTGGCGGCAGCAAAACAACCCGCCCAACCCACACTATGTAAATAGTGCTCCATTCAAACCACGCCACCGCACACGGGCGGCATACTCCCGCGCAAGCCATGCTAGTCGATTCCCACTGCCACTTAAATTTTCCTGAGCTCGCCTCAAATCTGCCCGAGATATTCGCCAACATGGAAAACAATGGCGTCGGCCTTGCGCTATGCGTAAGCGTTAATCTCACGGATTTTCATGAGGTTATCAGCTTGGCCGAAACCTATCCTCATGTCTACGCATCGACCGGAGTTCATCCCGACTATGAAGACGAAGAGGAGCCTACAGTTGAAAAGCTGGTTGAATTTGCGAACCATCCCAAGGTGATTGCAATCGGTGAAACCGGTCTGGATTACTTCAGATTGAAAGGCGACCTAGAATGGCAAAGGGAGCGCTTTCGCAACCATATTCGCGCCGCAAGAGTTTGCGGCAAGCCATTGATTATCCATACCCGCGAGGCCGCGGTCGATACGCTGCGCATCATGGAAGAGGAGGGGGCGGCAAGCGTAGGCGGTGTAATGCACTGCTTTACCGAAAGCCTGGAGGTTGCGGAACGTGCGATAGCTCTTGGCTTTTATATCTCCTTTTCAGGCATAGTTACCTTTAAGAAGGCGATACAAGTTAAGGAAGTTGCAAAGGAAATACCGCTGGATAGAGTACTGGTCGAAACCGATTCACCTTATCTTGCACCCGCTCCATTTCGTGGAAAAACCAATCAACCGGCATATGTGAAGCATGTCGCGGAGGAAGTCGCACGGTTGAGAGGGATCAGCGAGGAAGAATTAACTGAGGCCACTACCCGTAATTTTATGCGACTGTTTAAAGTAAAATGATATATAAAATAGTAGGTAAGGCGTTATTTATCCTAATGCTGGTTAGCAATATTTCTTTAGCTGATGGATTTATTGATGATTTATTTATATCGATACCCCTTGGTGACACTGGCGCTGTCCAGGATTTTCTTGCCAGGGGTGTCGATGCCAATGTTATGGATGCTAATGGCAACACGGCTTTAATTATTGCCGCACGCGAAGGGCAAAACACTATTTTACGTACGCTTCATATGTCCGGCGCGAAACTAAACACCAGAAACCAATACGGTGAGTCGGCTCTCATGCTTGCGGCGCTCAATGGACATATTCAAGTAGTCAACACGTTGCTCGGCTTTGGGGCTGATACAGGCCCAAACCATCAGGGCTGGACACCGATGATGTACGCAGCATTTTCTGGCCATAGCGAAATTGTCGGGAACCTGTTGCGGGCTGGCTCGGAAGTTAACTCGTCTACCCGCAATGGTACAACCGCGTTGATGCTGGCATCAAAAGGCGGGCACATCGAGGTAGTCAAAGTGTTGCTAAAATATAATGCCAGCGTAGGTATCAAAAACGAAAATGGTGCAACAGCCTGGAGTTGGGCGATGGAGAGCGGCAATACTGATATCGCCGATCTGCTGCAGGGGAAAAGGTAATTTGATGCTAAATGACAACACATGAAATATAAATTCACTTCGTATAATGTATATTATGTTAAATAATGCTTACCTAATAATATTTAAGGGAATCCCCTATTTGATAAAATCAGAATCGGCGTAGAGTCGTCACCATAATGACTAGCGTAGCTAAATTATGAACAACCCAAAAAGAATGCCGCACTTTTCATATAATCTTTCAAGTCCATCACAAAAGGATTTTGGGTACATAGTGGCTGATGCCACCCTGTTCCACCGCGTCAGTAATTTTGAGGATTTTTATAGGGCATTGGGCTACACAGATGAGATAAGGATGGCTGGTTCAATATTGCCAGATGAGTTTGTTTGGGATAGGTATACTCGTGATAATGCTGCAAAGTCTGTTCAATGCCTTCAATCCAAAATCACAGTATATTTAATGAACCAATCAGAAAGATTTAGAAAAGAATTCGGTAGTGAATATGCCAATATGATCGGCCAATGTTTTTCTGACCAAATGGATGACAGCGACTTTTGTGTTGACTGTCCAATGCATCCTCGCTTTATTTCATTATCTAGCCAGAAAACTCACCCCGTTTAAGGTTCCAGAGATAAGGTACGAAGCACGAACCGGTCGCTTGAGATTTGAAGGTTGTTAGAATATTTTGAGTTGAATTTTCTGGAAATAAAGCGTATAAAATAAGTGTGGTTCTCGAGAATAGCGAGTTCTGTAAACAGGAGATGCCTATCGACACTTCAACGATTAATTGTCTGTAGTTGCTACCCTAGTCAGTATTCGATTACTGACCTAATCGGCATCCCTTAAGCCGACAAATAACGCCGCATTAAGCGGCGTTATTTTTTTATGTTATTCGCACATCCGAATCTAATCGAACGGCACACCGTAATACAATTGGCCTTTTCGCAATAATACTAATCAGCGCCACCCTAATGCATCAAAACCAGATTTCCGGATAGCGCCTTGAATCCGGAATATTATTAACCAGGATGGCTACCATCAGCAGAATCAGAGGGCCTACAGTGGCGGGTATCAATACGTACAAAAACCCCAACTTATGAATCTCTTCGGAGCCTATTACTGCGATTAAAGCCGTGGCACCGCCAGGTGGATGCAGTGTCCGTGTAGCGTGCATTAGGGCAATCGCGGTTGCCACCGCCATCGCTGCCGCAAGCCATGGAAACAGGTAAAGCAGCTTCCAGCAAATGACGCCAACAATTGCGGATATGATGTGTCCGCCCACCAAGTTGCGCGGTTGGGCCAAAGGACTGCGTACTGCCCCGTAGACGAGTACGGCAGATGCGCCAAAAGAGCCAAGCATCAAAGATAGATCAATACCTTTGAAAAAGAGCTGATCCACCCAGGCCACCAACGCAATGCCCAAGAATGCACCGATCCAGGACCATACTATTTCGACGTTGCTTACCCGTGGCGGGCTACCCCGTGTGGTGCCACGCATCTTGCGGAAATATTCAGGAATTTTCATCGAATATTTTCCAGATTATAGGCAGTAAAAAAGTCTTTGCGTAGCAGCAAGCCAAGCAGCCGTCCATCGCTTTCCACAACGGGCAGGCTGCGACCATTATGTTTGTGGAACGCACCTATAACTTCCCCAAAGCCGGCATTACGGGTTACCGTTATGGCGGGGGCGGTCATTGCCGAACTCACGGGCGTCTCATGACAACGATGCTTTAATTCGAATGCATCATCCAACATGCTCAGCAGCAGTTCCAGGAAAGTATCGACTTTTAGCCGCCGCAAGAAGTCGGTTTCAGTAAGCACCCCTATCACGCAGCCTTTTTCATCCACCACGGGAAGAGCCTTGTAGCCAGACCGAACCAGAGCCTTCGCCGCTTCGTCGAGGGGAGTGTCGGCATGTAGCGGTTCAATCCCCACACGCATCAGGCTTCCTGCCTTGAAATTACCCAATAGACGTCCCACCGCGTGGCGATGTGCCAGGTGATAAATCGTCCGAAAATCTTCCGTAGTGATGTCGAGGTAGCCTGGAATGTGCCGCATCGCATCCAGAATGTCTGCATCGGTCAATTCCATCTCCGGCACCTCATCGCCAACAGGATCAGCGTTGGAAGTGTCGTTAGAAGAGTCTTGCATGGCGGGAAATCAACAGTAATGAAGTTGCCATAATTTCGACATCCATCTTAAGATAGGGCATTAGGTTATAAGTGTAATGAACTGTATATATTTAATATAATAAACTTTGAAAATTCAGCAAAATAATTCTTAAGAGGCTTATATCCTTTAAAGATTATTACCGAAATTTCAGGGAAGCCACATCATCAACTCACGATTCGCTCTCAACCCATTGCACTGCAAACCTGACCAGTTCCGTGGCATTTTTTAGCCCCAGTTTTTCCTTGAGATTGGCGCGATGCGCTTCGACGGTTTTCACACTGCGACTTAGCTCCGCAGCAATTTCACTGGTCCTGAGACCCTTCCCGATGAGCCGCAGAACATCAATTTCCTTGTCGCTTAGGTGAGAGACTGGGGACGATGGGGTTTCGAACCGGTTATCAATGATCCGCTGCAGTATCTTCGAGCGCATTTTCTCACTAAGATAAACTTCGCCACTCAATATATGCCTGATTGCAATCAAGACTTTTGCTGTGGCTTCCTGCTTCATGATGTAGCCTTTTGCGCCGGCCCTCAACGCTCTTTCGGCATAGAGGGATTCATCATGAGTGGAAATTACCAGAATCTGTATTTCCGGGAAACGTGATCGCAGGGTTTTGACTAGCTCGAGACCAGAAATGCCCGGCAACGACATGTCGACAAGTGCGATGTCAGTTTTGCAACCACTGTCACATTTAGCTATTTCCTCCAGAGCCTGATCCGCATCTCCCGCCTCACAGCAGACTCGCATGTCATCTTCGCGATTAATGAGTTGAGCGATGCCCTGCCGCACAATAGGATGGTCATCAACAATCAGTACATTGCTTTTTTTTCTGGGCCCAGTAGATATCTGATGTCGATCTGCTAGTGGCATTATTTTTTCCTTAGTGGCCACGAATGGAATCTGTCCTTGTTTTTTTTGGGTTTCTTTAATTTTCGCACACTATCATGTGATCCGCCCATGTATAAAGTGCATTCAATTGACATCTTCTCATCATTTTCTGTATTCGGAGAAAGAAACGCCATTCATAACCGCGAAATCGGCAATCTGACCGAGCAACTTCGGCAGCATCAGGTTGGCAGCGATGACCCCTCCGTAAGGGTCATCGGTAGGCGCGGCTTCAACCGCATCGAATACCTGGGTTGCCAATACACGGTAACTCGACTGCTCAACCAACTGGACGCGCAGCCTCATATGCATGCGACTGGGTGAGGTTGTAAATTCTTGTTGCAGCAAGGTGATTTCAGTATCCAGACGCACGTCACCCTTCACCATGCCGTCAGAGGACGCTACCGCTTTGAAGCCTGTGCGCAGTTCCAGCGTGCGCACCAGAAGTGGACCCAGCATCTTGGCTGGCGCTTCAGCCCAGCGATTTTTGGCAAAGTATTCGAGCATATGGGGCTGGCGTATAAAAGCCATATGCACGGTATCGTAACCCGGTACAGCGCGCGGTGAACTGACGATCAATACGAGTGGAATAAGTTTGACCTGTTCTGTAGGGTCAATTTGCGCTTCCAACAGATAGGCTCGCACCGATTCTGCTTCGATCGGGCGCAAAGTGGAACAGCCTGTCAGCACAAGAGTGAGCAGCGCTGCGGTGATTTTGACATCCCATTTTTTTCCAAAAAATTGTTTCAATTATCTACCCTCCTCTATTCGCCAGGCCCTGGCTCAGGCTGCGGCTTGCCAAACAAAAGTGCGTTAGGGCTGCGTTCCAGTTGATCACTGACACGGCGCAGAGAAGCGCTCAGCTCTCTCAGATCGACCATCAGTAACTGTATGCTCTGCAGCGTGCCGGGAACTGCAGCTGCAGTGCGGGAGGTTTCATTGGCCAGTCGCTCGACCGCTTCGGCGCTACGCCCTGCCCGTTCGATCAGACTGCTCAGCTCGGCACTGGCTCGGGCGCTGTGTTCCAGTGTTTTGGCGGCATTGCTCACGCTAGCTTCAATGGCTTCGGGACGTGCCGCCAGTGCGCGCGTTACCGTATCGATTTGCGCAAGGCTACGTTTAAAAGCGCGACGATTGTCTTCATCCAGCACTGCATTAATATTGTCAGAAACGCGGCTGACATTCGCAAGGAGAGTGCTCAGCGCGGTATCCATGCGCGTCATCAACGATGGTCCAGTGTGAATCTCCGGATATTCCTCATCGTGCTTTGCCTTCAATAATGGGGATCGCAGGCTGCCACCTGCAAGCTCGACATAGGCAATCCCAGTCAGCCCCTGAGTGCGGAGTAGCGCCACTGAATCCTCCTTGACCGGCGTGCCGCGCTCAATTTTGAGAAGTAGCCGTACCCTTTCGGAGTTGGAGGGATCCAGTGTGATGTCGCGGACATTGCCAACTTCAACGCCGCGATATTTGATGGGTGCATTCAAATTCAGCCCTGATACCGATTCATTCATGTAAGCGTAATAGGTATCGTAAAGTTTGTAGTATCGGCCACCGGTCCCGAGCCATAGGAGAATGGCAATCAGTGCTGCGACCAGCGTCAATGTGAACAGCCCGACGATGGTGAAATTTACTTTCGATTCCACGTTTGCTCCCAAGCCGCACGCCCACGCGGTCCATAAAAATATTCACGCACCATGGGATGATCCGATTTGGATAGTTCCTGCATGGTGCCCTCCCCCAGTACGTGCCCCTCGCCCAGAATCGCCACCCGATCCGCTACACCCCATAACAGATCGAGGTCATGGGTGATCATTAGGATGGTCAGCCCGAGCAATTCTTTCAAATGGCGCACCAATTCGTCAAGACTGCTGGCACTCAACGGGTCGAGGCCGGCAGTGGGTTCGTCCAGGATCAGCAGTTCCGGATCGAGTGCGATGGCACGCGCCAGAGCCGCCCGCTTGCGCATACCGCCAGAAAGCTCGGCAGGGAATTTGGCCCCGGCACTTTCCGGCAGTCCCACCAGAGCAATCTTGATGGCTGCGATCTCGTCGATCAATTCACTGCTCAGATCGGTGTGCTCACGCAGCGGTATGCCGACATTTTCCGCTACCGTGAGCGCGCTGAACAGTGCACCACGCTCGAACATGACACCCAGGCGGCGGCGCATGATCGTGGCCTGATCGACGGACATGCCCTGCACCTCATGTCCAAATACCTTGATCGAGCCGGATACAGGTTGCTGGAGCTGTATTATTTCGCGTAACAGAGTGGACTTTCCGCAGCCGCTGCTGCCAGCCAGTGCAAAAATTTCGCCGCGTTGAACGATGAGATTTACGTCTTCATGCACCACCGCATTGCCAAATCGAGTATAAAGGTGGCTGATTTCAATAGTTGGCTCAGTAGGACTACTCATATTTTCAGCCAGCTAAGGATCACGGAAAACAGGGCATCGAAAACAATCACCAGAAAAATCGCCTGGACCACGCTGACTGTAGTCTGGCGACCCACACTATCGGCGCTGCCACTTACCCGGAAGCCTTGAAAACAGCCTACCAGTACGATAATCGCGGCAAAAACCGGGGCCTTGCCAAGGCCAACCAGAAAAGAACTCATTTTGATAGCATCATCGAAGCGATCAAGAAAATCGGCAAAACTGACATTGAGCTGTGTTTGGGCCACGATCATTCCACCCAGCACGCCAAGGATGTCCGCATATACCGTAAGCAATGGCAGCGCCACCAACAGCGCCAGCATTTTGGGCAGCACCAGCAGTTCCATAGGTGAGACACCGATGGTGTGAAGGGCGTCGATTTCCTCGGTGACTTTCATGGTGCCGATCTGTGCCGCGTAAGCTGATCCGGAGCGTCCAGCGACGATGATGGCGGTCAGCAGTGGCGCCATTTCACGCAATATGGAAAGCCCCACCAGGTCGGCCACAAAGATATTGGCGCCGTAGCGTACCAGTTGTATCGAACCCTGGTAGGCGACGACCACCCCTATCAGGAAGGCCAGTAACCCGACGATGGGCAGAGCATTGAATCCCGCAATCTGCAGGTTGTACAATACAGCTCGCCAGCGGATGCGTGAGGGGTGTGCCAGAGAGCGCAGCATGGCAATGGAGATTTCACCCAGAAAGGCAATAAGTCCTTTGAATTCGTCGAGGTGGCTCCAAACATTGCGGCCGACCCGATTCAGAAAGCCGTGGTTTGGCAAGCCAGTCGCGCGTTCCCCGGATGCGTGAGTTTGAATCAGCTGCAATAGTGCTTGATGATCCGGACGCAACCCCTGGGTTGTAACGATAAGCCCCATCCGTTCAAGCTGCCGCACTGTGCGGAAAATCAGCCATGCACCCGCGCTATCCAGGGAAGTAATGGCTGTGCCGTCAAAAATTACAGTGCCGGATACAGGCCAGACAAGTTGCGCGATATACCGCTCCAGCAGCGGGATATCTTGCAGTATCCATGCCCCGGAGCAGCGCATAACCACGGCCTCGTGCGTTATTTCGAGGTTTGCTTCAGCTTTCGGTTGGAGAGTGGAGGCGCTCATGGAAAGACCTTACAAAACAACCACAGATTGTCAAACTTCGCGGCGCTCCAGGATGGCTTGTGCCAGAGTGCCGCTGTCCACGTGCTCAAGTTCGCCGCCGACCGGTAAGCCGCGCGCTATGCGACTGGCTTTAACGCCGCGCGAGCGCAAAATTTCACCGATATAATGTGCTGTCGCTTCTCCCTCAACGGTGAAATTGGTTGCCAGGATCACTTCATTCACCGCCCCATCGGTGGCGCGCTGGATCAAACGGTCGAGATGAATCTCTTTCGGACCGATGCCGTCGAGCGGACTGAGCCGGCCCATCAACACGAAATACAGGCCATGGTAGCTCTGGGTTTGCTCCATCATCATCAGGTCAGCGGGCGTTTCTACCACGCATAGCAGAGAGGCTTCGCGCCGCTCAGATCGGCAGAGAGAGCAGATTTCTTCCTCGGTAAAACTGTTGCACCGCCGGCAGTGGCGGATGGTGTCGAGAGCATGAGTCAGCGCACCAGCCAGTTTTGTTGCGCCTTTCTGGTCGCGCTGCAACAGATGGTAGGCCATACGCTGTGCTGATTTGGGCCCGACTCCAGGCAGGCAACGCAGGGCTTCGATCAGATTTTCGAGGCTGGACGGCGCTTTCACTTTAGAATGGCAGCTTCATTCCCGGAGGAAGACCCAGTCCAGAGGTAAAGCCGCTCATTTTTTCCTGGGTGACGGTTTCCACACGTCGCACCGCGTCATTCACCGCGGCAGCCAGCAGGTCTTCCAGCATCTCTTTGTCCTCACCCATCAAGCTGTCATCGATACTCACTCGTTTAACGTCGTGGCGGCAGGTCATCACCACTTTGACCATGCCGGCGCCAGCTTGACCTTCAACTTCAACCGAGGCCAGTTTTTCCTGCATTTTCTGCATGTTTTCCTGCATTTGCTGGGCCTGTTTCATGATATTGCCCAATCCGCCTTTCAACATCTTGCTCTCCTGTCACTCATAGAGGTTTAACCGAGGATTCAATGACCTTTGCGTCAAAATTTTCAACCAGCTTGCGCACGAACGGATCCTGTTCGATCGCCGCCACAGCCAGTGACTGTTTTTCCTGTTTCTCACGATTTTCGATCTGGGCCGGGGTATCGCCGGTTACGCTACCCTCGGCAATACTGAGCCTGACTGGTTCAGTAAAGTGCTCGGTCACGGCTACCCTGAGTTTGTCCTGGTAAGGTTTCTCCATCAGGTGGCGATGCTCCTGTGGCACGCATAGTTCCATCAGGCCGTTCTCAAAGGATTTAAGCTCGCAGTGCTGAGCCAGCATCTTGGCCATACCGCCCAGCTTGAGTTGGTTCACAAGGCCGTGCCAGTCGCCGGAAAAAGAGGGATTGTTATTCAGGGGAGTATTTGACTTGGCAGCGGGAGCAGATTTTTCAGCCGGGCGCTCCTCTTCACTCACAACAGCCTTCGCAGGAGGAGTCGGGTGCGGCATTTCGCGTCGAACCGCAGGCTGGGGCGCCTCCTCCAAGGTAAAAGCCAGCATTCGCAACAAAGTCATGCTGAAACCGGCAAATTCATCCGGCGCCAGACTCAAGTCACGTCGGCCATGCAGAGCGATCTGGTAACACAACTGCACCTCATCGACACTGAAAAGCTGCGCCAATTCGAGCAGTTTCGCCCGTTCCGGCAGATCCTCGCCGAGCGCCTCCGGAATGGTCTGCGCCAGAGCGATCTTGTGCAGCAGCGCGCCCAAGTCCTGCAAGGCTGCCTCGAACGACAGGCTGCGTTCTTCCATCCGTTCGGCCGCAGCAATCAGAGCCGGTCCGTCCTTGGCAGCCAAGGCGCCGAGGATTTCAAGCAGGTAGGTCTGGTCGATCGAACCCAGCATGTCGCGCACCTGAGCCTCACCCACCATGCCGCCGCTGTAGGCGATGGCCTGATCGAGAAGAGACAGTGCGTCGCGCATGCTGCCCTGGGCGGCGCGTGCCAGAAGTTGCATCGCAGCCTGCTCGAAAGGGATGTTTTCCTGCACCATGACGCTTTGCAGATGGCCGGCAATCAACAGGGGGGGCATTTGTTTGAGATTGAATTGCAGGCAGCGCGACAGCACCGTGACTGGAATTTTCTGCGGATCGGTGGTGGCGAGTATGAATTTAACGTGTTCAGGCGGTTCTTCCAGCGTTTTCAGCATGGAATTGAAGGCCGCCTTGGAGAGCATGTGCACTTCGTCGATCAAATAAACCTTGAATCGTCCGGCAGTTGGCGCGTACTGGGCGTTGTCCAGTATCTCGCGCATATTGTCGATGCCGGTGTTGGAAGCTGCGTCCAGTTCAAGCAGATCGACAAACCGCCCGCTGTCTATTTCGCGGCAAGCAGAACATTGGCCACAGGGTGCAGAGGTCATACCGGTTTCGCAGTTGAGTGCTTTAGCCAGTATCCTTGCCAACGTGGTTTTGCCGACACCTCGGGTACCCGTAAGCAGATAGGCATGGTGCAGACGTTGCTGGTCCAGGGCATTGGACAGCGCCTTGACGACGTGCTCTTGGCCTACCAGCTCAGTGAAAGTTTTGGGGCGCCATTTACGCGCCAGGACTTGGTAACTCATGGGGGAAATTGTAACAGATTACGACCCACCAGGCAGAGCGCCAAGCAGTTTAGGGGTGGCGAGCCCAACCCCCGGCACTTGCAATAAATAGCTGTGGCTGCTTCCTTCCGGATCTGACCAGGTTCACTACCTTGCAATGCGGGGAGGCCCGCCATAAATCTGGCGGAGAGGGCGGGATTCGAACCCGCGTTAGGCATTAACCTAAACACGCTTTCCAGGCGTGCGACTTAAACCACTCATCCACCTCTCCGAAGAGCCGGGAAGGATAAACTAGAACCGGGCTCGAATCAACATCTGAAGGAAATTAGTTTCCTTCAGATGTTGGAGTTGCCGGCCGCATCAGCAGTGCCGGAATAGGTTTCTTCACGGTCTGGCGCGGATTAGCGTGAGATGTGGACGCGGGCTGAACCGCTTCTTGCTTGATAGGCGGCGTAACATAGGGCGCATCCAGCGGATTGACAGGGGGGCGGGAGGGCGCACTTCTACCCTCCCTGCCGTCCCGCCCTTCCCTGTTGCGGGAATGTTCCGCAGGCCGTGGCTCACGCCGGGGCCGGTCTGCGAATCCTGCTCGGGCTGCAATCTGGGCGGCCGCACCAGGCTCGAAGCCGGGCACGATTATTCTGGGCAATTCACGCTTCAACATGGACTCGATTTCCGCCAGCATCCTCAGCTCGTCCGCGCACACCAGCGAAATTGCTTCACCGCTACTGCCGGCACGCCCGGTTCGACCGATGCGATGGACATAATCTTCCGGCGCGTTGGGCAGGTCAAAATTCACCACATGGGGAAGCTGGTCGATATCCAGACCGCGAGCGGCGACATCGGTCGCGACGAGAACACGAACCGTGCCTGCCTTAAACTCCATCAGCGCCTGGGTGCGTTGCTGCTGGCTCTTGTCACCGTGAATCGCGGTGGCGCTGATGCCGTCCTTCTCCAGTTGTTGGGCCAGACGACTGGCGCCGTGCTTGGTTCGGCTGAACACCAGAACTTGCTGCAGATTTTCAGACTTGATCAGGTGCGCCAGCAGTTCGCGCTTGCGCTCGTGGTCTACCGGATAGATCACTTGGGTGACATTCTCGGAAGCGGCGTTGCGGCGCGCCACCTCGATCAGCACCGGGTCTGTGAGCAATTGATCAGAAAGTTTTTTGATTTCGCCGGCGAAGGTAGCGGAAAACAGCAGGTTTTGCCGCTTCGCGGGCAATAGCGCGATGATGCGCTTGATATCGGGGAGAAAGCCCATGTCCAGCATGCGGTCTGCCTCGTCCAGCACCAGTATTTCGACCTTGGACAGATTGACGGTTTTTTGCTCGACGTGGTCAAGCAATCGCCCGGGCGTTGCCACCAGAATTTCCACTCCGCCTTTCAGCGCGGCGATCTGTTCTTTAATGTTGACTCCGCCAAATACCACGGTGGATTTCAATGGCAGATATTTGCCATAAGTCTGTACGCTTTCTTCTACCTGCGCGGCAAGTTCACGCGTAGGCGTGAGGATCAGTGCGCGTACAGGGTGTTTGGCTGGCGAAGTGCTGGTATTGGCATGGACGCTCAGCAACTGTAGCAAAGGCAGCGTAAAACCGGCCGTTTTACCGGTGCCGGTCTGTGCGCCACCCATAAGGTCGCGCCCTTCCAGAACGACCGGAATAGCTTGCGCCTGGATCGGCGTGGGCTCGGTATAGCCTTGATCGGTAACGGCGCGCAGCAATTCGGCCGAAAGGCCGAGAGTTTCAAACGACATGTATGGCATCTCCTAAACGTCGGCCCACAATTATTTGGCCGGTCCAGGCAGATCGTGACAAAGTTAAAACTTGGGGTGGGGTATACTACGCGGGCTTGTGCGGCAGACCGGATTGCACGACAAATCCTTGCCGAACGATTATACGCCAGCCAAATCAATTTACCAAGTGACTGATATATCGATTTTTTTCAACCGATTGCAGAAAAACTTCCGGCACTGGTCGAAGTGGGCAAGTCGGCGCGGCGTCAGCTGCTACCGTGTCTACGACCGCGACGTACCGGAGTTTCCGGTTGCTCTGGATCTGTACGAACAAAAAGCGCACCTGCAAGAATTCGACACCGGCTGGCAAATCGGCGAGGAAGAGCATGAACGCTGGGTGGAAAGCGTGCGCGCCGCGGCGAGCGAAGTACTGGCCCTGCCTATTTCCTCTATTTACTTCAAGCAAAGGAGGCGTCAGCGCGGCCTGCTGCAGTACGAAAAAACCGGCGCCCGGGGTGAGGATTTTATCGTGCATGAAGGCGGCCACCGGTTTATCGTCAACCTGGAAGAGTATCTCGACACCGGCCTGTTCCTCGACCACCGCAACACCCGGCGCATGGTTCAGAAGAAAGCCGCCGGCAGACGCTTTCTCAATCTGTTCGCTTATACAGGCAGTTTTACGGTCTACGCTGCAGCGGGTGGTGCCATCCGCTCCACCACCGTTGATCTGTCCAACACTTATCAGGATTGGACGCGTCGCAACTTCGAGCTGAACGACATGAATCTGGAGCAGCATGAACTGGTGCGCGCCGATGTATTCGGTTTTCTGGATGATGAAATAAGGCGTGGAGAACATTACGACCTGATTGTCATGGATCCTCCCACTTTCTCGAATTCCAAGAAAATGAGCGGTGTGCTCGATGTGCAGCGCGACCATGCCCGACTGATCAATCAATGCCTGAAATTATTGCCGGAAAACGGCGAGCTTTTCTTCTCAACCAACCTGCGTAGTTTCCAACTCGACGAGGCTGCGCTGGCAACGAAAAACATCAGGGAAATTTCCAGTCAGACCGTCCCGGAAGATTTTCGCAACAAGAAAATACATCGCTGCTGGCTGATCAGAAAGCGCTAAAACCTCACCGAGAGGTTGCGGATGTGGAGGCCACAACCTTGTTCCTGCCATTGAGTTTGGCCTGATACAACGCATCGTCGGCAGCTTTGATCAGGGCGCTAAAATGCGGCATGGTCGGGTTATATTGGGCGACGCCGATGCTGACATTTATTTTTATGCGTTCTGCTCCAGCATTGATCAAGCTGTCTTCAAATGTCCTGCGGATCAGCTCGGCATACTGCGCGCCCTCTTTCAGCTGGGTATCCGGGCAAATCACCATGAATTCCTCGCCACCTATGCGGGAAACGATATCCTGCGTACGCGCGGCATTTTTCAAAATCTTGGCGGCCTGCTTCAGTGCGGCATCTCCAATGTCGTGACCGTAAGTATCGTTAATCTGCTTGAAGCGATCCAAATCGATCAGCATGCAGGTCAAGGGGCGGGCACTGTTTTTGGCCGCCTCCCACTCCTGCTCCAGACTATCCATGCCAAAACGCCGATTGGGCAGCAGGGTCAGAGGATCCGTCAGAGCCAGACGTTGCAGGCGACGATTGGTAACGGCCAGTTCCGAAGCGATACGGCGCACCTCTTCCCGTTCCCGGCTGATCTCCTCTTTGAGCTGAGTCAACCTTTGACCGGCACGCAAGCGTGCCATCAGCACTTTTACACTGAAAGGCTTGACCAGGTAATCGTCCACCCCGGCCTCGAATGCCTCGACCAGCCGGTCTTCATCGGCCAGGGCCGTCAGAATGATAAAGTAAAGTTCTCGACCGCCCCGGGTCGTGCGCAAGGATTTGCAGAAGGCGATGCCATCCATGTTCGGCATTACCCAGTCGCTGATAACGAGCTGAGGATTGTATTCGATCACCTTCTCCAGCCCCTCCTGCCCATCAGCAGCAGAGAACACGGTATGCCCATGACTGGCCAGAAGCTTTTGCAGATAATTGGAAACAGCCTTGTCGTCGTCCACAATCAGGATGCGCAGAGGAAGTTCAGCTTGATCGGTTTTCCCTGATGTTCCGCTGCCGGCAACCTCAACCAGGGGTGGCAAGGAGGCCGCGATTTCGGCAAAGGACGGCAGTTCCTGGGTCGGCACGTCGAGAATCTTACCCCACTGCTGCCATTCGCTGACGACATGATCGCTCAGGGTCATCAGCGCTTCAGCATCGATGCCGAGGCGAGCGCCAAGCACGTACAAACCCGGCAGCAATGCTCGGCGCGAACCTTCGTCCGCTATGCAGAGGTTTGCCAGGCTACGGGACAAGGATAACGAATGCACCAGCGTATAGGCCCGCGAACCCGCCTGAAAATCCCCTTTTTCCGGATTCTCATGATGATAGATCGTTTCAATGAGAATGAGGGGGAACCCCCATTCCTTGAGCAGAGCGGCAGCCAACTCATTGTGATCGGTGTCAAATTGTTCCTGCTCCAGACGGTTCAATTCATCAGGAGGTACGCCTGCTGCGGTGCTGAGAACTGTTGCATACTTGTCGGGAAACAGGGTGGCCAGCGTTAGTCTTCCAATTCCGCTCAGCAAACCGCAGGTAAAAGTTTCCTCGCTCGATGTTTTGGCCTGTGCGCTCAGCGCCTGGTTGGCGATGGCTGTAGCCAGTGAACACGACCAGAATTGCTGGTAATTGAAAGCATTGCATTTGCCATTGCGATGATCGGATAAAACCGAAAATCCCAGCACCAACTGGCGTACCATAGGCAGGCCGATCATCATCACCGCTTCGGAAACCGAAGCGATAGGGCGGCGCGTATTGAAATGCAGCGAATTGGCGAATTTGATCAAGCGCCCGGAAAGGGCCGGGTCGGTTTGAACAACATGCGCAATACTCTGGATTGTAACGTCTTCCTGCTGCATCAAATTCAGCAGGGCAAGCGCCACGACCTTCGGTGAGGGCAACTGTCCCGTTGCCTTCAGTTCTTTGAAGCGGTTCTGGTTGATAGCTTCCATTACAGACCTGTGATTTTTATTTTGATTGAGTATAGGTTACGGAATAGCGCCTGATAATACAAATCGTGAGCTCCAAATAGTCAGTCTTTTCGCCATTGTGCAATGACATTCCGTATCAGTTCAAGAGAAGCCGGATCGTCCAGCGTGGTCAAATCTCCGGGTTCACGCCCTTCTGCCAGCGCCTGCATGCTGCGGCGCAGGAGCTTGCCGGAGCGGGTTTTCGGCAATACCGAAACGAAATGCACCTTGGCGGGACGTGCGATGGCGCCTAGCTCCTTGTCTACGGTCGCCATCACTTCCTTTTCCATCTGGGCAGCACTTTCCGGAGTTGAAGTGCGGCTCGCATCCTTAGCCACAGCGAAGGCCATGACTGCCTGCCCCTTCAACTCGTCGTGAATGCCAACCACTGCCACTTCGGCGATGTTGGGATGGGCCTGAATGGCCTCCTCGATCTCGCGCGTGCCCAGGCGATGTCCGGCGACATTGATGACATCGTCGGTGCGGCCAAGAATGAAATAGTAGCCATCCTCGTCACGGGTCGCCCAATCGAAGGTGGAGTAGACCTTTTCGGTCTCGAAAGTCGAGAAGTAGGTGTTGACGAAGCGCGTGTCGTCACCCCATACCGTGGACAAACAACCCGGTGGCAGCGGAGGCACCGCTACCAGTACGCCCTTCTCGTTGACTCCCACTTCCTGACCGGTACTCTCGTGCAGCAGTTTCAGGTTAAAACCATACACCTGGAAGCTGGGTGAGCCGAACTTGCGCGGCGTATCTTCTATGCCCGGCACACTGGACAGGATCGGCCAACCGGTCTCGGTCTGCCAGTAGTTGTCGATGATATTGACCTTGAGCGCATCGGCGATCCAGCGCGCGGTCGGCTCGTCCAGTGGCTCGCCGGCAAGATACAGATTGCGCAG
>JAHJJI010000122.1 GCA_018823025.1 Gammaproteobacteria bacterium | reverse complement strand
TACCCGCCCGCCTACCTCTACCACGACTACCTGCCCTACTTCATCCTGATGGCCTGGTCCGAGGCAGTCACCACCGGCATGGCCATCACCCTGATGGCGGTTTACAGCCCGCTCTGGCTCAGCACCTTCGACGATGCGCGCTATTTGAGGCACAAATAAATGGCGCGCAATAAACATTGGGCATTTGCTGCTGTAAGGTTGCCGGCTGATGTGAGCATCAACCAACCCCGCCTTAAAGCAATTATCAGCGACTAAACTGACTTTTTTGGTTTTTTGTCCAACTGGCTCGTAAGCGCTTCCAGGCGTTGCCTGGTTGCATCGATTTCAGCTGCAATTGGGGGTTGTTCGGTTTCCACTGCCTCCTCCTTGAGCGCCTCGAGTTCCTCAAGACGCTGCTTGAGGCGCATCGGCTCATTTTGCTCCATTTCCAGCTTTTCCGCTTCATCCGCCTTGTCAAAAATCAGGGTTTCCGGCTCTTCCTCCGCGGCCGCTTCATGCGTTATTCTTTCCGCATGATCCTCCTGTGGAATCATCACGCGCCCCTCCGGCAACCGCCTCTGGTTCATGAACGCAGGGGAAACGATCTCGATGCCATTACCGTGCAGTTCGTCCAGTATGCCTTTTTGCAGGTTCGACCTTACCGTCAGGAGTTGCTTGACCTCGGCAAGAAACCCCGCAACTCGATATGAAACCGAGAAATCTCCCAGATTCCTGATCTGGACGAAGGGTTCTTCCAGCCCGGCATCTTCCGCCGCTTTTTTCAGCAATGCCTCAATGCGTATGCGGGAGATATCGTAGCCCAGCGACAGCGTGGTGGAAACGATGGTGCCGGAGGTACGAACGACCGTCACCGGATTGTTGACCAGGTACAGATTCGGCAAGCTTGTCAGCTCGCGATCTTCCGTCTGGATTTCGGTATGGAACAGCCCTCTTTCCGTCACCCGACCAAACTGTTCACCGACGCGGACGAAGTCCCCCGAGCGAAAACCGCCCACCGCTCGCAGCATGAGCCCAGCCATGGCGTTCGCAACAAAGGTGGTTGAAGAAAGCGCGACAACGCCGGTCAGAACCAGCCCGATCAAGCTCAGCACCTGACCGCGTGTCGTATCCGACATCGGAATGAGCAGAATCACCAGCAATACACCCGCCAGGGTAAGCAGCAGCATGATGAGCTGGCGCGGCAACCGCAACTCCGCCCCCAATTCAGGGTGGCGGTCGAGCAAGAGCCAGTTCATACCCCAAAGCAGTAGCGCGACAACCACTACGGCCACCAGGGCGGGAATATGCGAATGCAAAGCCGAGAGCAATTCCAGCCAGACGTCCATATGCCTCTCCATCAGTAGAAATTACCTATAACCCAATCGCTATGCCGCCTCATGAATATATAGCGGATAAAGTTATTGTTGCATATGGGATGCTGCTAGTGGGATTTTCCTCAATGCTGGAGTTTCGGAGGAAAAAATCTGGAACTCCCGTATTGAGCGACATAACTCCAGGGCCTCACCCTGCGATTCACTAATTCTCCGAATGGATGACAAATATCCAAAAAAAAGCCGCGCCAAAAATGCCGGCACGGCCAAGGGGAGGAAACACATTAAGTAAGACCAATCAAGTTTCAGTTGGTTCCTTCTTTACGCCAGTTTCGGCCCCCTTGCTGGAAACACCCGCCATCTGCTCATAAAAAGCGAAGCGCTTCTGCAGTTCATTCTCGTAAAACGCCAGCACTTCCCCGCCGTCACTATCCATTTCCTTCACCAGTCCGCGGAAGCGCGGCTCATTCTGGATGAACTCGCGGTAGGACACGGACGGCCTCTGCGAATCCAGCTTGAGCGGATTCTTGCCTGCCTGTTCGCGCCGCGGATCGAAGGTGAACAGCGGCCAATGACCTGAGCTCACCGCCAGTTCCTGCTGCTGGTGCTGCTTGCTCAGATCGTAACCGTGCTCGCCGCAAGGACTGTAGGCGATGATCAGCGACGGCCCGTCGTAGGATTCCGCCTCGAGGAAGGTCTTCAGGGTGTGGACGTCCTTCGCGCCGTAGGCGACATGGGCGACGTAGACGTGGCCGTAGCTCATGGCGATCTGCGCCAGATCCTTCTTGCCGGTGTGCTTGCCGCCGGCGGCAAACTTGGCCATGGCGCCGCGAGGCGTGGCCTTGGAGGCTTGGCCGCCGGTGTTGGAATAGACCTCAGTATCCAGCACCAGGATATTGACGTTGCGACCGGTGGCGATAACATGATCCAGACCGCCGAAGCCGATGTCGTAGGCCCAGCCGTCGCCGCCGATAATCCACACGCTTTTCTTCGCCAGGTAATCGGCCAGGCTTTCCAGCTGCCGCGCCTCGGCGACATCGATGCCGGCCAGAACCTGGCGCAGCTGCTCGACGCGCTCGCGCTGGGCGAAAATACCGGCTTCCGTGGTCTGATCCGCATTAAGAATGGCATCCACCAACGCGCCGTCGATGCGGCCCTTCAGCTTCTCCAGCAATTCGCCGGCATGCTCGGCATGCTTGTCGATGCTGACGCGGAAACCCAGGCCGAATTCGGCGTTGTCCTCGAACAGCGAGTTCGCCCAGGCCGGGCCGCGTCCTTCGGCGTTCTGGCTGTAGGGCGTGGTCGGCAGGTTGCCGCCGTAGATCGAGGAGCAACCGGTGGAGTTGGCAATCACCATGCGGTCGCCAAACAGCTGGCTGGCAAGACGGATGTAGGGCGTTTCGCCGCAGCCGATACAGGCGGTGGGGAATTCAAACAAGGGCTCCATCACCATCGCACCCTTGATGGTGGAGGTGCGCAGCTTGGTACGATCGAACTCCGGCAACGTCAGGAAGAACTTGAAATTCTCGCGCTCCTGTTCACGTAGTGCAGCCTGGGGCCGCATTTCCAGCGCCTTGTGGCCATCGACCTTGGAAACCGCCGGGCAGATATCCACGCACAAGGTGCAACCGGTGCAATCTTCGGGTGCAACCTGGTAGCTGATGTGCATACCCTGCTCGAATTCCTTGCCCTTGACCTGAATATGCTTGAAAGTGGGCGGTGCGTTCTTGGCCATGCTGGCCGGAAAAACCTTGGAGCGGATAGCAGTGTGCGGGCAGACGAACGGGCACTTGCCGCAATAAATGCACAGCTCCTCGTCCCACACCGGGATTTCCTGCGCCAGGTTGCGCTTGTCCCACTGCGAAGTGCCGGTGGGCCAAGTACCATCGTTGGGCAGCGCGCTGACCGGCAGCCGGTCGCCATGGCCGGCCATGATCTCGGCAGTAATCTTGCGCACGAACTCGGGTGCAAAGACTGGCACGGTCTCCGGCATCTTGTGGGTACTGGTGGCCTGCGCCGGCACTTCCACCTGGTGCAGGTTGGCGATGGTTTCGTCGATCGCCTTCCAGTTGGCTTCCACCACCGCCATGCCCTTCTTGCTGTAGGACTTTTCGGCGGCATGCTTGATCTTCTCGATCGCCAAGTCGCGCGGCAGCACACCGGAAATGGCGAAGAAGCAGGTCTGCATGATGGTGTTGATGCGGTTGCCCATGCCGGTTGCCTTGGCGATAGCGTAGGCATCGATGACGTAGAATTCCAGCTTCTTGTCGATGATCTGCTGCTGCATCGTATGCGTCAGGGTGTTCCACACTTTGTCTGCCAGCTCCGGCGAATTGAGCAGGAAAACCGCCCCTTCCGCAGCCGAACTCAGCATGTCGTAGCGTTCGAGGAAAACCGGCTGGTGACAGCCGACGAAGTTGGCCTCGTTGTTACCGATCAGGTAGGGTGAATGGATAGCTTTGGACGAGAAGCGCAAGTGGGAAATGGTCGCCGCACCGGCCTTTTTCGAATCGTAAACAAAATAGCCCTGGCCATAGAGCTCGGTTTCCTCGCCCAGGATCTTGATGGTGTTCTTGTTGGCGCCCACCGTGCCGTCCGCTCCCAGACCGTAGAACATGCAGCGATTCACGCCATGGCCGGCATCGGTACGGAAATCTGCGTCCCAGTCCAGGCTGGTGTGGGTGACATCGTCGATGATGCCGATGGTGAAATGGTTTTTTGGCCTATCCTTTTTCAGTTCGTCGAATACGCCCTTGATCATGCCCGGCGTGAACTCCTTGGAAGACAGGCCGTAGCGCCCGCCGACCACACGCGGCATGCTGGGGAAATGGCAAACGCTGTGGCCGCAGGATTCGGCAATTGCCGTCACTACATCCTTATAAAGCGGTTCGCCGTCTGCGCCCGGCTCCTTGGTACGGTCGAGCACGGCAATGTGCTTCGCCGTGGCCGGAATGACTTTGAGCAGTTCATCCGCCGCAAATGGCCGATACAAACGCACCTTCACCATGCCCACTTTCTCGCCGTGAACGTTGAGGTGATCTACGGTTTCCTCGGCCGCCTCTGCGCCGGACCCCATCAACAGCATCACGCGCTCGGCATCTGGCGCACCGACATACTCATACAGATGGTACTGGCGGCCGGTCAATCCGGCGAACTTGTCCATGGTTCTCTGCACGATTTCCGGCATGCGGTCATAGAACGGATTGACCGTCTCGCGCGCCTGGAAGTACACGTCCGGGTTCTGCGCCGTGCCGCGAATCGCAGGATGGTCTGGTGACAGCGCGCGGGCGCGGTGAGCGAATACCAGCTTGTCGTCGATCATCGCGCGCACTACCTCGACCGGCACCTGCTCGACCTTGGCCACCTCGTGCGAGGTGCGGAAACCGTCGAAGAAATGCAGGATAGGTACGCGCGATTCAAGCGTAGCAGCCTGGGCAATCAGCGCCATGTCCATCGCTTCCTGCACCGAATTGGAGGCAAGGAAGGCGAATCCGGTGGCCCGAACCGACATCACGTCACTGTGGTCGCCAAAAATAGACAGGCCCTGCGCCGCCAGCGAGCGCGCCGCCACGTGCATCACGAAGGGCGTCAGCTCACCGGCGATCTTGTACATGTTGGGGATCATCAACAGCAGGCCCTGCGAGGCGGTAAAGGTGGTCGCCAGGGAACCCGTCTGCAGCGCGCCGTGTATGGCGCCAGCAGCGCCTCCCTCGCTCTGCATCTCGATCACTTCCGGGATGGTACCCCACAGATTTTTGACTCCCTCCGCCGACCAGGCATCGGCGTATTCCCCCATCGGCGAGGAAGGGGTAATCGGGTAAATCGCGATCACCTCGTTGGTCAGGTGGGCGATATAGGCAGCGGCTTCATTGCCGTCGAGAGTAACCATATGTGCTTGAGACATCGAAACACCCCTTATGACGATATGTACAACCATTTAAGACAAAACTGTCGATAATATGTTCAAATTACCATGACTCGAGAAGCCAGGCAACCACCATCATATAATCTATCTAAGATATCTTATACAAGTTTGAATTAGACGAAAAAACGACAAAAAAAACCGCCCGCCGACGAATCGGCAAGGCGGAACAGGGGAGGTATGTTCTTGGTTCGATTTCAATATACAAATACCAAGTAATTTGGTCAAGTAATTTCCACTTGTCCCGGGTGTATAATTCCGGCCACACCTGCTTACCCGCAAACCGCCGTGCAACAGAAACTCCGAACCCTCGCCGCCGCTATTTCCTCCTGCATGATCTCAGACCGCCACGCTTTCCGGCGGCAACTGGACAAGCTGCGCGCACTGGCCGCCGCCAACAAGCCTGTGGACTCCCCGCTACAGCAACTGCAAGGCGCAGTGGAGCGCTCTGCCGGGCGGCTGAAACAAAGGCTGGAGCGGCTGCCCGTTCCCACCTACCCTGAAGAACTGCCGGTCTCGGGCAAACGGGCGGACATCGCCGCCGCCATCGCCGCCAACCAGGTGGTCATCGTCTGCGGCGAAACCGGCTCGGGCAAGACCACCCAGTTGCCGAAGATCTGCCTGGAACTCGGGCGCGGAGCAGCCGGCCTGATCGGCCACACCCAGCCCCGGCGCATCGCCGCCCGCACTGTGGCTTCGCGCATCTCGCAGGAACTGAAAAGTCCGCTCGGACAGATCGTCGGCTACAAAGTACGCTTTTCCGACCACACCAGCGCAGACAGCTACGTCAAGCTGATGACCGACGGCATCCTGCTGGCGGAAACCCAGAATGACCGCTTCCTTAGCGCCTACGACACCATCATCATCGACGAGGCACACGAGCGCAGCCTCAACATCGATTTCCTGCTCGGCTACCTGAAGCAGATCCTGCCCAAGCGCCCCGACCTGAAGGTCATCGTCACCTCGGCCACCATCGACGCAGAACGGTTTTCAAATCACTTCGACGGCGCACCGGTGATCGAGGTTTCCGGTCGGCTGTATCCGGTTGAAATGCGCTACCGCCCGCTACACCAGCGCAAGAATGAGGCCGGAAAAGTAGAAGAAGATATTAGCGAAGCGAATATCGAGGAGGCCATCCTCGACGCGGTGGACGAGGTCTCGCGCACCGGCTCCGGCGATATCCTGATCTTCCTCCCCGGCGAGCGCGAGATCCGCGACACCGCCGAGGCGCTGAGGAAGCACCACCCGGCAGGCAGCGAAATCCTGCCGCTGTTCGCCCGCCTTTCAGCCGCCGAGCAGGAGCGCGTATTCAAACCCGGTGGGGCGCGCCGCATCGTCCTCGCCACCAACGTGGCGGAAACCTCGCTCACCGTGCCCGGCATCCGCTACGTCATCGACCCCGGCTACGCCCGCCTGCTGCGCTACAGCTATCGTTCCAAGGTGGAGCGTTTGCAGGTCGAAAAAATCTCCCAGGCCTCCGCCAACCAGCGCGCCGGCCGTTGCGGCCGGGTGATGAGCGGGGTGTGCGTGCGGCTGTATGCGGAGGAAGACTTCAACACCCGCCCCGCCTTTACCGACCCGGAAATCCGGCGCAGCAACCTGGCTGCCGTAATCCTGCGCATGAAGGCGCTGGGGCTGGCCGACATTGAGGACTTCCCGTTCCTCGAACCACCCGACTCACGCGCCATCGTCGACGGCTTCAAGTTGCTGGAAGAGCTCGGCGCGGTGGATGCGCAGCGCGCCCTGACTGAAACCGGCCGCCAGCTCGCCAAATTCCCGATCGACCCGCGCATCGCCCGCATGATCCTCGCAGCCAAGGCGGAAAACTGTTTGACCGAAGTACTGATCATCGCCTCCGCCCTGTCCGTGCAGGACCCGCGCGACCGACCGATGGATCGCCAGCAGGCGGCGGACGACAAGCACCGCCAGTTCCAGGACGACAACTCCGACTTCATCGCCTACATCAAGCTGTGGGCGTTCTACGACGAGGCGCTGAAACATAAGAAATCCAACCGTAAGCTGCTCGACCTGTGCCGCGAGCATTTCCTCTCCGCCACGCGATTGCGCGAGTGGCGCGAGATCCACGGCCAGCTCCACGCCCAGGTGGTCGAGATCGGCCTGCGCCCGAACCAGACCCCGGCCAGCTACGAGGAAATCCACCGCGCATTATTGGCCGGTCTGCTCGGCAATCTTGGCGTCAAGACCGAAACCCAGGAATACGCCGGCGCACGCGAAATCAAGTTCCACCTCTTTCCCGGCTCAGTGATCTACAAGAAAGCGCCGAAATGGGTGATGGCGGCGGAACTGACCGAAACCACCAAGCTCTACGCCCGCTGCGCCGCCAAGATCGAGCCGGAATGGGTGGAGAAGGTCGCCGCCGACCTGCTGCGCCGCCATTATTTCGATCCCCACTGGGAAAAGACCACCGCCCAGGTCGCAGCCTACGAACGCGTCAGCATGTACGGTCTGACCCTGGTGCCGCGCCGCCGCGTCCACTACGGCACCATCAACCCGGCCGAGTCGCGCGACATCTTCATCAAGGGCGCGCTGGTGGCAGGTGAATTCAACACCCGTTCACCGTTCTTCGAGCACAACCGCAATCTGGTCGCCGAAGTCGAGGAACTGGAGCACAAGTCGCGCCGCCAGGACGTGCTGGTAGACGAGGAGCGTATTTACTCCTTCTACGACGCACGCATACCGGAGGGCATCCACAACGGGACCGACTTCGACAAGTGGCGGCGCGTTGCGGAAGCCAAGGACAAACGCCTGCTGTACATGAACAAGGACGATCTGATGCGCCACGGCGCCGATGCCGTCACCGTCGAGCTGTTCCCGGAAACCTTGATGGTAGGCGAAACCACCTGTCGCCTCAGTTATCGTTTTGAACCCGGCCACCCGCTCGACGGCGTCACCCTCACCGTGCCCCTGCACCTCCTGAACCAGCTGGACGCCAAGCGCTTCGACTGGCTAGTGCCGGGCATGATCCGCGAGAAGCTCACGGCACTGGTCAAATCGTTGCCCAAGCGGCTGCGTAGCGCCTGCGTGCCGGTACCGGATTTCGTGACCGCTGCGCTGGAAGTAATGGTTCCTGGTCAAGGCTTGCTTACTGAATCACTCGCCTCCTTCCTCCGCAAGAAAACAGGCCAGGAAATACCGCCCGACATCTGGAAAGAATCCGATCTTCCAATTCATCTACGCATGAATTTCAAGGTGGTGGATGAGGCTGGCGTCGAAATGGCCTCCGGCCGCGACCTCGCCGCGCTCAAGGAAAAACTTGGCCAGGCCGCACGCCTAACCTTCGCCAAAACTCCGGAACTCGACATCGAGAAGGAAGGCCTCACCAACTGGGATTTTGGCGACCTGCCGGCGACGATCGCCTTCACTCGTCACGGCCAGCAACTCACCGGCTACCCGGCGCTGGAGGACGATGGCGATTCGGTCTCGATCCGATTATTCGACACTGCCGAAGCGGCAGATGCGGCCATGCGCGCCGGTGTGCGACGACTGTTGCGGCTCACCCTCAACCCGCAGCTGAAGCAGCTGGAAAAAAGCCTGCCCGGCTTCACCCAGACCGCCATTCTGCTGCGCGCCATCGCTAATTCCGACGACCTGAAAGAAGACCTGCTCACCGCCATCACCGACCGCGCCTTCATTGGCGACGACGAACTGCCTCGCACCACCAAGGACTTTGCCACCCTGAAAGACCGCGCCCGCACCCGCCTCGCTGCGGTTTCGGATGGCGCCTGCCGTATCCTGACCACCATCGCCGCCGACTATCAGGCAATCCAGGCCAGACTCGCCGCCAAGCCGCCCGGCAACGTCGCCGCCGACATTCGCGAGCAGCTCGCCAATCTGATTTACAAAGGGTTTCTCAGCGCCACCCCGTGGGAGCAGTTGCAACACCTTCCGCGCTACCTCAAGGCCACCGTGCGCCGACTGGAAAAACTCTCCGGCGCGGTCGAGCGCGACACCAAATACACTGTTGCCATCCGTGCGCTATGGCAGGATTATCAGAAACGGCTGGAGAAGCACCGCAAGGAAGGGATCAGCGACCTGGAACTACACAAGTTTCGCTGGATGATGGAAGAATTGCGGGTGTCGATGTTTGCGCAGGAATTGAAGACGCCTTATCCGGTATCAGTCAAAAGGCTGCAAAAAGCATGGGAAGGGGTGAAGGCGTAAAACCCACCTTGCCAGTGCGCCCTGCCGGGCGCACAAAAAAAACCGCCCCGGATGGGGCGGTTTTGCTTTGGGGTTTAGACTCTATCGTTATGGATTCGGTCCGTTATGGCAGTCGTAGCAGCCCACTTTCTGCCCGGCGGCGAAACTCTTCGACCCATTTTCCACCGTGAAGGTCTTGGCCATCTTGACCTGGCTCAGCGCGGTGCCGCGATAATCAGCACCGTGGCAGTAAGCACAGGCCGTGGTGCCAGCCTTCGCTGCGTTCTCATGCCCAGAAACCCAGCTTTGGCCGATGGTGTGCAAGCCGTGTGGTCCGCCAGTCGTGGTCATGGGCACAGTCTTGTGGCACGCCGTACATTCATTGATGGTGCCGGTATGGCCCTGAACCGCCAGGCTCTGCACGTTATCGTTCACGTGCGAACTCGGGTACTCGGCATGGGTCGCGCCGTGACATGACTCGCACTGCATGTTGCCATGACCCTTGCTGAAGCGATACAGATTGTAGCCAGCAGCCGGCGTATTGGGGTTGGAAGCAAATCGCTGATCCGCCCATGTTTTCACGACACCATTGGCATTCACGCCGCTGATTTCCCGTTTACCGTCATGATGGCAGGACTGGCAGGTAGGCTGCTGCAACCAGCCAATCCGCGTCGCGCTGCCCACCGCCTGCATGTTGCCATGGCAGCTCTGACAATTCATCGCCGGCTTGCCGCTGGCGTCCAAGGCATCGCCCATCGGTCCGCGCAAACACTGGGTATCAGAACCCGGATGGCACATATAGCAGGCAGTGCGGTTGGTGCTGTCGCCCAGAGCGATCTGGCTTACCGGATCTTTCACGGCGGCGTGCTTGGTATGCAACGATTGGGTAAGCGGGGTAATGCCAGCAACCCCGGTACCCGGCAAAGCATTGGAACTATGGCAGGCGGCGCACAGGATCGGCTTGCCCGCCTGTGCCGTCGCGACCAAACCGGCAGAGCTATAGCCCAGCTGAGTCAAGGCAGCGCGGAAAGCCGTATTGGTCAGTTTCTTTTCATCGTGCAGGCGCAGGATATTTTTCTTCCAGTCTTTTTCCGGATCCGCATCATTGACCCAGCCAGCCGCCGGCTTGGCCGCTATCATTGCCGTGTTAGTGCTGGTGGTGGAAGCGTGACACGCTTTACAGGTCATTTCGTCGCTCACCGGGAGCACGGTTTTGGTGCTCGCCAGTACTTTGCCGGAAAGGTCCTTGGCAACGACCTTCACCATGGGATAATAATTCTTGCGGAACTGGTCATCCACCGGCGTAATGGGTATGCCTTCCGCCTCGAACCAGCCAAAGGTGGTGTTGTATTTCATCGCTGCGGGCTTGGTTGAAGCAGTGGGGTTTCCCGTAAGGCCCACATCATTGGCAAGATTGGTACCGAAGATGGATCCCACATATTGCCAGAAGTTGGTCTTGTTCGAACTGGTGGTGTTGATGGAACCGGTGCTATCGGCGACCGCTTCGTAAGTAAGCGTCACGTTGCTGCCAATCATCTTGCCCGTTGCGGAATTGACCAGCTGCGCGTGCAAATTGTTGTAAGGGGGCAGAATCGAGAAAACAGAGTAGTCCTTGCCATCCACACAGTGCATACCGAGATCGTTCCACGCCAAAAGCGTATAAGTGCCGGTCGTGGTGCCACCCGTTGTCGTACCACCGCCTGTGCTTGCGGCCATCACGAAGACCGGTATTTCTTTACTGCTCTTGCGGTCTTTTACGGTAACGGTGGTCGAGCCCGCCTTGAGCCCTTTCAGCGCAACTTTTCCATTGGCATAGGAAGCGCTCACTACAGACGTTTCGTGGGAAGCAACAGAAACCGAACCGGAAGCATTCGATACAGCCAGTGTGGCTGTGGCGCCCACATTCATCAGGACCGATGACGGACTAACCTGCAGCCTACTCTCATCGGCAATTGCCGTGGCAGATGCAAACAACGCGGCCAGGAACAGCAGAAATGAGAATGGAAATGGTACAGTACGAGCGTTCATGGCAACCCCTTTTTATTGATATATGTCATGAAGTGTATACCGTACAAATAGTAAGGTTTATTACGATACGTTCACATTACTCTGAACCTGCTCGCCAAGCCTCCTGAAACGGCAAATTTGGACAATCCTATTTCAGGATCACACCGAAATATTTCAATCTGCTATTTTTAAATGGTTACGACTTGAGGTACGAAAAATGACTTATGTAGTGACCGAAAACTGCATCCTCTGCAAGTACACCGACTGTGCGGTTGTTTGTCCGGTGGAATGCTTTCACGAGGGACCTAATTTTCTGGTGATCGATCCGGATGAATGCATCGATTGCGACGTATGCGTGACGGAATGCCCGGCTGAAGCGATTTTTGCTGAGGCGGACCTGCCACCGGGACAGGAAAAATTTCTCGAAATCAATGCGGAACTGGCAAAGACCTGGCCCGTCATCACCTTGAAGAAGGAGCCTCTTTCCGAGGCGGAAAAATGGAAGGGGGTCGAGGGCAAGCTGCAATATCTGGAGAAATAACCCCGGGGTGACTGAATGCCTTCTTCTGGCACTCGCCCCCCCCTACCCCACTGAGCGACACTATTTGGTCAGTTAAGATGCGTACCTAAAAAGAGCAAGCGAAGCCGATTTACTTCCCCATATTCTGTTCTACATTGGAGTCAACAAAATGAGCAAGATGACACCCCGATCCAGCAATCCCGAATTCGACAGCCTGGTCCCCAACACCCCCTTCACCCGCCGTGCTTTCGTCATAAGCATGCTGGGCGTGGGCTTCGCCCTCGCCACTCAACCGGTGATGGCTGAGAGCGTGATCAAAACCGGCGCCGAAGGCCTGATTGCAGGAGAAATCAAGGTTCCCACCGGGGATGGCGACATGGTCGCCTATCGTGCGCAACCCGACAAAGGGACCAATTTTCCTGTCATCCTGGTGATTTCCGAGATTTTCGGTGTCCACGAGCATATCGCCGATATCTGCCGGCGGCTGGCCAAGCTCGGCTACCTGGCTATCGCCCCGGAACTGTTTGCGCGCCACGGCGATCCGCGCAAAATCAGCAGCATCCAGGACATCCTCGACAACATCGTCGCCAAAGTACCGGACGCCCAGGTCATGAGCGACCTTGATGCTTGCGAGGCATGGGCCAAGTCTCATGGCGGCGACACGTCGCGCCTGGCGATCACCGGCTTCTGCTGGGGTGGACGCATCACCTGGCTG
The DNA here is from genome assembly GCA_018823025.1 of Gammaproteobacteria bacterium. Lineage (GTDB taxonomy): Bacteria > Pseudomonadota > Gammaproteobacteria > Burkholderiales > Sulfuricellaceae > Sulfuricella. The sequence continues at coordinate 17,438 of JAHJJI010000122.1, read as the reverse complement.
TACGCTGCTCACAACCCCCGCCTCAAGGCCGCCGTGGCCTGGTACGGTCGGCTTGACGGGGTGGACAGCGCGCTTTCACCAAAACAACCACTCGACCTGGCGACGCAACTGAAGGCGCCGGTACTGGGGCTTTATGGCGGCCAGGATCAGGGGATCCCGCTGGACGATGTGGAGGCCATGAATGCCGCCATCAAAAAGGCTGGCGGCAAGTCCGAGCTTCATGTCTATCCCGACGCGCCCCATGCCTTTCACGCCGATTACCGGCCCAGCTACCGCAAGGGTGCCGCCGAAGACGGATGGAAGCGCATGCAGGCATGGCTGAAGAAGAACGGGGTGTAATTCTAATTCTCTCAAAACGCCAATAATTATGCGGAGTGTCGAAACGCGGTGCCGAGATGGCAAAGAATTCCTTTCCCTTGCCCAAGGTCTATAGCCTGCTCGAACCGGGGCCGGTCGTGCTGATTACGACCGCCGGCAAGGAGCGGATGAACATCATGGCCCAATCGTGGCACACCATGATCGAATTCGAGCCGCCGCTGGTGGGGTGCGTGATCAGCAACCGGAACCACTCGTTCGACATCCTGAAGGCCACCAAAGAATGCGTGATCAACATCCCGACGGTGGAACTGGCGGAAAAGGTGGTGGGCTGCGGCAACACTACCGGTCGCAATATCGACAAGTTCAAGCACTTTGGCCTCACGCCAGTAGCCGCCTCGTGCGTCCGGGCACCCCTCATCGACGAATGCTATGCCAGCCTTGAATGCAAGGTCGTCGACGGAAAAATGGTGGCCCGATACGACTTCTTTATCCTCGAAGTACTCCAGGCGTGGACAGACCCCTCGATAAAACATCCACGAACGATTCATCATCTCGGCACAGGCGCGTTCATGGTCGCCGGCAAGAGGATCAAACTGCCCTCCAAAATGAAATAATCCATGTCGTTGCGTATTCCGCTGCGCGCAACGCCCCGCCCCGTGCGCCCGCTTGCGCGAAAACCCCATCAGGCGGTATTCTCGCAACATACGCCGAACTTTACTCCCGTGCTCAAGCCAATCACAAAATTGCTCTGCCAATTCGGAGCCGTATCTGCCGTTTTTTTTGCCCCTGCATTACGCTTGGGCAAGGGATTCTTCGCGCTCCAGAATCGGGAGCGGACGCAGCTATTGGAAGAGATGACCCAGATGCGTGATCTAATGCCGCTGCTCATGAAGCAGCGCAACGGTTATCACTGGACCAAGGATGATCGACAGCATATCCGGAAGCACTTGCGCAATCTGGCGAGGATAAGCCCCTACATCATCCTGTTCGTAGCGCCGGGGGGGCTGTTCTTGCTGCCGGTAATGGCTTGGTGGCTGGACCGGCGCCGGATCAAGCGCAATGCTGACGCCCAGCGTGCGCGCAACGAGGCCAGCCGCAAGTAATCTGCGCTACCTGGAATAAATAAACCCGCTGCTGACAACGTTCCGAAATTTCGCTACGCTACATCCGGGATATGACCTGATTTTTCTCTGGACAGCATGGATGGAGGGCGCGTGAAACGGCTGATTTGCATCATCGGCAACAAAGGCGGCACCGGCAAAACCAGTATTACGCACATGCTGTGCCACGGCTTTGGGCTGCTCGGCATGCGCTCTATCGCGGTACTCACAGATACATCTCGGGAGCCCCTGGCGCGAGGAGATCGGCGCTATACGCCCATCGATGGCCGTTCACCTGACAAGCTTGAAAAGATCATAGCCAAACTGGAATCCATGCCGGAGTGGCTGGGGGTAATCGACGGCGGCGGCAATCGCCCGGAAATGGATAGCCAACTCTACGAAGTATCGGACCTCGTTCTGCTGCCTTTTCGCGATTCTCACGAGGACATCCGCACCGTGCGCAACGACCTTGACGCGTTCCCCGAAGCTTACGGCATTCCGTCCCAATGGCCGACCAATGCGTGGCAACAGATGACGGCGGAGCGTTCGCTGGACGAACTAATGCAGGATTACCGGCCGCGCCTGCTCGATCCGGTGTACGCGGTGAGCGCCAGCAAGCTGTTGCTGGAATCGCAGGTTCCGCCCAGCCTGCCGACGATGCTGAACAACGTCTGCCGCGGACTGGCCCGGCAAGTGCTGGAACGCCTTGAATTACCCGAAGAAGAATCCTGAAAAAGGCATTTCACCGCAAAGGGCGCTAAGGTTCGCAAGGGAAAACAAAAAAATTTGAATCATTCCTCATCACCCACCCGGTACGCAGATTTACTAGCTCAAGCCCTTGAATTCCTTCGCGTCCCTGGCGTCCTTTGCGGTTCAACAGTTTTTTGCAGTGCAACCCGCTCCGTCGGCCATCAATCCGGCGTTACATCGAAAGAATAGTCCATGCAAATCTGGGTCGATGCCGATGCCTGCCCCGGCGTCATAAAGGAAATACTGTTTCGCGCCGCCGAGCGGGCGCAGATTTCCATGACGCTGGTCGCCAACCAGTTCCTGCGCACACCGCCATCGCGATTTATCAAATCCGTTCAGGTACCTGCCGGTTTCGATGTGGCGGATGGCAAGATCGTCCAGCATCTGGAACCAGGCGACCTGGTGATCACCGCCGACATCCCGCTGGCCGCCGAAGTCATCGCAAAAGGCGGCCACGCACTCAACCCCAGGGGCGAATTTTACACTCCGGACACGATACGCGAACGCCTGAACATGCGCGACTTCATGGACATCCTGCGCAGCAGCGGCGTGGAAACCGGCGGCCCTGCAACGCTCAGCCAGAGCGACCGCAAAGCCTTTGCCAGCCAACTGGATCGCTTCCTGGCCAAGAACCGCAAGTAGTTACGCAGCACCCCTCCCCTCACTAAAAATCCCGCGCGCCAAAATGGAGCGGCACTGCCCAAGAACGCACCTGTTCTGGTGCATCCGCGACACTGCCGCATGAATAGAAAATTGTCCGTGTTTACAATAAAACTCATTTAATTTCAATTAACTAATAACCATTCTCCGGCTATGGCATACCTCTTGCTGTAGGCATGATGAGCAACTATCAATGACGACCCTCAAGGAGAATGAAATGAGCAAATTACCTCGCGACAATTCGAGAAAAGAAGAAGTATCGCTTCAAGACCCTGCTCGCCGCAATTTCGCCAGGAAGAGCCTGTCTCTTCTCGGTGGAGCCGCCCTGATGGCGATGGTGCCGCCCGGCGTGCGGAGCGGCGCGTGGGCCGCCGGTTCCGATGCCCCGGAAAAGACCGAGGTCAAGATCGGCTTCATTCCTCTGACAGATTGCGCCTCGGTGGTGATCGCTTCGGTGATGGGCTTCGACAAGAAATACGGCATCAAAATCGTGCCCAGCAAGGAAGCCTCCTGGGCCGGCGTGCGCGACAAGCTGGTGAACGGCGAACTGGATGCTTCCCATGTGCTGTATGGCCTGATCTACGGGGTTCAGCTGGGTATAGGCGGGCCAAAAAAAGACATGTCGGTACTGATGAGCATCAACAACAATGGCCAGGCCATTTCCCTGTCCAACCAGCTGAAGGCCAAAGGTGCGGTGGATGGCACCAGTCTGGCTGCGCTGATCAAGAAGGAGCCGCGCGAGTATATCTTCGCCCAGACCTTCCCCACCGGCACCCACGCCATGTGGCTTTACTACTGGCTGGCGGCGCATGGCATCAATCCATTCGCCGACGTGAAGAACATCACCGTGCCTCCACCGCAAATGATCGCCAACATGCGGGTAGGCAATATGGATGGATTTTGCGTCGGCGAACCCTGGAACGCACGAGCCATTCGCGACAACGTGGGCTTTACGGCCGTCACCAGCCAGGACATCTGGAAGGACCATCCGGAAAAAGTGCTCGGCACCACGGCTGAATTCGTACATAAATATCCCAATACCGCGCGAGCCATGATCATGGCAATGCTGGATGCATCCAAATACATTGACGACATGAAGAACCGGGCGCAAGTAGCCAAGATCATTGCCGAGAAATCCTACGTCAACACCGATTTCGACTCCATCGAGGATCGCATGTTGGGCCAGTACGACAACGGCAACGGAAAGAAATGGCAGGATGCCAATTACATGAAATTCTACAACGACGGTGCGGTGAACTTCCCCTACCTGTCCGACGGTATGTGGTTCCTCACCCAGCACAAGCGCTGGGGCCTGCTCAAGGAAGATCCGGACTACCTGGCAGTGGCCAGGCAGGTCAACCAGATCGAACTGTACAAACAGGCTGCGACCCAGACCAAGACGCCCATACCGAAGGATGTCATGCGTACCAGCAAGCTTATGGATGGCAGTGTATGGGATGGCAAGAACCCCAAAGCCTACGCCGCCAGCTTCAAAGTTAAAGCGTAATCAACTCTTGCACAATTTGAAAGGGACATCATGACACCTGAAAAAATAGCACTGGTTCGCAATAGCTGGCAGCAGGTAGTACCCATTCAGGATACTGCAGCCGGACTATTTTATAACCGCCTGTTCGAACTGGACCCTTCCCTGCGCAGCCTGTTCAACGGGGATATGGTCGAGCAAGGACGCAAGCTCATGATCATGATCAATATGGTCGTCAACAGCCTGGACCGACTCGAATCCATCATCGGCATGGTGAAAGAATCAGGGCGCCGTCACGTCGAATATGGTGTTAAAGCAGAGCAGTTCGACACCGTGGGCAATGCCTTGATCTGGACTTTGGGCCAAGGGCTAGGCGCAGGCTTTACGCCCGAGGTCAAGGAAGGGTGGGTCGAGGCTTATGGTGTACTGGCCTCTACCATGAAACAGGCTGCCTACGGCTCGGCATAATACGAGCCCGTCTCCGGACTGGCACTTGCGCCAGCCCGGAGGTGCAGCCCACAAACAGGAGTTTAAAATGAATGCAGCGAATCCAGGCATAGAAAGCTTGAATGAAATCACGGCAGGCGATGGAAGCGTCGCCACAGCCAAAGTCTTCAAGATTTCGCCATCTATCAATGTGAGCGAACCCGTGCCCGCAGCCGGGCAACGTTTTTCCATGGCAGCCAGAAATTTCTTTAAATGGCTGGTTCCGCCGGTGCTGGGTCTGACGATTTTCATCGGCATCTGGGCACTGGTTTCCCAGACCAGCCCGCAACTACCCGGCCCACTCAAGACTTGGGCATCGGCACAGCAGTTGTTCAGCGACCCTTTTTACAACAAGGGCCCCAATGATCAGGGCATCGGCTGGAATATCCTGGCCTCGCTGGAGCGGGTTGGAATCGGCTTCGGCATGGCAGCGGCAATCGGCATTCCCCTCGGTTTCATGATCGGACGCTTCAAGTTTCTCAACGCCATGACCGCCCCGATCATCAGCCTGCTGCGCCCGGTTTCCCCCCTGGCGTGGCTGCCGATTGGCCTGCTGGTATTCAAGGCAGCCAATCCGGCAGCGATCTGGGTAATTTTCATCTCCGCCATCTGGCCGATGATCATCAACACCGCAGTCGGCGTAAACCGCATTCCGCAGGACTACATGAACGTGGCGAAGGTACTCAACCTGTCGGAATGGAAGGTTTTCACCAAAATCCTCTTCCCCGCCGTACTGCCCTACATGATGACCGGCATCCGCCTCTCCATCGGAGTGGCCTGGCTGGTGATCGTGGCCGCGGAGATGCTGACCGGCGGCGTCGGCCTGGGTTTCTGGGTGTGGGACGAATGGAACAACCTTAACGTCGAGCACATCATCATCGCCATCTTCGTAGTCGGCATCGTCGGGTTACTGCTAGAGCAGATGCTGGTTCTGCTGGCAAAGCGATTTAACTACGAGTGAGGAATGAAGCGTGAGGAGTCTGGTGCAAAACCCAACTCCTCACTCCTGACACCTCACTCTTCACAGGAGTTAATCATGGAAAAATATGTTCAGATCGAAAACGTGCAAATGACTTTCGACACCAAGAAAGGCCCCTTCGTCGCATTGCGCGATATCAACCTCAATATCGAGCAGGGCGAGTTCGTCTCCCTGATCGGCCACTCGGGCTGTGGAAAATCCACCCTGCTCAACCTGGTTGCCGGGCTGACCATTCCCAGCAACGGCGCAATGCTGTGCGCCGGACGGGAAATCGCCGGGCCTGGCCCGGAACGCGGAGTGGTGTTCCAGAATCATTCCCTGCTGCCATGGCTGACCTGCTTCGAAAACGTTCATCTGGCGGTCGAGCGTGTCTTTGCCCGCGCGGAAAGCAGCGCATCCATGAAAAAACGCACCCAGGCAGCGCTCGCGCTGGTCGGGCTTAGCCATGCCGAGCACAAGTATCCGCATGAAATTTCCGGCGGCATGAAGCAGCGGGTCGGCATCGCCCGCGCCCTGTCCATGCAGCCCAAAGTGCTGTTGATGGACGAGCCGTTCGGCGCACTGGATGCCTTGACCCGCGCCCATCTCCAGGACGAACTGATGAAAATCGCCACGGAAACCAGAAGCACGGTGATCATGGTGACCCACGACGTGGACGAAGCCGTCCTGCTGTCCGACCGCATCGTGATGATGACCAACGGTCCGGCGGCCACCATCGGCGAGATTCTGACCGTCAATTTGCCGCGCCCGCGCGAGCGTCTGGCCATGGCGAACAACCCGAAATACCACGAATACCGCAGTGCGGTGCTGGACTTCCTGTATCGCCGGCAACTGCGCCCAGCAGCTTGAAGAGGGTACATGCAAAGGTGTCGCATGCACCAACACAAGGCAAGAACAATGGGAATTAACCAATAACATGATTCATGCGCTTAGAGGCAGAAGTCATTTCTGATTGTATTCAGCGCAGTAGCCAAGGAGGGAGAAGGCCGAATATTTTCCCCATAGAGGGGATGTGCAGACTTAACCTGCGAAAAACACTTCTTCCGGGGCTATCCCTTGGCGAGCCACTCTGTCACTCCCTCGATGGGGAGCGGACGCGAGAAATAATAGCCTTGTATATTGTGGCACCCCAGTTCCTGTAACTGGACAAGCTGCGCACTGGTTTCCACGCCCTCCGCGATCACATCCATGCCAAAACTGTCGGCAATGGCGATGATAGCGCTGACCATTCCGACATGCTCGCTTCCTTCCCCCAGCTTGGAAACGAAGGAACGGTCGATTTTCAGTGCGTCGAACGGGAAGTTGTGGAGATAACTCAAAGAAGAATAGCCGGTACCAAAGTCATCGAGGTAAAGGCGAATGCCGTGAGCCCTGAGTTCAACGAGAGTCTGGTTGCTGGTTTCAGGGTTGTCCAGCAAGGCGCTTTCGGTAATTTCCAGATGCAGGCGATATGACTCCAAGCCACTTTCTTGCAAAGTTTTCAGGATTTCGCCGGTAAAATTAGTTTGCAAAAACTGCTTGGCCGAAAGATTGACGCTGACAAACAAGTTGTTCCTGTGCGGGAATCGGGTTTGCCATGCCTGTGCCTCACGGCAGGCTTCCTGCAGAACCCAGCGGCCAATGCGGCCAATCAGGCCGCTTTCTTCTGCAACCGGGATGAATTCGGCAGGTGAGATCATGCCGCGCTCTGGATGCTGCCAGCGCACCAATGCTTCGAAACCGAGGGTCTCCCCGCTTGTGGCTGAAACAATGGGCTGGTAGTGCACGCGCAGTTCCTGGCGCTCCACTGCCCGCTGCAATTCAGTTTCCATAGTGACCAGGGCAACGACATGGGCATGCATCTGCTCGTCGAAAATGGCCGTCTTGGCAGTGCCCTGCGACTTGGCGCGGTACATCGCAGTATCCGCATCGCGCAGCAACTCCTCTGGCTCTTTATATACTGGGCTACTAATCGTAATGCCGATACTGGTGGAAATGAACGCTTCATGACCTGAGAATTCGAACGGCTGGAGCATCGCGGAATGGATGCGCTCCGCCACTTGGGTGGCATCCAGAATATCGATAGTATCGTCGAGCAGGATGGCAAACTCGTCCCCTCCCAGTCGCGCCACTGTGTCGCCGGGACGGACGCATTGCTGCAACCGCTCCGCGACAGTCACCAGAACCTGGTCGCCGCTGGTATGCCCGAGGCTGTCGTTGATGTTTTTGAAACGGTCAAGATCGAGGAACAGCACGGCATAACGAATCTCATTGTGCCTGACCTCCCGCTTGAGGCAACGATCGAGGCGCTCCAGCAACAAAGCCCGGTTCGGCATCCCTGTCAGGGCGTCGTAATAGGCGGAATGTTGCAGCTGTTCCTCCGCATGGTGGAGCTGAATCATACCGCCCAAGGCGTGGGTAACGACAGAGAGAAAGTGAAGTTCCGCTTCGTTTTTCTGGTGCCCCTCTTCCAGATACAGGTTCAGCACGCCCAGTAATTTTTCGCCTGACAGGATAGGAAGACAGTAATGACCATGGGGGAGCATGCCGGGGTAAGAGCGTGTGTGGCGTTCATCTACTTCGGAAGCGAAAACAGGGGATCGATCCCTTGCGGCCAAACCGCACATGCATTCCCCAAAAGGGACTCTGGCGCACAGTTGCAGGATGGGTTCGGCGATTCCTTGCTGAGCAGCCAGGAGTAAGGTGTCGCCATCCTCGGCAACGAGGAAAATCGTTCCGGCGTCGCGCAGTGCCAGCCAGGGTGTTGAAAGGATGGAACTCAGGGCGTTCCCCAGCCTCTCCTTGAAAGGGACCGGCTGGATGGCAATTTCCAGTACGGCAGCCAGCGTCTTTTGCAGATAAAAATCGCGCTGGATTTTTTCCTCGTTGCGCTTGCTTTCGCTGATGTCGCGCAAAAAAGCACTGAAGGCGGGTTTGCCTTCAGTGACAATAAAGGCAATGGCAAGTTCGAGTGGGAATTCCTCGCCACTCTTGCGCAAGCCGGTGACCTCTATGCGCCGGTTGATGATGCTTCCCTGTCCGGATTCCAGCAGTCGTTTGATCCCCTGCTGATGAGCCAGGCGTTGCTGGGGTGGAATGATTTTGCCGGAGAGCGGTTCCCCCATGACTTCCTCGGCGCTCCAGCCAAAAATGGTTTCCGCCTGCGGGTTCCAGCCGGTAATCCGTTCTTCCCGGTCAATAGTGATAATGGCGTCGAGCGAGGTGGCGAGAATGGAACGGGAACGATCTTCGCTTTCTTGCAGAGCGAAATAAGCCTCCTCTCTTTCTGTGATGCGTCGGCCAAGCAAACGCGCGCCCATGCCGATACCGCCCAAGCCCAGCAGCCAGAGAATGCCGTGCCCCAGCCCCACTGCGACCATGCGTTTATTTCCCGCTTCTTCAAGCGGTGCCAAGGGTACCGATACGCTAACGCCGCCCGCCAGTTCCCCCTCCCGGTAGCCCTGTTGCTTATGACAATCAAGACAGGCCTCGACCATGACCATCGGGCGAATCAGGCGCAGGTATGGGGCGCCGTTAATGGAAGTAATTTCGGCAACCTCTTCTGCCCCCCCTGCAAGGCGCTTCAAGGCATGAGTTTCCCAAGGATCAGACTGATTGATGGGGTTGAGTGGTCGCAAACTGCTGATGTGGCTGATGGCGCCATAATCCTGCTGCGTCATCTCGTTGAACTGGCGAACCATCAGTGCGGGATTGATCAGCGTAAGAACACGCCCGGACGGGGTGACGACATCTCGCTCCGGAAGATAGGCAAGAAATGGATCGGGCTCGGTTTCCTGATTGACCGGGACATAGACTCCGCCATGTTTGGTTGCCCACTTTCGAAACGCCTGGTCTTTGAAGAAATTGGCGCGTAATTCACTGCGCGCCTGTTCCAGTTGGAGGCTATGGATCTGGCGATAGTTCCAGTACAAAGACGCCATGATTGCAATGGTCCAAATGCAAACCAGTGCAATGGGCCAGCGGTTCAGGTGAAAATGCGGCGGCCCGGTCTCGGAAGAACCATTGGGCATCTTTCGTAGCCGAGATGCTTTGTCAGATTGAGACATAGCCACTTACCATACGTTGTTGATAAAGACCATGTTATGAGTATGTGATTATTACAGCATCAGCTGAAAAAAGCGATAATATGCTTTACCTAATTCAAAAATAGCAGAGCATTCTGAAGTCTCGATAAACATGGACAAACAACCTTCGCTTATCCTGGAGCGTTATTCGACCCGCGTGATCGCCATCGGCTTCGGCCTAGTCGTGGCGCTGATGCTGGCTCTGGTCGTTTTCAGCCTGTCCCGTCTGTCCGCCATCAGCTCGGCGCTCGACAATGTCGCCGATGAGCACAACAACCATGCCGCCTCGGCCTATACGATGTATGACGTTTCACGGGAAAGAGCTTTCCTGCTTTACAACATCACGTTCGATACCGACCCGTTCAGCCGGGATGAAAAAATCCAGCAATTTTATAATTTAGGCGCGGCATTCGGCGAGGCACGCACAAAACTGCGAGCGTCTGAGCTGGTATCGGCAGAAAAAAAGATGCTGGAAGAGCAGGGTATATTCACCTCGGTCACCATGAACCTGCAGCAGGAGGTGGTAGACCTGGTGGCGGCCGACCGGATGGCCGAGGCGAGCCACCTGTTGCAGGCCAAGGCCATCCCTGCACAGGCGCGAGCGTTTGAGGTAATCAACGCCTTTTTCCAGTTTCAGGTCCAGGAAACGCGAGACATGGTGGCCGCCGCAGCCAAGCTGGAAAAAAGCGCACAGGCATACATGCTGATGGGCGGGGCCGCAGCCATTGCTTTAGCAGTCCTGATTGCCGTCTTTGTCAGCCGCAGCATGTCGGACCTGATGCTGCGTCTGAGCGGGACGAAAGTCAGGCTTGAAGAAAGCGTCGAGGATCTTGAATTCCAGAAGCAGGCCCTGGACGAGCACGCGATCGTCAGCATTGCCGATGCTTTGGGGCAAATTACTTACGTCAATGAAAAGTTTTGTCAGGTTTCTCAATATTCCGTCGAAGAGCTGCTTGGGCAGGATCACCGGATTCTGAATTCAGGCTTCCATCCCAAAGAATTTTTTGCTGTCTTGTGGAAAACCATCACCAGCGGCAAGGTCTGGCATGGCGAAGTCTGCAACCGCAAGAAGAATGGGGATCTTTATTGGGTGGAAACCACGGTCAGACCGGTCCTGGATGCCAGCGGGAAGCCTTGTCAGTACGTGACGATCCGGACGGAGATCACCCGCATCAAGGAAGCGGAGCTGGTCCTTCAGCGTGGCAAGGAGGAGTTGGAGAACCTGGTGAGCGAGCGGACGGCCGAACTCAGGGAGCGCGAGGAATTGCTCGGTCTGATTACCAGCTCGGCGCATGATGCCATTGTGATGGTTGACGACAGCGGCGTGCTGACCTATTGGAACGAAGCGGCAGACAAGATTTTCGGTTACCCCCGCGAAGAGGCGGTGGGCAAAAACTTTCTTGCCTTGATCGTCCCCCCGCAATCTGGTTACCGGGAAAAGTATGAAGCCGGATTGAACCAGCTTGCGACCGCGGAGAGCGGGCATACCGGGGAGGCCGTGGAGCTTGAAATTGTGCGCAAGGATGGCGCTGAATGCTTTGTCGAGTTATCTCTTTCCTCCGTTCAAATCAGGGGGCGATGGCACGGTATCGGGATTGCGCGCGACATCACCGATCGCAAGCGGGCCGAGGAGCAGCTCAAGTTACAGGCCACGACGGATGCCCTCACCGGCATCGCCAACCGTAGACAATTTGATGTTGTTTTTGAAATGGAGATGCGCAGGGCAGATCGCCATCATTTGCCGCTTGCCGTCATGATTGTGGACATCGACCATTTCAAGCAGGTTAACGATGTTTACGGCCATCAGGTCGGCGATAACGTTCTGGTGGAACTGACCCGGCTGATTTCCAAAACAATCCGGGCACACGATTTTTTTGCACGCTGGGGCGGAGAGGAATTCGTCATTCTTTCACCCGGCAGTGATGCGGAGAGCATGCGGCTTTTGGCAGAAAAGCTGAGAGTCGCGGTGGAAATGCACGATTTCCCCAATATCAGCCGCGTAACATGCAGCTTCGGTCTGGCGGAATATTGCACTGGGGACTCGGCCGAAAATTTCGTCGGACGAGCTGACGCAGGATTATATCGGGCCAAGGAGAATGGCCGGAATCGCGTCGAGATGGCATGACCTGTTTTGTTTCGGGCAATTCGAAAAAGACACTTCTGATCTCTACAGGAGCTGACCACACCGATGTCAGCCTGACAGACTGTCAACAATTGGCCCCCGACAGCAGCAAATTCTTGCGTGCAGCCTCATAAATCCGCCCCGCCCTGATTTTGTGCATCGTGCTCCAATCTGGGGCGGAGGATTTACGACAACCTGCACCAACAAAATGCATGCCTTAACAAATCAGTGAGTTATGCATTGGCACAATAGTTGCTATCAGCTTCTGGTGAACGCCATGTATTGATATGGCTACAAATGATCCAGGAGCTTTAAATGCAAAAACAGAAACTCGTTCTCGTGGGCAACGGCATGGCCGGGGTGCGCACGCTGGAGGAACTGCTGAAAATCGCGGCTGACAAATACGACATTACCGTATTCGGCGCCGAGCCTCACCCCAACTACAACCGTATCCTGTTGTCCCCGGTCCTGGCTGGCGAGCAGACGGTACAGGACATCATCATCAACGAGATGGACTGGTATGAACAGAATCAGATCCATCTGCACATTAACAAAAAAGTGACTAAGATCGATCGCAAAAATCGTATCGTCTTTGCCGAAGACGGCACCAGCGCGAAATATGACCGCCTGCTGCTATCCACCGGCTCCAACCCCTTCATCCTGCCCATTCCTGGCGCAGAACTGCCGGGCGTCGTTTCCTTCCGCGACATCAGCGACGTCGAGGCTATGCTTGATGCGTCCAGCCGCTACCGCAATGCAGTGGTGATCGGCGGCGGCCTGCTTGGCCTGGAGGCCGCTAACGGCCTGATGTTGCGCGGCATGGACGTGACCGTAGTGCATATCGCACCCTGGCTGATGGATCGCCAGCTCGACGAACCGGCGGCCCGCCTGCTGCAACAAAGCCTGGAGGCCAAGGGCCTCAAATTCCTGCTGGAGAAGCAGACCGGCGCGCTGGTGCCGGGTGAATCCGGCCGCGTCTGCGCGGTGAGCTTCAAGGATGGCGATAGCATTCCCGCCGATCTGGTGGTGATGGCGGTGGGCATACGCCCCAACACGGAGCTGGCCGAAAGCGCCGGTCTCTACTGCAATCGCGGCGTGGTGGTTAACGACACCCTGCAAACCTTCGACCCGCGCATCTACGCTGTAGGCGAGTGCGTCAGCCACCGTGGCGTGGCTTATGGACTGGTCGCCCCCCTGTTCGAACAGGCTAAAGTAGCCGCCAATCATCTGGCCGAATATGGCATAGGCCGCTATACCGGCTCGCTCACCTCGACCAAGCTCAAGGTCACCGGGATCGACCTGTTTTCCGCCGGAGATTACATGGGTGCTGAAGGCACCGATGCCATCGTGCTATCCGACCCGGCAGGCGGCAATTACAAAAAAGTCGTGCTCAAGGACAACAAGGTGGTGGGCGCGGTACTGTATGGCGACACCACGGAGGGCAGCTGGTATTTCGACCTGCTGCGCGAGGGGACCGATGTTTCGGATATTCGCTCTTCCCTGCTGTTCGGCCAGCACAACCTGGGCGATTCCGGCCACGGCGATCCTCATGCCCGCGTCGCGGCCATGCCGGACAGCGCCGAGATTTGCGGCTGCAATGGCGTTTGCAAGGGCGATATCGTCAAAGCCATCCGCGACAAGAAGCTTTTTACCCTGGATGAAGTGCGCGCCCATACCAAGGCGTCCAGTTCCTGCGGCTCCTGCACCGGACTGGTGGAGTCGCTGCTGGCAGTGACTGTCGGTGGCAACTATTCCACTGCGCCGTCCAAAAAACCGATCTGCGGCTGTACCGACCATTCCCATGACGAGGTGCGCGAAACCCTCACCCGCCAGGGCATCAAGAGCATACCCGCGCTGATGCATTTCATGGAATGGAAAACCCCCGATGGCTGCAACAAGTGCCGCACGGCGCTGAACTACTACATGCTGTGCGCCTGGCCGTCCGAATACGTGGACGATAACCAGTCGCGCTACATCAACGAGCGGGTGCATGCCAACATCCAGAAGGATGGCACCTACTCTGTAATCCCGCGTATTTTCGGTGGCGACACCTCGCCTAAACAGCTGATGGCGATTGCCCAGATTGCCGAGAAATGGGAAGTGCCGACAGTGAAATTTACCGGCGGCCAGCGCCTCGATCTTCTGGGGATCAAAAAGGAACAACTGCCGGGCATCTGGAAAGAGCTTTCCGAAGCCGGGTTCGTCTCCGGACACGCCTACGGCAAGGCCATGCGTACGGTTAAAACCTGCGTCGGCAGCCAGTGGTGCCGATTCGGCACCCAGGATTCAACCACCATGGGAATCAAGCTGGAAGAACTCACCTGGGGCTCCTGGACGCCGCACAAGTTCAAGCTGGCGGTCTCGGGCTGCCCGCGCAACTGTGCCGAAGCCACCATCAAGGACTTTGGTGTGGTCGCGGTAGATTCGGGCTGGGAACTGCATGTCGGAGGCAACGGCGGCATCAAGGTGCGCGCCACCGACTTCCTGTGCCATGTAAAGACCGAGGAAGAGGTGCTGGAATACTGCGCCGCCTTCATGCAGGTCTACCGCGAGGATGCGCATTACCTGGAACGCACCGCACCCTGGGTAGAGCGTCGCGGACTGGCCTACGTCAAGGAACGCGTGGTGGATGATGCCGAGCAGCGAAAAATCTACGCCGAACGTTTCTACGAATCGCAGAAATATTCCCAGGACGATCCATGGAAAGCCCGCGGCGAGGGTGTGGATGCCCACGAATACAAGCCTATGGCTATCCTGAGCTGATCTGAAATAAGGACAAACAACATGCAAACAACCAACAATCAGCAAAACTGGGTCGAAGTCGGCCGTATCGAAGACATTCCGCTGCTAGGAGCACGACTGGTGAAGTCCCCGAAAGGCGATATCGCCGTCTTCCGCACTCAGGGAGATGAAATCTTCGCCCTGCGTGACAAGTGCCCGCACAAAGGTGGGCCACTTTCTCAAGGCATCGTGCATGGCAAGAAAGTCGCCTGCCCCCTGCACGACTGGAAAATCCATCTCGATACCGGGCTGGCCGTGGCTCCGGATGAAGGGTGCGCAGCACGCTTCCCGGTGGAAGTGCGGGATGGCCTGATCTATCTTTCCCTTGAGCCCGATTCCAGCCGTTAGAATTACTGAGGAATAATCATGCTCTTCGGACGCAAACAAAAAAACCCGATCAAGATCGCCGACAAGGGCGTGGTCGAATGGAAATACGCCGCCTGCGGCTACTGTTCCACCGGTTGCTCGATTGAAGTCGGCCTGAATGCGGAAGGCAAGCCTGTCACTTCGCGCGGCGTGGCGGATGCGGATGTCAATCGCGGCAAGTTATGTCTGAAAGGCATTTTTGAACACGAGCTGTTTACTTCAGCCGGACGCGGCACCGTCCCCCTGATGCGCGAGCAGTGGCATCAGGAATGGCAGCCCACGACCTGGGATAGCGCTCTCGACAAGGTGCATGACGAAATCGTGCGGATCCAGGCCAAATATGGGCGTGACTCCGTCGCCATCATCTCCACCGGACAGATGTTGACCGAAGAGTTCTATACCCTGGGCAAGCTCACCCGTGGGCTGATCGGCACCAACAACTACGACGGCAATACCACCCTGTGCATGGCGTCCGCAGTCTCCGGCTACAAGCGCTCCTTCGGCTCTGACGGCCCGCCGGGATGCTATGAGGATTTCGAGCATACCGACTGTCTGTTTGCCTGGGGCTCCAACCTGCCGGAGCAGCACCCCATCATCTACTGGCGCATGAAAGAAGCGCAGGAAAAACGCGGCTTTCCGCTGATCGTGATCGACCCGCGCGTGACCATGCTGGCGCAGAACGCCCACATCCACCTCGCCATCACGCCGGGCACCGATGTGGTGCTGATGAACGCGATGATGCACGTCATCTTCGCCGAAAAGCTGGAAGACAGCAGCTACATCGAGACCAATACCAACGGGATAGATATGCTGCGCGCCGAAGTCGCCAAATATGACCCGGTGACCGCTTCCAAAATCTGCGGCATCGACGAAGACACCATCCGTGTTGTCGCTCGCCTCTATGCCAAGGCCGGCGCGGCCATGGCGATCTGGACGATGGGGATCAACCAGTCCACCCACGGCTCCGACGGCGTGGTCGGCATCAACAATCTTGCGCTCATCACCGGCAACATCGGCAAGCCGGGCGGCACCAGCCTGTCCATCACCGGGCAGTGCAACGCGATGGGCACCCGCGAATGGTCATCCTGTTCCGGGCTGCCCAATTACCGCGCGCTGGAAAACCCCGAGCACCGCGCGGAAATCGCCGATTTCTGGGGCATAGACCCGGAGTTCTTCCCCAAAAAACGCGGCATGTTTCAAACCGACATTTACCACGCCATCGAAAGCGGGCAGATCAAAGGGCTGTGGCTGATCGCGACCAATCCCTTATCGTCTCTGCCCAACAGCGCAAGGGTGCGCAAGGCGATGGAGAGCCTGGAGTTCTGCGCCGTGCAGGACTGCTATCAGGACACCGAAAGCGCCCAGTACGCCCATGTTTATCTACCCGCAGGTACCTGGGCAGAAAAAGACGGCGTGATGACCAACACCGAGCGTCGGATCAGCGTAGTGAAGCCGGTGACCCCGCCCCCGGGCGAGGCCCAGCCGGATCTATGGATCTTCAACCGGATGGCAGAGCGCTTTAATCAGAGCGGCAAGGTCAAGTTCCCGGAAAAGGCCGCCGACATCTTTCTCGAAATGGGAAAACTGTCCGTCGGCCGGCTGGCCGATATCTCCGGAATGAACCACGAGTTGCTGGAAAAGCAACGGGGCATCCAGTGGCCCTATACGCAAGAGCAGGTAAAAAATGGCGAAGCCCCGCCCAAGGGAGGCAAGCGCCTGTATACGGCGGACGGCAGCTTCAGCTATGCCGACGGCAAGGCCAAACTGATCCCCTTGCCGTTTATCGACAACAACGAAGTCCCGGATGAAAAATTTCCCATCTGGCTGAACACCGGGCGCTTGATCGAGCATTGGCACGGTCGCACCAAGACCGGAAAAATCGGCGACAACAACAAATACAGCCCCATCCCGTTCATCGAAATAAACCCGGATCTGGCGGCAGAACTGGGCATAGAACGGGGCGAATATGTGCGGCTGGTATCGCGCCGCTCGGATGCAGTGGCGATGGCGATGCCGACCCAGCGCGTGCCGAAGAATATGGTTTTTCTGCCCTTCCATTTTCACGATTGCGCCAACCGCCTGACTCTGGGGCTGCTCGACCCGCACTCGCGCCAGCCCGCCTACAAACAGTCAGCCGTGCGCATTGAACGCATCGCCGACCAGATGGCGGCGGCAAAATTGAGCATGGAAATGCGCAAGTTCTGATCTTGGAAAAACAATTTAGCCACAGAGTTCACAGAGAACACAGAGATAAAACAAATCACTCCGAAATCCATGCTATCTCTGTGAACTCTGTGTTCTCTGTGGCTTGAACTGCCGTTGTTAAGCT
>JAHJJI010000121.1 GCA_018823025.1 Gammaproteobacteria bacterium | reverse complement strand
TTGGTCATGCCCATGACGTTAACCGGCTTACAGGCCTTGTCCGTCGAGATCCCCACTACCGTTTCTATCGACAGGGCATGTTCGTGAATCGCGCGCACAATATTCTCCGGGCCAATAATGTTGGTCATAACTGCTTGGAACGGAAAGTATTCGCAAGTAGGCACCTGCTTCAGCGCGGCCGCGTTGAAAACAATATCTGCGTCCCGCAGCGCTGAGGCAATACTATGAAAATCGCGCACGTCACCGATCCGGAATTCCAAAATATCCTCTGTGTTGGGGTAAATTACTTCGTCAGTCACTGATCGTTGGTACTTATACGCAATACGCATCTCATGCTGCTTGGCCTCATCCCGCGAAAAAATGATTACCTTACGCGGCTGGCCCATTTCACCGGTCAACAGGCGGCGAGTAAGCACCTTTCCAAGCGAGCCAGTGCCCCCGGTTATCAAAACACTCTTACCATCAAGTGGTTGCATGTGATTTTCTCCATTCGTCATATGGCGTGGGGTCGGCCGCCAGTTCAGCAAGCATCTCTGCCCATTCGGGGATAGCGTGCCCGGTATCTGACACAAACCGAGCCGGGTTAAGACTGCGGTCACATGGCGGATCATCGCAAGGCTCAACCTCAATGTCCAGATTTAAAGCATCACGAATACTAACGAGCAAATCATATTTGCTAATAGGCCGGCTGGCTATATGATACAAGCCCGACAGCTTTGGGTGGTGTTCAATAACATCGCCGATAATTCGCGCCAACACCTGAGTAGGTAACCCTGTATAAATCGCATTCTTATACCCCTTGACCCCGCCTCCTCGATTTGCAAGAAGCCATTCCAACAGGCCGGTGCGTTTCAGAAAATCTCGACCGATAATAGACGTGCGAACCGTTAAGCAATTGGTTCGGTTTACCTCGCCCAGCAATTTGGTGCGTCCATACAGGTCTTCCGGGTCCGGCATATTATCTTCGGTATAATTTCCCTTACGACCGCTGAATACGCAGTCTGTACTTACATGAAACATACGGGCCCCGATAGCATCACATAAATCAGCCAATTGGTGCGGGAAAAGCGAGTTAAGAGTCAAGCTAACAATAGGATCTTGAGATTCTTTCAATTGCTTAATAATGCCAATGCAGTTGATAACCACGGTCGGTCTCACACGCGCTATGGCGCGCACAACACTGTCAAAGTCCAGTGCGTTCACCCCACCCAAAACACAGGCCGGATCTGCAACAGCATACATCGGAAATCGCGACCATAAACCTTTTGGGTCCCGAAACGTTGCGAACGTGTCAAACCGCAGGGCGAGCACCTGAAAAATCTTGTGTCCCAGCATTCCATCGCCGCCCAGAATAAGGATACGCATATATTTTTCTCCAAATTCGAAGCGCTCATCGAGCGCGTGTGTGCTCAAAACCAGAGTATTCCCAGGCGATGTAACCAGGCACGTAATAGCACGCACACAAATCCAACTCCCTCGCGTCGAAAAATGAAATGGGACTTACCTCGCTGACGCACACCCTGGCCGCTTGGTACATGCTCAACGCGCCCGCCGCTCAGCAATACCTTGAAGAAAATCTCGGGGCTGATGCTGAAACCATTCGTAGTCAATCCTAGGGCCAAAACGTCGGTGCGTCGAAAAATCTTGAAAGCATAAGTGCTGTCGCGGATATTTTGCCCCATTAACATCCTGATCAAGAAACGCCAGCCAGTCTGACAAAACTTATATTTGATCGGTATGGTATCATCATCTCCGAGGTTGAGGTAGCGAGAGCATTGCACCAGGTCGGCGCCGGAACGCACTTTTTCCAGAAAAACCGGGATCAACTCAATCGGATCCACGCCATCTGCTGATACTGGCACGCAATACTTACCTCGCGCGTGAGCGATCCCGAAGCGCACAATGGCTCCGTAGCCACGGCGCGGTTCATAGCGCCTGATAGCCCTGATGTTAAGTTTCGTAAATTTTGGAAAACATTCGGCGACCTTCTCAAATGTGCGGTCAGAGCTGCTGTCATCCAGCACTAGAGTTTCAAAATTGGCCAGATTGTACTGTGTACGCAAGTCATCCAGACTGGCAAGGAGCGGCTCAATATTTTCTTCCTCGTCCAGGCAGGGGACGATAATACTTAATTCCAGTTGACTGCTTTCAAACTGGCTGATTTCTTCTGATAATTTGCTAGGCATTATTTCTCCTTCGGCATCCACCGGGAACGCATAGATTAAATAAACTTCATATTCATTGTTCAACCCATCCCGCTTGGGCAACCAGACGGTTCTCCATAGTATTATAATTAACTACATAGTTTGCCATGCCAATCGCATACATTCCATCCTGCGGCGCTTCAATGATTACATCAAAAGCGCCCGGTGTAGCAATGATTATCGAGCCAGAGGGCCTATTATCTTTCATCAGGCCAAGGACTACCCCGCCACCATACAGCCTTCCCCGCGCAACGAAAGCGCTCCCCTTCTTGAGCCATTTGGCTTTTGTGATCAAAAGATCTGTATCCACCAGAATCGCCTGCGCATCTACCAGGGAAGATCTCCCAAATTGCCAGCGTGGCCCCTGTATAGGAAACAGGGGGTTAATATCGCTATTGTCTTTTGCATAGCCATGGACTATCCAGGAAGTGGAAGGTTTGCCTCCTTGACCGTCTTTTAAATGAAAGATCGGGTCCCTATAATCAATCTCCGCATCGGTAATAGGTATCAGCGGCTTAGCGAACAATTCCTTTACCCTCTTTGCCGGTAACTGGTCGGGTACCGTGTGAAGGCGGCGATTGGCCTCCCATTCTGCCAATCGCCGGCACAGGTAATTACCGGGCA
>JAHJJI010000120.1 GCA_018823025.1 Gammaproteobacteria bacterium | reverse complement strand
TGTATTGCTCGGCGAGCAGACATCCGCCGGTCATGCGTGTGAAGGAAACCTGATCGAGGACGGATGCATCCACCATTTCTTTCTGTACGTTATAGGGGATGCTCAACACCACGGGGCCGGGTGTCGTGGAAAGCAGATGTTTGGTCGCCTGGTTCAGCACAGTGGGCAGGTAATCCGTGCGTTCGATCAGTTTGTGGTAGCGCGTGATGCCGGAAAATAAAGCGACCTGGTCAATGCTGCCGCCTTCGCCGGAACTCTCCTGCAGTCCACCCTTGCCAAAAATATGGGTCGATGTTTCGCCGGTGATGACCAGGATAGGCTGCTTGTCCGCATAGGCATTGGCTATGCCAGTCACCAGGTTGGTGGCGCCCGGGCCGGCAGTGGTAATGCAGGCAGCAATCTTCCCTGAAGCTCTGGCATAGCCCCCGGCCATGAACGCCGCTCCCTGTTCATGCTTGACCAATACGCTCTTGATGTTCGAGTCATACAAGCTGTCATAAACCGGCAAGATATGTGCGCCCGGTATCCCGAAGATTACTTCTATCCCCAGGCGCTCCAAATATCTTACGATTAATTCACTTACCGCTATTTTCATGTCGTCTCGTCATGGTCGCAACCCACTGTTATCGGAACTTTAATCGAGGCAATGTTTGCATTGATCTGCATCGGGACAGGCATTTTAACCGAACCCTCCCAAATTAATAAAATTGAGGGGGTTCTCCTGCCTGTTATTTCGATTGTTCATCAAGCAGCGCAGGCCTGCCATGGTTATACTATCAGGGCGATGATTTGAGCGAAATTAGACGTAAGTGTAAAGCAAATTTTCGATGTTATTTCTTTCTTTATGTACCGCATAAAAACCGATGCCTACCCTGAAATACCTCACCGGCTACCCCGAGGATGTCAAAGTCCAGGTTCGGCAGCTTATCCAGCAGGGCCGCCTGGGCGACATTCTGCTGCAAAAATACCGCGTCGCTCACGATATCCGCACCGACAAAGCACTGTATGACTACGTGTTTAATCTGAAGAACCGTTTTCTGCGCAACGCTGCACCCATCAACAAAGTCGCTTTCGACAGCCGGATTCAGGTTATCCAGCACGCGCTTGGCCTGCACACGGCCATTTCCCGCGTGCAGGGCAGCAAGCTCAAGGCCAATCGTGAAATACGCATTGCCTCTTTATTCAGGGAAGTACCGCTGGAGTTTCTCAGGATGATCGCCGTGCATGAACTCGCGCACCTGAAGGAAAAAGAACATGACAAGGCCTTCTATCAGCTCTGTATCCACATGGAGCCGGAATATCATCAGATCGAATTTGACCTGCGGCTGTACCTGACGCATGTTGATCTGTGCGGCAAGCTGTCCTGGCCATCAGGACGCGATGGCTGATGGGATAGCCCTTACGCCGCACCAAGAATGGAGCGAAGTGCCACGGAACCCGAGGACGAGTATAACCAGGCGAGAGTGCTGCAATTGAGAACGACTGTGGTCCAAAACATCATTTGAAAAGGCTGTTTCTTGGACTTGTGACGTAGCAGCCTTTGTGCGGCTAAAGCGCCTGGCCAGCCACCGACTAACGCGAAAAGGTGCAAGGTGCTTTCTGGAGTGCGCCATTGGTCGTTTCTTGCGGCGGACTTGTCGAATGCATAGGCGAGAAATGCAATGGCGCTGGCAACAAGATAGAGCCAAAAGACAGCAAACGGCAACCTGCCTATAAAGGCCGACGCCGCCACAAAGACGAGAAAGGTAGCGGCCAATATGAGGGTGGTATTGCGTCGCTCAGGTGAAATGGCCGACGGCATAGGCTCGCCGACGAATGCGACACTCCCAGCCTGCGCTCGACCCTTCGAATCGGTCTTGAGTTCATAGGTCACGATTTCGTTTCCGACCGGTCGTATCTGTCGGTTTGCAAACGACTTGATGTGAACGAAGACTTGGTTTCCGCCACCGTTCGGGGTGATGAATCCAAAGCCTTGGTCATCTTTCCAGTTGGTTATTTTTCCTTGATATCTCATGCGCTTTTCTATACTTGGCCCCGGGACGTGCGCTACCAGAAATAGCCCTGTTACTCATAGTTTCTTAAAAACATCTGAGGCTATTGAATTTAAGGTGCATTTTATGACAATTGGGCCACTATAGGTCTTTGGCTGGGTTGTTACAAGCAGGGCTGGATTTTGTGCGCTACGCGCAGATGCTTAGATGCCGGGGGCTGTCCGGCAGCAGGTTACTTTATTTTGCATTGCCCAAAATACAAGTAACCAAACAAAAGGGCACCCTGCCGCGCCGGCCCTGCGGGCTGCCTTCGGTTTGACGGCCAAATTGGGTGGCTGCGCAACTCGCCCTAGCGGGGTGCACACC
>JAHJJI010000119.1 GCA_018823025.1 Gammaproteobacteria bacterium | reverse complement strand
CGTGTGCTCTTCCGATCTTGTACGGGAGAACTTAATTGCCGCACCAACCCCTCGCCCGCTGGCGGGTGAGGGGTTGGGGAAGATGGCTAATCACATCCAGTAAAGCTAGAGTGCGGGAACGGCAGCGATACGTGGAACAGAAGCATTTCCTTCATTGGTTGCGCATCAGCGTACTGACTGCGATATCTTCATCAATGTCCGGCCAATGAACTCCAATTCCTTTACCGATAAAGCGCCATTTTTTTCGTTGTTCATCGGTGGCATCTCGTAGCCTGGGAAACCACTCAAGCGGTGCTGAAACTTCCCTGCCATCGGCAAGTACGAAATGCAGTGCATCGCTGTCTACCTGGACATCAACTGCGTGGGAATCAATCTTAACGGCCAAAGTGCTCATGCCATTTCCCCAAAAACAAATTGCGGTGTTCAATAACCAGCATTCTAAGCTTCGACAGTTCATGACTCCCCTCGCCCGCTTGCGGGAGAGGGGTTGGGGGAGAGGGTCAATTACTTCCAGTAAAGCGATAGCGCTGGAATGTAGGTAATGATTGCCAGCCAGACCATCATGATCATCAGAAACGGAAATGAAGCGCGGAACAGGCTTAGCATTGGTTCCTTGAATCTCTGGCTGGCCAGGAACAGGTTGATGCCCACCGGCGGCGTGAGGTAACCGATTTCCAGATTCGCCAGGAATATGATGCCGAGGTGGACTGGGTCCACTCCGAAGCGGAGCGCGATAGGCAGAATCAACGGTACGATCACGATGGTGGCGGAAAAAATGTCCATCACGCAGCCGACAGCAAGCAGGAAGACATTCAGCAGCAGCAGGAACTGGAGCTGGCTGGTGACATTGTTTTCCAGCAACGACATGACTTTCATCGGTATCTGCGCGTCGATCATGGAATTGGTCAGCCCCATTGCGACACTCAGGATAATCAGCAGGCTTCCGCTCAAAATGCAGGTTTCCCTGAACACGCCTAGCAGAAGGTTTCCAGCAACCGGGAAGCCTTGCATCTGGGTAACCGGGGTCAGGTCGCGGTGGATAACGCCTTCAAGAAAAAGCGCGTAAGCGGCGGTGCAAGTCGCGGCTTCGGTCACTGTCACAAAACCGCCCAACAGGCCTGCAATGATGCCCACTGGCAGCAGCAAATCCCATATACCAAGGCGGATAGCGCGTCGCAGCTCCTTCGGCGAGAAGGGCTCCCTTCTTACCTTGCCCGCGTTCCCGTTATAGATGCTGTAGATCGATAGCATTACCAGGAGGATGAGGCCGGGAATAATGCCCGCCTTGAACATCTGCTCGATGTTGACGCCTGCAACCATGCCGTAAAGCAGCACTACCAGGCTAGGCGGGAACAGCAGCCCGAGCGAGCCGGAGCTTGTCAGCAGTCCAAGCGAGAAGCGCTTGGAGTAGCCTTCACGCAGCAGCATGGGATAAAGCAGGCCGCCCAAGGCCAGGATGGTAACCCCGGATGCGCCGGAAAGCGCCGTGAAGAAGGCGCAGGTAGTCAGTGCGACCACCGCCAGTCCGCCCGGCATCCAGCCGAAGGCGGCGTTGAACAGTTTTACCAGCCGTTCCGGTGCGCCTCCTTTGGAGAGTACTACGCCCGCCAGGGTGAAGAGGGGGATGGCCATCAGGTTAGGCGAGGAAGCAAGCCGCAGCATTTCAACCATCAGCACGGCCGGGTCGAGGTCTGCCGACCACACGGCAACCAGACTGCCTGCGCCGATGATGACAAACAGCGGCACACCGAGTGCCGCGAAGATCAGCAGCAGAATGACGATAGTGGCAGTCATTTTACGCGCCTTGCAGAGCGTGGACCGATGATGACGCGCAAGGCGAAATGCAGTGACAACAGGCAGAAGCTGACTGGAAAAATAATTCCCATGGCCGCAATCCATTTCTCATCGCTGGATACGCTTAGCCATTCGTCGTGCCAGAAACGCACCGCATGCCAGAACAGGGTGCCGCATATGAGCGTGCAAAAAATGAAGATGGGCCGTTCCAGCCTGTTGCGCCAGGCTTCGCTAATCAGGTGCGTGGCGATGTCTATTTTGATGTGGCGCTCCCGTACCGCGACTACTGCGCCGAGAAAGCTGACCCACAGTACGAGATATTGGATCAGCGTCGATGCGCCGGGGATGCCGCTATGAAAAAAGTTGCGCGCGCCAATCTCGAGTAGCGACAGAACCAGCATGGCTACCAGGCAGGCACTGGCAGCCAGCGTTTCTGCTCGGGTCAGAGATTGCTCGATTCTCGACGGCAAGGAGTATTTGCGGGCGTGGTTGCTCATCGTTGCTTGGCCTTTTTCTCGCGGTATTCGCCGAGTGCCTTGCGTGCGTGGTCATACACCTCGGTCGGGATGTAGCCGCTCTTGGCCAAGTCGGCGGCGGCGCGGTCGCGGATGCTGATTACGTCGGCTTCCTTGATGTCCTTCCATCCCAAGGTGGTAGTAACGCCATTCTGTTTCAACACTCCCAGGCTTTTTTCGTTGTCCTTGCGCGTTTCAATCAACAGTTTTTCGCTGGCTTCGTTGCCGGTGCGCAGCAGTAATTCCTGTAAATCCTTGGGCAGGCGATTGAAAAATTTGCTGGATACAACCAAGCCACCTATGCCATCTGCCATGGGGACTTCAGTCATGTAGGGTGTTTTTGTGAACCATTGTAGTGCGATGGCGCCGAGAGGCGGTGCAATAACCGTGTCGATCAGCCCGGTGGACAGGCTGGTAAACACTTCGGTAATCGGTAGTGGAACAGGAGCAATATTACTGGCGGTAAAAAATGCGGCGCTAAGCGGGTCTCCTTGCCACTGCCAGATGCGGTGTTTTTTCAGGTCGTCCATGGAGTTTATCGGCGTACGTGAAAAGAACCGGACAAAACCCACTTCCATCCACCCCAGCAATTCATAATCGTTCTTGCGAAAACCAGCGCGGATTTCCGGCATCATCTGTGCCCGCACATAATCGACTTCTTCGTAGTTGCGGAACAGGAATGGAATTTCCAGTACGCGTGCCGGAGAATAAATGGAGCCGATGCCATGCCCTGTCATGGCAGCGCCGTGAATTTGGCCAAAGCGAATTTTTCGCAGCATGTCGGGCTCGTCTCCCGAAACGCCACCGGGATAGAACTTGAATTTGAGACGGCCCTGGCTTTCTTTTTCTACCTTGCCCGCCCACTCCGCAATCACATTCATCCAGGTCGATCCCGCCGGCGCGAGGGTGGCAAATTTCAGTACATAAGGTTCATCCGCCCGTGCAGTAAACGCACACAGCAGCAACAGGAAAACCCCTAATTTTCTTATCATCAAAATAATTCCTCCTCATTTTTCAGCAGATTTTTTGCCTTGTGTTGAGCGATAGCGTTGGCAAGCGCCATCTCGGGAAAACTATCCGGCGGCGTGTCGACTACCGCGGTGAGCTTGTCGTGGAATGCTTTGCGGTTACCTTGCTGCACAGCGAGATATTGTGCATACAGCACGTCAGCAATGAGCAATTTGCCTTGAGTGATATTTCGCGCTTTTCCGAAATGCATTTCGGACAGCGCGAAATTGCCTCCCAGCATGGGTGAACGGCTGCCATACCAGACCCCGAAGAAGATGTGGGGGCCGCCGAAATAGAAGGTTTCATCGAGTTCCAGCACACGCTGCATGAGTGCCTCCGCCTTTCCCATGTCGGCGATACGTGCCGGGTCGGTACGGTTCATGTCGATCCACTTGGCCCAGTTGGATGCAGCCCAGAAAAGGTCAGGCACTGCATCGCGTTCAAGAGCCGTCAGCTTTTGAAGTAACATATCCCGCGGCATGGTCATGGGGTCTCCCAATCCGGCTGTCTCCAGTGCCGCCAGGGCATGTTCCAGCCCTCTGCGGTAAAGCGCTGAAGCACGTGCAGGGTTCTCGTCCTCGACAAAGCCGAATGTATAACCGTAAAAACCTTGCGCCGCATGGATTCTCAGTTCACGGTTGGCAGGTATTTCACGAGTCAGGCTTTCCACCAGCTTGAGATTGGCGGGAATCGCGGCCTTGGCCAACTCCAGATCGGTTTCCCGGTTCATCGTGGCTACACCGCTGTCCATGATCGACAGCGAGGAACGCGCCACGATCTGTCCCGTGGAACAGGCATTCAACAGCAAGGCGCACAGGCCGATCAAAGCCGGCCGCAATATATTTTTCGGGGATCTCATTATTATGAACCTTTGCTTATTACCCAAAACAAGATAATACCCAAAAGTCAGGCATGATATGCCGGTTTGTTTAAATCAATGAGCCCGGGCGTGGCTGTGGTAAAATTACGCGCTTCGATTTATGAGTGGATTGCAGCGGTGCTTTCCAGAAGGCGTCATAAATAAATCCATGCCCGGGTGGTGAAATAGGTAGACACAAGGGACTTAAAATCCCTCGGCCGAAAGGCTGTACCGGTTCGATTCCGGTCCCGGGCACCAATAAAACAATGGGTTAGAATATTTATTCTAGCCCGTCTGTTTCTGTGTGTGACGAAAATGTGACAATTCCAACACATTTTCCCGCTGTCCGAGTTCAATACGAGATGCTGCTACCGCAAGATGTTCCGTGGCATATTTCGCATAACGATCCACCATGCTGCGTGACTTCCATCCTCCTAGTTCTTTCAGCTCGTCGCAGCTCGTTCCAGCCTGACGATGCCAAGAGGCCCAGGTATGACGGAGATCATGGAAGCGCAGACCTTCCAAACCGGTTTCTTTGATAGCGGATTTCCAATTGCTATTGGTCAATCCCCACCGGATTGGTTTGCCCCGAAAAACGAAGCAATAACGTTCATGCTTGCCGATCTGTTCTTCCAGTACGTTTATTGCATCAATGTTAAGCGGTACGCCTCGCGGCGTTCCATTCTTGGTTTGGTTTAGCCAGGCGGTTCCTCTTTCGAGGTCAACCCGGTTCCATTCCAATCCGGTTATCTCACTTGCCCTGCAACCTGTGGCTAGTGCGAAGCGAACCAAAGCTGCCTGAGTTCCGGAGCAAGCCGCAATCAAGCGGTCAGCCTCTTGCCTAGTCAGCCAGCGGTCGCGTTCGACTTCGCCGGGCAGAAGTTTGACTCTCGGGATTGAATCCAGCCATTGCCATTCATCACGCGCCATCCTGAGAACACCTCGGATTAAAGCCAGATAACGGTTTACCGTCGCGGGCTTGTTTCCTTTCTTAAGAAAGCGCTGGGCAATGTCCCAGATGGCATCACCGTTGATGTCGCTCAACATCAAATTCCCTAAGTAGGGATGAAGCGAGTAACACATGCGGTGCTGTTTTTTTATATCCTTCAAGCTAGACTTCAGTTGGAGATACCGGACAACGGCTTCTTGCCAGGAGCGCTTGGGTTTAACGCCGAGATAGCTTTCAAGATATGCCTCGTGTTTCAACTTCGTGAGGTAGGCTTCAGCTTCTTCTCGAATTTCAGTCCCAGCACTTTGGCGTATTCTCTTGCCGTTGGGGAGTGTTGCATTGATCCACCAGTACCTTGAATTTGGCCTTCGGTAGACTCCAGTTTCACGGGCCATATAAACTCCTTTCTGGCCCGCCCTCGACACTTATATTCTTCCAGCCAGTTGTCAAGTCAACTTTGTCATAGACGCAGCGCCGACCGAATTTAATGGCAGGGATGCCCAGCTCTGACAAGAGCGTGACACCAATACCCAAATATTCGGCGGCCTGTTCCTTGGTCAAACAGCGCACCGGAGGCAGCGGGAGGACGGGTTGTTCTTCCATGTCATTCGCCGTCCGACTGCTTCCGGTACTGGGCCGCTTGCCTATCTAGCTCGGCTTCATTAGCATCGAATTTGCGGCTGATTTCGTTCTGGATGGAATTGAACAGACGCCCCTTGATGGCAACCTTTTCCGCAATGTAATCATCGAAGGACAATCCAATGAATTCACTCTTGCGCTGGTGGTAACTATATAAACCCGCGATAAATGCCTCATATCCAGCATACAAATCCTTGATGCCTTCCCGCGCCATGAAGGAAATCAACGTACTGAGGCCCATGCCAAAAAGCTTGTCATCACCTGGCAATCTGGCAGCGGTAAAACGTGACGATAAAGCCCCGCCATTGGTTTCCCAGTCTACCGAGGACAGATAGCCCCACAAGGGGTGTATCGGCCAGCGTGAACGGGTTTTATCGTCAGCATTAGGCAGGGTCAGGCGCAGCCATTCTGCGGTGGCATAGCTCCATAGGCCGTTAAGGTTATTTAGAACATTATCGAGCTTGGGTAATCCCTTTGGCGTGAGCACTTCCCGCTTGATTTCGAACTCTAACCGCCAGACTTTATCCGTTCCATTCCATCCCGCCATCTGCCAGAGCTTGTGAAGATAAAACTTTTTGGATTGCTTCTCGATTTCCAAGGTCTTATCGTAAAGTCGGCAACTGATAACACCTCCAGCCCCAATAACCCAGCCGGAGAATTCACCATCCACTGAATATTGGTTGATATTTGAACCCCTAGTGACCCATGCGTGACGGCTCCAGCTTTCCATATCCTCTGAGCTGACGAAATCCACAAATAAATCAATCCGGCTGACGTTGGCAGATTCACTGACCGTGCCGAACTGTTCCAGGAGCGGGCGGAGTGCCTTCTCAGCTTCGGCAGGGCCAGCATTGGTCAAGTATTCGCTAGAGATTTTGATGTAGCCCAGAGGCATGGACTTGCTGCGAGAGAGCTGGATACGGAAGGCGTTATCTTCAAGGATATACGGGAACCTTGGAGCACCCTTGTCCTTCACTTCGAAGATATGGCCATCCATTGGATATTGTGCGAGAACCTTTTCGTGATCCTCTGCGGATTGAGCCGTTTTCTTGAGTTCTTCTAGCTTGGTATCAACTTCTGGGAATATCTCGCCAGGATAGGAGAGGTAAAGGCTATCAACACCCCAGCGAAGAGGCTTGAAATAATCAGAATTGCTGTTATAGGGTACTGTGTTACTAGGCGGCGTACCCCTTTCAACCTGGCCATCCATCTTTCCGTCCGGTACGCGCTGCGCGTGTATCCGGGCGGAAGACTGGATGGCTGCGGTTTTGATTGAATCTTTGCTAGGTTCTACTGCGTCGGGTGAAACGGTTTCTTGTTTGTTCATGATGATTCCTTATCCAGCGGCGGACATGCAATTGCTTTCCGCTACGGATATGGATTTTCTACATCATCAAGGGGGCTGTATCCCACCCAAAAATCGCATTTTTAAGTGGTTGACGCCTTCTTCATGTAAGTGTCAGCAAATTTGCGCAAGGCTTTTGTATTGCCACCGCCTGTTTCATTGCCGGAATACAGCTTTAACTCTGCAACAAACAAATAATGGAGTTGATCGTCAGTCAGGGCGCTCGCTCCGGCTTCATATAGAATCTCAAAAATCAGACGCATTTTTTGGAAATTGCTCTGTTCTCGTTTGCCAATCTTGCCGTTTAATGCCGCTTTAAGCTTTTTGAAAAATGCGCTGTCCTTTATCAGAAAGGCTTTGCTGATTCGTTCGATAACAGGCTTGCAGCCGACAACTGTTGGATCAAGACGAACCGCATTAAAAAGGGCTTTATCGCCGTCATGGCCGCCACCTCGCACACGCTCAATCAATTCGTTTATGAAGCACCCGAAGAAAAGAACTGAGCGCAGACTGTGAAACGCAGACAAATGAACACCAAGAAAACCAGCGAGGAACGGCCGCATATCTTCAGCCTCTTCCTTGCTAGGGGCATCCATTTCAGCAAAATATTGGTTGACTTGCCCAAGAACCTCCGGCAATACGGCTATCTGATTGGGTGATGCGTCAATCTGGCTGTAACAATCTTGGATTTGCTCATCATGTGTCAATCCAGATCGGAGTATGGCCAAATGCTGATTAATAGGGAGTTCATACAAATGACACCAACTAAATTTTGACGCATCATCTCCTAAGAGTTTGTCTTTATCTTCAATTAGCATTAACTGCACTTCTTCGGAATCGGCAATAAATTGGGGCCATGAGTCCAAGAAAATGCGTAGGTCTTGAGCTGTGATGCCTTTGGCGTGAGGGGGTGCATTCATGGTTGGCCTTAATGCGTTGCTTCTATTAATTCATGGCAAACATTTTGGCACAGTTCTGGTTGATGCGTCGGTCGCTTTTCGACCCCGAACGGACGGTCATGCCATTGCCTCCTAAGGTCTACAATACACTCAACAACAGCCATCCGATTTGTTGCTTTATACACTGTCGCCATTGATTTGCAGTAATATGACATATGCGGATACTGCATCCAATCACAATAATTAATAATCAAATAATTAATAAAAAATAACTCGCTTCATTATTATCAATAGCACTGACCGGTGGGTCCGTATATTATTAAGTTGGGCTTACTGAGGAGAAAATTGGGTCATGACTTCTCGAAGAGAATTTGTCCTGACCATGCTGGGCGCCGCAAGCGCCACGGTAGGCTTGGCGTCGTGCTCGTCGGAGTCCACTGCCGACAGCTACGAAATGGTTGCGGAGCGCACATGGCGTCATGGCAAAGTTGCCGCTGGCGACCAGGCTGCGCTTCTGCATGAGCTGGTGCGCTACGCGACCTTGGCGCCGTCAAGCCACAATACGCAATGCTGGAAATTCCGTATTGACGATGGTGCCATCTCGATTTTGCCGGACCTGTCGCGCCGATGTCCCGCCGTCGACCCGGATGATCACCATCTTTTCGTCTCCCTGGGGTGTGCCGCCGAGAATCTGAGCCAGGCGGCCTTGGCTCATGGGCTGATGGGGCACGCCAGCATCGACACAGCAGGGGGCAATGCACTGCGTGTGGCTTTGGAACAGACGAAACCCGTCGCATCAGCACTGTTTCACGCGATACCCGAGCGTCAAAGCACGCGCGGCGAGTATGACGGGCAGCCCCTTGCCCAGCATGAGCTCGAACTGTTGGAGAATGCGGGCGCCGGCCAAGGCGTCCAGGTGATCGTCCTGACCGAACGCAAGGCGATGGAGACGGTGCTTGAGTACGTCGTTCAGGGCAACACGGCCCAGATGAACGATCCCGCCTTCGTGGATGAATTGAAGCGCTGGATACGCTTCAGCGGCGACGAGGCGGTTCGAACGGGCGATGGGCTGTATGCCGCATCGTCCGGCAATCCGGCTGCGCCGACCTGGCTGGGCAGTCTGCTTTTCAACCTGTTCTTTACCCCGAAGAGCGAAAACGACAAGTACGCGAAGCATGTGCGTAGTTCCGCCGGCATTGCGATATTCGTCTCCGACGCCCCCGGCCCGGCCCAATGGGTGGAGGTGGGGCGTTGCTACGAGCGCTTCGCGCTCCAGTCGGCGGCGTTGGGCATTCGCAATGCCATGCTGAACCAACCCGTGGAGGTGTCGACGCTACGGCCGCAATTTGCCGCTTTCCTGGGTATTGGTCAGCGCAGGCCCGATCTGGTCGTCCGGTTCGGGCGGGGTCCGAAGCTGCCGTCTTCGCTCCGCCGTCCAATACAGGCGGTACTGGCTTAAATTCGCACAGCCCCAAGACCGATGATCGATTGATGAACAACCTCCCCACCCGAACCATCAAGGCCGGCATCACCTACTTCGCGCTGGTGTTCGGCGCGGGCTTTGTACTGGGTTCGATACGCGTGCCGTTTCTGGTGCCGCATCTCGGCGAACGGGTGGCGGAACTCATCGAAATGCCGTTCATGTTTGTCGCGATAGTGCTAGTAGCGCGATTCATCATCAGGCGCTACTCCCTGCCCGCTAATGCTCGAGCTCGCCTGGGCGCTGGATTGCTTGCGTTAAGTCTGCTCGTCGCCGCCGAAATCTTGCTTGCTGTCGCTCTGCAGGATCGGACGCTTGGCGAGTATGTCGCCAGCCGAGATCCGGTTTCCGGCATTGTCTATCTGGCAATGCTGGCGTTATTTGGAGTGATGCCGCTCGTTCTCGCGCGCGTCACATCGGCTTCCCATGTGTAAGCCCAACCCATCATTCCACCGGACGCTGCGCGATGAAGTCGCGCACCACCGCCGAATTCAATTCAAACGTGACGCTGTAGGAAATCCCAAAACTCTTTGTCTGATTGACCACTTCTCGCCGCATACCCGACCTAATTCCTACTTAGCCGGAACGTCAGCAATTGGCACACAGCAGAAGTTTGTAACGTGACAAATTTGACGAGTGTCAGCGAGTGTTGGCGAGTGAGGGCGGGCCAATATCGTTAAAAAACAGCTAATTATACAAACTTAAAACCCGGTGTATTGCGTTAATAATCAATGCAATGCCATGCCAACGTGACAATAATTAAGCTAGTATCTTGCTCCAGTGCCGTTGTGCAAGTCTGATCTTGAAGATAACATTTCCTGAGAACAAGAATGGGAGTTCGAGAATATGGTACGTTTATCAGCTTCATTCATTGCATTGATTGCTGCTCTTGGAGCAAATGCATCAACAGTCAACCAATGTATAGATTCCAAGGGCAAGGTTACGATGACGGAAGCAAGTTGCGAACAACTCGGTCTCCGATACAAAACCTCGAATTACTATGAAGCACAAAGTGAAGAAGATAAGGTGAGAGCGGCGAGGGAGGGACAACTTCTGCGGGAAAAGGGACGCCTCCTGGATCAGAAGCGGGTCCAAGAAAAAGCCGCGCAACCAGCCACTACCTCACAATTGATAAATACCGACACCAAACAGTCCTCCACAGTAAAAAAACAAGAGTGCGATTATATAGATGCCAATATTGCCAATATAGCGGCGCGCCAGCTCATCAATTCCACACCTTACCTCACAGAACAAAAGCAGCTTTGGCAGGATCGGAGATTTGAAAAACGTTGTCATTTGCCAAACTAGGTGCTGTCGTCAGTAAGGCTATCTTCTGGTTACAACGCCATTCACATAGGTCTGTTCCCGTTGGCGTTGCAGAAGCTTAAACGTGACAAATTCGACGAGTGTCAGCGAGTGTTGGCGAGTGAGGGCGGGCCAATATCGTTAAAAAACAGCTAATTATACAAAACTTAAAATCCCTCGGCCGAAAGGCTGTACCGGTTCGATTCCGGTCCCGGCACCACTTCAATTCTATTTGCTAAGTTTGCACTCGCGCCGCTTCAGCGAAAGGGCGACGGAGCTTTCAGCTTAGCCAGTTCGACCTGAATTCTGACGTTATTGTCAGCGATCCAAATCTCTTCATCCTGAATGGTTATTTGCAGCTGCATGGTGCGCTGTACCAGCGTTGCCAGGGCCTGGCTGGTGGTTTCCGACAGGTTGATTACGGTCAGGTTGTTGAGCCGTTCGAGTTTGCTGCCGTTCTGGTTCCACCAGATATCGGCGCCTCGACCCCCATAGGTATACACGACGACCTGCCTTGCGCGGCCGCAGGCTTTGCGTATGAGTTTTTCATCGGGCAAACCCACGTCTATCCAGAGTTCAATAGAGCCGGTCAAGTCCTTTTGCCATAGATCGGGTTCTTCATCGGTGCTCAGCCCCTTGCCGAACGACAATGCCTCATCGGCGTGCAGCCCAAAAGCCAGCACTCGAACCATCATGCGTTCATCGGTTTCCGAGGGGTGCTGGGCGATAGTGAGCGCATGGTCATGGTAATAGTTGCGATCCATGTTGGCGATTTGCAGTTCGGCTTTGAAGATGGTTGATTTAATGGCCATAATTTTACTGTTTCAGTTGTTGATGGTGTCACATCAGGGATGCGAAGAATAACCGATTTGGTTGCGTCCGCGAAGTGTCTGGGCTAGGCATGGTTGACACTGAATTTGCGGCGTCGTACCGTGGCGAATCACTATTTCTGGAATCTTTATGCAAACCGTAGAAATCCCGCTTAAAGGCGAATATATCGAACTCTGCAACCTGCTCAAACTGGCCGGCGTGGCAGACAGTGGCGGGCGCGGGAAAATCCTGGTCGCTGAGGGCCGGGTTACTGTGGACGGTCAGCCAGAGAGCCGTAAAACGGCGAAAATTCGCGCCGGTCAGATCGTCGAATGTCTTGGGGTGCGGATTGTCGTTGTGGGTCTGTAATCAGGCTTCGTGGCGGTATAATCTTCGCTATTCGAGCCACATTATCAATGCTGCTTAACATGTCGAACCCGTTTATCGCCTGCTGGACGAGCAAAGGAAACAATCTTTGTCTTGGTCAATGGGAAATCCACTATCTTGGACGGCCCCTGGCCATCGATGCCGAGCTGCGCGAGAAAGACATGGGTACCTTCGGCATATTCAGCTACATCTACCCCGATGATGAAGATTTTGCCGAAGGGCTGTTAGAGGACGACTGGATTCTTGAGCACGCCGGATGGCTGGCCGATCTTTTTTCCGAGCACGAAATTCCCGTGGATGAGGCACACATGCGCTGGTTCTACCAGGCGGCGAACCCCCATGACTGGCGGTGTGGCAGTTGCGGCGGGTGCCTCTAGACGTCAGCGGGTTGAAGTGCGGATTCGGTTGCGTCGTTTCCGGCGGTATGGCGCTCGATAAAGCTATCGAGAAAACGGCGCAGAAAGCCTTCGGTCTGTGAGCTGTGAAATCGGTCGATTTCCTGTCCGCGGCTGTACGCGATGACCGTCGGGAAGCCTCTCGCCTGATGCCGTCCGGCGATACGCATGTTTTCGTCGGCATCGACTTTTGCCAGTACAAATTTGCCTTCGTATTCCTTGACCAGCCTTTCCAGCATCGGCCCCAGTACACGACACGGGCTGCACCATTCGGCGCCGATATCCAGCAACACTGGCACCTCGTGCGAACGGGCAACCACAAGTTCGTCGAAATCGGCTTCTTCTACGTCGTAAGAGAGAATCATTGTCTTGAATAATTGGAATTAAGGGCAGGCAATAGTTTAAACAAGCTG
>JAHJJI010000118.1 GCA_018823025.1 Gammaproteobacteria bacterium | reverse complement strand
CACGACCGGCGCTTTCTCGATAACGTCGCCACCCGTATCATCGAACTGGATCGGGGGCAACTGGCGAGTTTCCCCGGCAACTTCTCCGCTTTTCAGCGCAGAAAGCAGGAGATGCTCGAAGCCGAAGAGGTGCTGAACGCAAAATTCGATAAGGTACTGGCCCAGGAGGAGGTGTGGATACGCCAGGGCATCAAAGCCCGGCGTACCCGCAACGAAGGCCGGGTGCGTCGGTTGGAACAGCTGCGTCGCGAGCATACGGCGCGCATCAACCAGACCGGCAAGGCCCGGCTGGCGGTCGACGCGGGTGATCGTTCCGGTAAGCTGGTGGCGGAACTGGAGCAGGTGTCCAAGTCTTTCGGCGACAAGGTCATCATCCGCGATTTCACCACGCGCATCATGCGCGGCGACCGGATCGGTCTGATCGGCCCGAACGGGGCCGGAAAAACCACCCTGCTCAAGCTCATCCTGGGCGAGTTGCAGCCGGATTCCGGCACGGTAAAAAGCGGCACCAAGCTCGCCGTCGCCTATTTCGACCAGATGCGCGAGCAGCTTGACGAGGAGGCGACCCTGATCGATACCATCAGCCAGGGTAACGATTTTGTCGAAATCGGCGAGGTGAAGAAACACGTCATCAGCTATCTCGGCGATTTCCTCTTTCCGCCACAGCGGGCGCGCGCCAAGGTCTCCTCACTCAGCGGCGGCGAGCGCAACCGCTTGCTGCTGGCGCGTTTGTTCACCCGCCCCGCCAACGTGCTGGTGCTGGACGAACCGACCAACGATCTCGACATCGAAACCCTGGAGTTGCTCGAAGAACTGCTGCTGGAATATTCCGGTACCCTGTTCCTGGTCAGCCATGACCGGACCTTCCTCGATAACGTGGTGACTTCGACCATCGCCTTCGAAGGGGATGGTCATCTGGCCGAGTATGCCGGCGGCTACGAGGACTGGCTGCGCTACCGTCCCCGCCCGGAAACGGAGGCGGAGAAGAAAGCTGCTGCAGCCAAACCGAAGCCGGCACAGGGAAAGCCGGCGGCCAAGGCCAAGCTTTCGTTCAAGGAGTTGCGCGAACTGGAAGCATTGCCGGGACAGATCGAAGCCCTGGAGCAGGAGCAGTCCATGCTCGGCGCAAAGCTGGCGGACGGCGAACTCTATCGAGCCAATCCCGAGGAAGTGAAGCGCCTGCAGGCGCGCAACGCCGAGATCGAGGAAGCGCTGCTGAGCGTTATGGCGCGCTGGGAAGAGCTGGAAGAGAAACAAAAACAATAATCTGCCGATGCAGAATCGGGTTTGCGAGCCGGACTTTGGTTTGAATTGATTTAACTCATTGTCAGCTGCGGGAAAATGTTGTCACATAGCGAAGATCGTTTTATGCGTGCTTACTTGTGACCCCAATTTTTCTTTTCCTCTTTCTGCTGGCGTCTCCCCTGGCTGCGTTGGCAGCCTATCCTTCCTTTCAGGCCCTGATCGACGCCACACCCATCGGCGGAACCTTGCATCCCAAGCCAGGGATCTACGCCGGCCCGGCGCTGATTTCGCGCCAGATCATCGTGGATGGCGGCGGCAAGGTTACAGTGGATGGCGGCGGTGCCGGTTCGGTGCTGGTCATTAACGCCAACGGGGCGGTAGTGAGGGGGTTGCGGCTGACGAACTCGGGCAATTCCCATGACCGGCTGGATGCTGGCATCGCACTGACCGGTAACGGCAACAGTATCGAGGACAACGTGGTTGACGGCACGCTCTTCGGTATCAGCCTGAAGCGGGCCAACCAGAACACTGTGCGGCGCAATAGCATCCGCTCCAAATCGGCTGAACTGGCGATGCGGGGCGAGGCGATCCGACTGTGGTACAGCATGGACAACCTGATCGAAGGCAACGACATCGACCAGGCGCGCGACGTCACTCTGATGAATTCGCCGCGCAATCGCCTCGTCGGCAACAGTATCCGCAATAGCCGCTATGGCATCCACCTGTTTTTTTCGCCGGACAGCGTGGTCGAGCGCAACAGCCTCGACCACAACGCCACCGGCGTCATCGTGCTGAATTCAGACCGAGTGAAGCTTCTGCGCAACCGGGTTTTCCATTCCCTGGGAGTGAGCGGGGCAGGACTGGCTTTCAAGATGAGCGCTGAAGGTCTGGCGGAGGGTAATGAAATCATCCACTGTGCGGTGGGGCTGATGGCCGATTCACCCATCGAACCGGCTGACAAGACCCTGCTGCGAGGCAACCGCTTTGCTCATAACGCCATCGGTATCCAGTTTTCCGGCGAGCGGGGCGGACATGTTCTGCATGGCAACCGCTTCGAAAGTAATCTTATCCATGTCTCGATGGCATTTGGCAGCGGCGATGCGAGCAAAAATGAGTGGCGCGGCAACTACTGGGACGATTACCAGGGTTTCGACCGCAACCATGACGGGATCGGGGATACGCCTTACGAACTGTATATCTATGCCGACCGGATCTGGATGGAAATTCCCAAGGCGCGCTTTTTCCGCAATTCGCCGGTGCTGGAGTTACTGGATTTTCTCGAACGGCTGGCGCCATTTTCCGCGCCGGATATGCTGTTGCGTGATGCGGCTCCACTGTTTAACAAACCGGTTACCCATTCCCCGGCTAATCACCGATCCGCCATACACAGACCCGATTTCGGCCAGTAGCTTTGGCGCATAGCAACGCATGGTCAGCCATGTTGATGGCGTCCTGAATGGACATTTCCGTGGTCATGATGGCGACCCCGAAAGAGGCCGCTATGGATACTGTCGAATTTCCGCCCTGCAAGGGGATGGCATGTTCTGAGAGTTCGGTGCGTATCCGGTTCAGAATTATTTCCGCTTCATCCAGCTGGGTTTCAGGCAGGCAGATCAGGAATTCCTCGCCGCCATAGCGGAAGATGGAATCGTATTTGCGCAAGCGCTCAGCGATGAACTGCACCGACGCCTGCAGCACCTGATCGCCGACAGAGTGGCCATGGTTGTCGTTGACCTCTTTGAAGTGATCGATATCCATCATGCAGATGCAGCAGGGTTGCCCGCTTCTGGTCATGCGCTCCATTTCCGCAGTGAGTTTTGACATCATCGACTGGCGGTTCCAGGCACCGGTCAGATAATCAGTGGTGCAGATGCTATTCACGATTTCGAACTGTAAACAGCGAACTTCCCATTTGAAGCTGATGGCGCCGTCCATGAATTTATCGTATTCGGCAAGTCCGATTTCGTGCCCAGCGGCTTTTGCCTGCAGCAGAGTTCTGGCATCGTCATGCATCATCTTGTGCAGTGCGCCGATTTTCAGGAACACCGGATTTTCGCGCAACGAGGGAAAATTGTTGCCCTGGTAATACCATTGGCCAAATTTGCAGTGACAATGTGCTTCTTCAGATAAATCGAGCGGCTCAGGTATTTCATCGCAGATCAGGGCGCGATGCAGCGTCTTCATCCAGGTCATATGGTTCATGATGCCGGTGTCCAGATCTCTGAGTATCTGCATGGCATCTTGCGGGGTTGATGATTGCTGATCGGTCGTTATTTTCATGATTGCCTCTTTTTATTTTTCTGTAAAGAACCCTACAGATTAAATGCGGTTACAGAGATTCTACATGCGAACTGCCAATTCTGAAGAGGACTTAAAGTTGGGGGGTGGTTTCGATGGGGTGGTTTCTTAAATATTTCCCAATGAGCCCACGCAATCAAACACCCCATGAAAATTAATCCGAAGCTCACCCAGTTTGACCCTGCAGGGAAGGGCGATGTAGCTCCGGAAAGCCATTTTAAAATCGGGTCAGAGAAGGAGAAAAGTGTTGGCAAGGTCTGGTAAAATAAATCCGTCCCCTTAATATTGTTCGCTTAGGCGTGGCGGGAACGTCGGCAGTCATGTGCTAGACTCAAAAATGGTTACGCTGAGCCCAAGCAATCCGTATTTTGCATAGGGGCCCGTAGCTGTTCGGGCGGGAACAGGACTTTCTTTGACAGTGAGGCTGGGCAATGGACGAAAAAACGATCGATAAACCCGTCGCTGAGGGCGCTTGGACCGATCCCGCACGTGCGCCTGGCGCGCGCCATTCTGCGCGTAGTCGTTCATCCCATTCGAGCTCGGAGCTTCACAAGGTGAGTCGCAGACTGGCGCTGGCGGTCGCCCTTTTCGTTTCCCTGTTGGCGCTGCTTTTCGTGATTATATTCTCGGTCATACGAATCGACGGCCTTGAGGAGGAAAACGAAGTGCTGCAAACCGAACTCACCAAGACCCGGTTGGAACTGAGCCAAACGGGCCCTGAACTGGAGAAGACCAGAAAGATCATGTCGGAGATGACGAAAGGGCGGCTTCCGCATCTGCTCGACATGGTGCCGGACAAGGTGCTCCAGATCAATGGCCCCTACCTCAAGAACATCGTCTTTACGGTACTGAATCAAAACGGCACGAAGAGCTACGAATACAAGCTGGTGATGGAAAACAGTACGGCCAAAACGGTCCGTCCCGCAGCCAGAATTTTTGTGTTCGATCGCCATGGTGTCCAGATAGGCAGCGCCGAGGTCGCCGGTCGGGCTGAACTTGCTTCCGGAGAAAGCCGTTCCCAGTCTGCCGAGATCGATCTCTTCATCGACGAAGAGCCGCGCTATTTTTATGCCTCCACTGGCGACAAGCCTACCGGGCTCATTCAATAGCGCTTGCCATTCGCGGGCCCACCTTTCAGGTGCTTGAAAAAACTTAAGCCTCTCGGACAAGTTTTCCTTCGAAGGATGTACCTAGGGCTGACTCAGACACCCAGCAAGTAGGCCGCGCCGCCTGTGGCACCCATGAACGTCAGCAGGTGGAACCCGCCCCACAGCACATATTTCCTTGCCAGATTTTCCTCCGGCAGGTTGGAAAGCAGGAACAGCCTGCCGTCCTTCGGCTTGCGCAAGAGGTGCGTACCGTCCCTGAGGCGGATTTCACCATGCTGCTTTGCCACTTCGCGCTTGGCTGCGAGCAGCACCAGTTCCCATTCTCCGGGGTCGATCTGACCATCTTTGTTGAGGTCGAAACGCTCGTGCAGCTGCGTCTTGTCGCGTTTCCACTCGGTGAGCAGGGCGTTGAGGTCGCCCTTGAAATCGAGATCGCTGTTTGCCCCGCCCAGGGTAGTGAACTCACCGATGGCATAGAGGGTGTCGAGCGGGGAAAGCAGGTATTCGGTATAGCGGTAGTCACCTTTTTTCCAAACCTGTTTGTGGCTGGTGATGATCTCGGCGTAGTCCGGATCGATGAAGCACTGTCCGCTGCCGTCGTCGATCAGGATGGTGTCGTCGCTAGTACCCTGTTCCACGATCTCGTAACCTTTGTCGTCGTTGCGCTCCTGCTCGATGACGTAGCGATACCACACGCAGGGCAGCAGGGTGAGTTTGCTCAGCAGCGGGATGTCATGCGCCTGTCTGGCGCGGCCTTTCAGCTCGATATAGCCCTGGGCGGCTGAGGCAATCCTTGATGTGGGGGTGTCGAGAATCAGGCGGCTGCGGCGCTGGTTGCCGATCCAGGCAAAAAAGCTGATGGTGCCGATCAGGCCCAGTATGATGGGCCAGGCTTCCCTGCTTTCGATTTGCCAGCCGGCGAACAGCAGCACCAGATGCCCACCTGAGGTGAGCAGGTTGACCCAGTGCTGTTTCAGCCCTTCGAACATCGAACTGGCTGGGGGCTCAGTTATTGAATAACTGTTTCACGTTGACGTCGGTGATCTCAGCGGCGTCGAATTCGAGCAGGTCGGCAGGCTGAAAATTGAACATGCGTGCCACGATCACGTCGGGGAACTGCTCGATGCGCACGTTGTTGAGGTTGACGCTGTCGTTGTAGTACTCGCGCCGGTCGGCGATGGCGTTCTCCAGCCCGGTGACGCGCCCCTGCAGATGCTGGAAGGTCTCATTGGCCTTCAGTTCCGGATAAGCTTCTGCCACCGCGAACAGATTGCCGAGCAGCCCGCGCAACGAGCCTTCGGCGGCACCCAGCGCACCCATGTTGTGGCTGGCGCTGGCGGCGGCAACCTGGGAGCGCGCCTTCATCACCTTCTCCAGAGTTTCCTGCTCGTATTTCATGTACTGCTTGCAGGTTTCCACCAGCTTGGGCAGTTCATCGTGACGCTGCTTGAGGAGGACGTCGATGTTGGCCCAGGCCTTGGTGACGTTGTGCTTGAGGTTGACCAGGCCGTTGTAGAGCATGATGAAATAAATCGCGATGACAGTCAGAATGGCAAGCAGGACGAGAAATTCCAAGGCAGTTCCCCTTTATTTTGAATTGGTATTCAAGCATTTTGCCGAAATTAATGCCGATTCGCCAGTTTAAGCGGGTTTTCGAGCTTGTTTGAATGTGACTGCTATATTTAAAAGCGATACGCCCTGTTTACTTATTCACTTTGATCAGCGAGGGAAACGAAAATGACCGATATCATCAAGTTGCTGGGAAATGAAGCGGAGAGTTTGCTGGCTTACCAATGCACAGGAATACCCAGGGACATGCTGCACCTGCCGGGGCCGGACTACGTCGATCGGGTGGTGGCGCAGAAGGACCGCAAGCCCGGCGTGCTTCGCGCTCTGCAGACTCTGTTCGATCATGGCCGGCTGGCCGGGACGGGCTACATGTCGATCCTGCCTGTGGACCAGGGGGTAGAGCATTCTGGCGGCGCATCTTTCGCCCCCAACCCGATCTATTTCGACCCGGAAAACATCGTCAAGCTGGCGATCGAAGGTGGCTGCAACGCGGTGGTCTCGACCCTGGGTGTGCTGGGGTCGGTGGCGCGCCGCTACGCGCACAAGATTCCGTTCATCGTCAAAATCAACCACAGCGAGATGCTGACTTACCCGGAGATCCACGACCAGACTCTGTTCGCCAGCGTTGACC
Organism: Gammaproteobacteria bacterium; assembly: GCA_018823025.1. Taxonomy (GTDB): domain Bacteria; phylum Pseudomonadota; class Gammaproteobacteria; order Burkholderiales; family Sulfuricellaceae; genus Sulfuricella. The sequence continues at coordinate 20,972 of JAHJJI010000118.1, read as the reverse complement.
AGGCTTTCGACATGGGGGCAGTAGCGGTGGGGGCGACAGTGTATTACGGCTCGGCCGAGTCGCGGCGGCAGATCATCGAGATCAGCGAGGCCTTCGCCCATGCGCATGAGCTGGGCATGGCAACCGTGCTGTGGGCCTACCTGCGCAATTCAGGCTTCAAGAAGGACGGCGTGGACTACCATACCAGCGCCGACCTGACTGGCCAGGCCAACCATCTCGCCGCCACCATCGAGGCCGACATTATCAAGCAGAAGCAGGCAGAGAATAACGGCGGCTACACCGCCATCAAGTTCGGCAAGACCCATCCCAAGGTGTATTCGGAGCTGACCAGCGACCACCCGATCGACCTGGTGCGCTACCAGGTGGCCAACTGCTACATGGGGCGGGCGGGCATGATCAACTCCGGCGGTGCCTCGGGCGAGAACGACCTGGGTCAGGCTGTGCGCACTGCGGTGATTAACAAGCGCGCCGGAGGCATGGGGCTGATCTCCGGTCGCAAGGCTTTTCAGAAGCCGATGCAGGATGGCGTGATATTACTCAACGCGATACAGGATGTATATCTGGCGAAGGACGTGAGTATTGCGTAAGGAAGTGTACTGAAAATACGTGCCGTCAGCTGATCATCCCCAGATCTTCCGTGTAGGGGTTGCTGGGGTACTGGAAGCCGACGGGCCCGTCCGGTTCGGCATGGACGAACTGGTGGACGAACGGATCGGTTGAGTCGAGCAATTCTGCTGCCTCACCCTCGGCTACCACCACGCCATCATGGATGAAGTAAGCGTAGTCGACGATTTTCAGGGATTCCGACATATCGTAGGTCACCACTACCGAGGTTACGTCCAGCGCATCGTTCAGGCGCCGGATCAGATTTGCGATGGTGTTGAGCGAGATCGGATCGAGACCGGCGAAGGGCTCGTCGTAGATGATCAGTGTGGGGTCCAGCGCGATTGCGCGCGCCAGTGCCACGCGCCGCTCCATGCCGCCAGACAGCTCGCTCGGCATCAGGGCGTGGGCGCCGCGCAGGCCGACGGCGTGGAGTTTTAGCAGCACCAGATCGCGGATCACGCTTTCCGGCAGGTCGGTGTGTTCGCGCATCGGGAACGCAATATTGTCGAAGACCGACAGATCGCTGAATAGTCCGCTCACCTGGAACATCATGCCCATTTCGCGGCGCATGGCGTAGAGGCCGTCATTGTCGAGTTCGTGGATGACCTTGCCTTCAACCTTGACGCTGCCTCGCGACGGCCTGAGCTGCCCGCCGACATGGCGTAGCAGCGTGGACTTGCCACATCCGCTCACCCCCAGAATGGCGACGATTTTTCCGCGCGGAATAGTGAGGTTGATGCCTTTAAGTATCTTATGGCGACCATATGCAAAATGGAGGTCGCTGATTTCGACCAGGTTTTCCGGGGATTGCTCCAAAACTTTCGCCTCCTTGCTGGCTAATTTGAAACTCGCGAAGCGAGACTTCGTCCCTCTCTCCCTTTGGGAGAGAGGGAAAGGGCCATTGTCTGAATGGCATTATTCATTATCTTATCGCATGTTCATTCCGGTGCGCGTAATTGATTACGCAACTTGGCCCGCCACCCAGCCCGAAGACCACGCCCACTGGAAGTTGTAGCCGCCGAGCCAGCCGGTGACGTCGACCACTTCTCCGATGAAATAGAGTCCCGGCGCCGACTTGGCTTCCATGGTTTTCGACGAGAGTGCATCCGTATCGACACCGCCCAGCGTGACTTCGGCTTTGGCGTAGCCTAGCGTGCCGGATGGCAGTAGCGCCCACCTCTTGATGGCCTGTGCGGCGGCATCGAGTTCGCGCTGGGAAAGTTCGTTCACGGGCTTTGCCCAGCCAAACAGCGCACACCACTCATGCGCAAAGCGGCGTGGTAGTTGTTCGGCAAGCAGATTGGACAGCAATGCCTTGCTGCGGCGATGCTCTGCCAGCCAGGCGGCTGCGTCGAGATCGGGCAGCAGGTCGATTTCAACCGGCTGTTTCTTTCCACCGCCATATTCCTGCATCTGCCAGTAGCTTGAAATCTGCAGGATGGCCGGCCCGGAAAGGCCGCGGTGGGTGATCAGCACATTTTCTCGGAATGAGCCGCCGTCGCAGTGGGTGCCGGCATCGAGCGATGCGCCGGCGAGCGGCTTGAGCGGGTCCAGTGTCTCCGGCGCGAGTGCCAGCGGCACCAGAGCGGGCTTGGGCGGCACCACGTGCAGGCCGAACTGCTCTGCGATCCGGTAGCCGAAAGGGCTGGCGCCAATTTTCGGGGCGGCGAGGCCGCCGGTGGCGATCACCAGAGACTGGCAGAGAAAGGTGCCGAGCTCGGTGGCGACTGCGAAGCGCGAGCCTTCCGCATGGTTTTCGATGCGCTCGATGTGGTGCACTGCGCACGGCATCGCCCACTGCACCCCGGCATCGTCGCAGCCGTCCTTGAGCATGTCGATGATGTCTTGTGCCGACTCATCGCAGAAAAGCTGGCCGTGCTCCCGCTCGTGGTATGAAATGCGGCGCCGCTCGATCATCGCGATGAAGTCGTGTTGCGAGAAGCGAGCTAGCGCCGAGCGGCAGAAATGCGGGTTCTGCGAGAGATAGTTCTCTGCGCTTACGTTGCGGTTGGTGAAATTGCAGCGCCCGCCGCCGGAAATTCGGATGCGCTCGCCGAGTTTGGTGGAGTGGTCGATGATCAATACGCGCCGTCCACGTCTTCCGGCCTGCGCGGCGCACATCATGCCGGCGGCACCGGCGCCGATTACGATGACATCGAAGTGCATGTAAGGCGAAATGAGTTAAGCGCTAGAAAGGATGCTGCCGCCGTAAAGTCGAAACGGGTGGATTCTGTGCTTATTGCTACGTTTTGAAGCGGCATGGTCGGGGGGCGCGAATTGCGGAGAATATGCGCAAGAGGGTGTTTCTGAAAAGCAGAAGGGCGGCCGAGGAGGCCGCCCTCTTGAATTACTTTAATTACTTCTTCTTGGCTTTGACGCCGGCAACAGCGTCTTTCAGCTTGCTGCCAACTTTGAATTTGGCGACCTTCTTGGCGGGAATCTTCAGTTCCTTGCCGGTGGCAGGGTTGCGTCCAGTGCGTGCGGCGCGCTCTTCAACGGCAAAGGTGCCGAAGCCGATCAGCTGGACATTGTTGCCCTTGGCCATGGCGCCCTGGACGGTGGCCATCAGTGCGTTCAAGGTTGCTTCGGTATCGGCTTTGGTTTGCTTGGTGGATTTGGCTACGGCATCGATCAGTTCTGCTTTGTTCATGTTGTTAGCTCCCGTTGTGGTTGATTAAAGCAAACACATTGTAGGGGAAATTTGACAGCAAGCCAATCGCCTTTGAAAAAATGCTGGAGTATTATTTTTCGCTGCGCAGTCGCCGTGCCTAACTGGTTAGAGACGTGCAACACTTATTCTGGATGGCAGGGGCGCATCACGTTGGTGGTCTTTGGCGGTTTATAATGTGAACCGATGTGTGATTAATGGAAAGCCAATGAGTAAACTTTACGTCTCGACCTACCTGGGAAACCGGTTCTATCCTCTGGAGCCGCGCATCGATGATGTGGATATCGAAGACATTGCGCACGGCCTCGCCTACCAGTGCCGCTTCAATGGCCAGACCAATGCCTTCTACTCTGTTGCCCAGCACAGCCTGATTGTTGCCTCCCTGGTGCCGGAAGAGCTGCGCTTCGCCGCCTTGCTCCACGACTCCGCCGAAGCCTACCTCGGGGACATGGTGAAACCGCTCAAGGTGCTACTGCCGAGTTTCTCTGAAATCGAGGATAACGTCAGCCGCATCATCGGCGATCGCTTCGGGGTCGACCTGAACCACAATCCCATCGTCAAACAAGCCGACCTGATCGCACTGGCCACGGAAAAGCGCGACCTGATGCCGTATTCCGTTGAGGACTGGGTTTATCTGATCGGAATTGAGCCGATGGGGGAGGCAATTCTGGCCATGCCGCCGGATGTAGCCAAACAGGAATTCATGCGGGAGTTTGAACGGCTGCGCATCAGGGCTTAACGGTCTGGTGGTCGGGGCGAGGGTTCCTGATTTCTGCGGCTGCCGGCTGGCTGCGCTGTATGGATCGTATTTAATGGAGAATTTCAATGAAAATATTAGCTGTTTCCCTGGCATTTCTTGTCGTTATTGTGTTGTGGATGCGCCTGGGTTACGCGGGTGAACTGCCTCCGGTTGGACAGTCGGCTCCCCCATTCAGCCTCCCCGACCAGAACGGCAATGTGCATACGCTGGATGATTACAAGGGGCGCTGGGTGGTACTCTATTTTTATCCTAAAGACGACACGCCGGGATGCACTCAACAAGCTTGCGAGTTTCGTGACGATCTTCACAAACTCACCGCACTGGGCGCGCAAGTCATTGGCGTTAGCGTGGATGACACCGCCTCACATGCGGTATTTGCCAAGAAATATAATTTGCCGTTTCCGCTTCTTGCCGACAGAGGTGGCAGAATCGCCGACAGTTACGGTGCCCTCAGGAATCTGGGCTTTATCAAGTTTGCCCGGCGCTATACTTTTTTGATCGATCCACAGGGCAATGTCGCCAAGACCTACCTCAATGTTGACACTTCCCGACATTCCAGTGAGATCTTAGACGACCTGACCCGATTGAAGGGCAACTGATATTGCTGATATAGTTTCAGTCAACAATCACCCAGCCAACAGTCATGACTAAACAGCCAGATCACGCGCGGCTCGACCGCGTTATCGCCGAAGCCCGCAAACACAGCAGCGAGCGTGAGGCCACTTATCGCGAGCGGGCACTTAAATTATTTCCATGGATTTGCGGGCGGTGTGGCCGCGAGTTTGCCGGGGTGCGCCTGAAAGAATTGACGGTGCATCACAAAGATCATAATCACGACAACAATCCGCTGGATGGCAGCAACTGGGAATTGCTCTGTCTGTACTGCCACGATAACGAGCATTCCCGCGTCATGGATGAGGCGGTAAGGGGGAGAAGCTCCGGCGATCAGTCATCCGTGGCAACCCATAATCCATTCGCCGACCTGAAAGCGAAGCTGGAAGGGAAGAAGGGGTGATGGCTCTGATCAAATCCGGTAGCTGATTACAGGCCGAGCCTGCATTTGGCTCGTTCAGCGCAGCTGGTCATCTGCGTCTTTGGCGCTTTCTGCAGCGCCCGCAAAAACTCGTGCGGAACGGTACTCAGGCCATATTGCTGCTGGACATCCGACACCATTTGTACCCACAGATGGGCGGTCATTTCCGCGTCAGCCAGGGCACGGTGATGGCGGGCCGCCGAGGGCAGCCCCAGATGCCTGACCAGCGTGCCCAGCTTATGATCGGGTGCGGCCGGATAAATCCGGCGCGCCAGCAACATCGAACAGGCAAATTCCTGCCGCCGCCGCTGGTTGATCCTCAGCCACTCGGCATCCAGAAACCGGCTGTCGAATGAGGCATTGTGCGCTACCAGGGGTACGTCGCCGACAAACTCCGCCAGCGCACTCATTACCTCCGCTGCCGGCGGTGCCTTGCGGATCATGGCGTTGGATATCCCGGTCAGCGCTTCGATAAATGCCGGAATACGCGCACCCGCATTCATCAGGCTTTGGTAGCGATCGACGATCTTGCCGTCATTCACGATAACCACCGCCACCTCGGTCGCCCGGTCCCCCATAGCTGGCGATAGCCCCGTTGTTTCAAAGTCGATGACCGCGATGGTCTCCATGGATATCCTGTTGATGGGCAATAGTTTCAGATGGGATCATACCTTGAGCCTTATGGCCGGGATAGTGACATCAGGACGAGCGGATTTAATCAGCGCCAACCGGGTGAGAGTTTATATAATGAAGCTGATTAAGTTCGATCCTCAACCCTGACAGGAAACCCGAGCCATGCCGAAACTACATCTGGTAAGCCACGAAATCTGCCCGTATGCGCAACGTGCAGCCATCGCGCTAATCGAAAAGAACGCCCCGTATGACCGCACCAATATCGACTTCAACAACAAACCGGACTGGTTTGGCAAAATTTCTCCGCTCGGCAAGGTGCCGCTGCTTCAGGTCGACGACGAGGTCATTTTCGAATCCGCCGTCATCTGCGAATACCTGGATGAAACGATTGCGCCGCGCCTGCATCCTGAAGATCCGCTGAAGCGCGCGCAGCACCGTGCATGGATCGAGTTCGGCTCGGTGATCCTGGGCACGATCTGGGAGTTCAATACGACAAAAGATGCGGAAGTCTTCGAGGAAAAGCGCAAGGAGCTGCAATCCCGGTTCGAAATGCTTGAAAATGTATTGCAGGAAGGTCCTTATTTCGCCGGCAAGAACTTCTCGCTGGTCGATGCGGCTTTCGGCCCGATCTTCCGCTATTTCGACGTGTATGACGGTATTGCCGACTTTGGTGTATTTGCCAACACGCCCAAGGTGCGTGCATGGCGGCAAGCCCTGGCGATGCGTCCTTCTGTCAGGAATGCGGTCGCTGCCGACTACCCGCAGAAACTCATGAATTTTATTAAAAGCCGTGACTCCGAGCTCGCGCGGCGCATGGCTGCTGTAGCATAGTCAGGGCTGCGATGCCTTGGCTTCGGCAGCTTCAAAAGCGGCTTCCCGGATGGGTCTCAACGGCAGCCCTCGCATGGCGAATTTGACAATTGGCGGGCATTTGTAATAAATAGCGGTGCCTTTAGTGGATACATGGATATGTGATGAGCAATAAAAACACCAAGCCAGAAAATGGCGAAGACCGGCGTGCTAAAAGCAGGCGTGACAAAGAATCAGGCCCGCCCCCCGGCTGGAAGGAGCGTCGCCTTTCCATCGAGAAACGGCAACCAGAAGTGGGTGAAGGCTCTTTGGAAGAATGGGAGGCATTAATGGGCAAGAGCCACGCCCAGATAGCTACGGAAACTAAGGATGAGCCGGCCTTAACCGATTGGGAAGGCCTGAAGCACCTATAAGATGCCCCATGCTTCGGCCGGTTAGCCCAAGTGGCAGATCAGCCGGTTTCCAGCGTGGTATCCAGCCCGGTTACGGTCGTGAGGATGTCGTTGGTCAATTCCTCGTCCTCGTCGGTCCAGGTCGCATCCATGTCATTCTCCTCGGTAGCCAGCGGCACGATGTCGAAATCGATGAACCGATCGCCGATTTTCAGCGCCTGGATGCCCGACTTGTGTTCGACAATCTCCCAGTCGTCCGGAATTTCCAGCTCTGCATGGATGCGGACGGTCAGTTTTTTCATGGCGGTTTTCTCTGTTATGTGTGATTGCCCATCCTAGCATGCACCGCTGATTTATGCGCTTTTCGTGCGCTAGCCGTTACCGTATATCTTCGAGGTCTGCCCGACCAGATCAATGATCCTGCGGCGCAGTAGATCAGGCCCCAGCACCTCTACCTCCGGGCCGAATTTCAGGATATCCATCACCAGTTCCCGGTCGTCACTGTAGGGCACCTTCAGGGTGTAGCGCCCCTCGTCGTCGAAGTGCGACTTCTGCTCCGGATGCCAGGCTTCGCGGCTCACCCAGCGCGCACGCTGCGGCGTGAAACGCAGTTCCGCCCACTGTACTTCCTTGCCCGAAAAAATTCCGTAACCGGTGCCGAGGGTCTCGTCGAGCTCCGGTTCGCCGACATCAATCGCCTGCTCGTTGATAAGTTTTACCCTGCGGATGGCGTCCAGAGAGAAGCTGCGAATGCCGTTGCGCATGTGGCACCAGGCATCCAGGTACCAGTTGTTACGGTAGTGCGTCAGACGTTGGGGCGACAGCAGCCGATCCTGTGTTTCGTCCCGGCTACGGGTGTAGTAGCTGATTTCCAGCTTCTTGCGCTGGAGGACGGCGGTCGCGATCGGGGAGAAATGTTCGGGTTCGTAGGAGCGGGCGTTGACGCGCAGGATGCGGATGCGCTTTTCGACCGAATCCATAGGAATATCAGCCGATTCCAGCAGCAGCTTCAAGCGCGTGAGCAATGGATCGACATGAGGAGAAAGCAGTCCCGGCCCCAGATTCTGCAGCAGGTGCTGCATCGTGAGCAGGGCGTGGATTTCAGAGGCATTGAACCACAGCCCGGGCAACTCGTACTTGTTCCCGGCCATCAGCTTGTCGAAGCGGTATCCCCCGGCCTCCCGGTCCCAGACGATGGGCGCGTTCAGCCTGTCCCGCAGGTATTCGATATCCCGCTTGAAAGTGGCGCGGGAGATTTCCAGATCCTCAAGAAAAATCTCGATGGGAACAATCCTGCGTTCATTCAGCAGCTGGTCGATGCGATAGAAGCGTTCCGTGCGGTCCATGAAACTACCTGAAATGAAATTTTAGTGTGGCTCATCCTGTGAGCCACACTATACCCCACAATGCATGGCAGAACGAGAGCAGCTATTTGAAAACCGCATGATTCGACTCGAAAGGGCATAGAGATGGAAAACCATAACGGACTGAAACTGATGATGGCGATACGCCGGATCTGCAACCGCGCGGCAGCAGAAGGAAAAACCATCGTGCGGCCGGCCACATTGCGCCAGATGGACAAGCACATCAGCCGGATGCGCAAAACCCTCAAGGCAGGGCTATCCGAAAAACCCCACACTGCAAGCCTGTTTTAACCACGGTCCGAACTGAATGAATCGCTTAAGGAGAAACACATGAAACTAGGCATCGTCAGCAGCCACGCCAGAATGAGCATGAAGCGCCGTGGCATCCCGCCCCAAGCCCTGGAAACGCTGTTCGCCTACGGCCGCATCGAACATGCGCCTCACGGCAGCCGGGTAGTGTATTTCAGCACTGTGGGAAAGGCCGCGCTGTCCAAATCGCACCCGCCAAAGCAGATCGATCGCTGGGCGGATATGTACGCCGTCCTTGACCCACAAAACGAAGTGATCACGGTGGGCTATCGTACCAACCGGATACGGCGCCATTAAGTCGTATCAATAAGCCGACCAAAGGGCAGCGATTATTGCAAGCAGGCGTTATGCTGATGGTAGTAGCAACTGCTAAACTTCTGTTTCATCGCATGCATCCGCATTGGTCGGTGCCAAAAAATCAAGGGTGAAAATGAAAGCCACGCACCATGCATTCCTCAGGTGTTTCCATTTTGTCTTGCTGACACTCGCCCTCTGCGCCTCGCCGACACGCGCTGTCGAGACCGGTTCGATACCGAAAATGACTGTAAAAGTCCCGCTGTCATCTCCATACTATCCCGTCGTCCTTCGTGGTGCCGAAGTCAAAGCATTGCTCGGCGCAGCCGATTCAAAAATACGTGCGATAGCCCGGCATGGCAATGTGCTGGAAACCATCCCCTTTCAGATCGATAAGCGGGATGCCAGCGGCAACTATGACCTCGTCAGGAATGTTGCCGGTAATCCCTCGGTGCTCGGGGCTACCGACGAGTGTGTATTCATGACTGCCGACGCGGGGGAGCGCATCACACTCATGCCGGAACAATATGCGCAGCAAACCGCCGTTGAAATTGCCCTGGTCGACCCAAAAAGCGGGGCGCAGAAATGGGTCTATCTGCTGGAAACAAAGAGCGCACAGTACCTGCCGGCCCCAGGCAAGCACCATGTTGCATACGATCCTCTCCGCGATGTCATTGAAACCAATACCTACCGGATCGGCTTTTCCAGCGCTCAGCCTTTTATCGTCAGCAGCCTGCAATGGCATACCGGCGAAACCAACAAATGGAGCCCGAACGTGCTCGACACCATGAAGATCCGCCATCATGGAAAACTCTTCGGCAACATTGATTTCATCCGTACCCAGGACGATTATCTGTCGCGCATTGCCGCTGTCAAGGAAGGCCCGGTGCGCGTCATTCGGCGAACAATCAATTCAGTGCGCGTCATTGGCTACTTGCAGAGCCCTTCGGTGACGATTGATTACGTGGCTTACGCCAATGGCTTTCAGATGGACACCACCATCGACTTTCCCTTCCCATTGGGCTGGTTCTTTTCCGACATAAAGACCTTGACCACCATAGACTGGAATGACGATCCCGCCTTGCCCGGGTTACGCATTCACGGCGGTGACACACCCAAGGGGCTTGCCGTCGATGGCCACATGACTCCGGAAAAAGAGCGGTTCAACAACGTGGCCGGCCAGCGTTTTGCCGTTGCAAATGCCTACGGGCTGCTACTGGTTCAGCTTGAAATGGAAAAAACCCTGCCGGTCGCGGCACGCCTCACCCTGCAGGATGACCGAACACGCCCAGACGCCCCGGAAAATATTCCCGGACAATATGGCAACGTGGGTTTCCTGACTACCGGTTGGGAAAAGGTCGGCACATCAGTTCATCATCTTCTGTTCAATGCCCTGCTGCTACAGAAGACCAGTATGGAACAAGGCAGCGGAATGCTGGGCCGCTATCCTTGGAAGAACCCATGAGCTAAAGGGGGTGGCTACACTAAGGCAGGGGTGCCAAGGTGGAAACTTTTTCCAGCAACAAGTCGGCCACTTGAACGAGTTCCTTTACCAGTTGTTGATCGATTTCCAGATGTCCTTCGTATTCCGCAAGGTTGCGGCGCTCATGGCACAGCGCCAATATCCGCCAATGCGCTGGGCCAAAATCCAGCGTATGTTGCAGACATTGAAAAACAATGTAACGGTTTTCCGAGCGGTAGCCATGCCAGCGCAAGGCCGCCAGTGCCAGAGCATGGGAAGCGTTGTAGCCCAGATCGAAGCGGCTCTCGATGGAAAGCGTTTCTATATGCGCATCTTTCAGCCGCGCGTGGGCGGAACGTACCAAGCCGTCGAATTCCTTCCGACTTGGTGCTTCCGCTTTAAGCTGGCCGGTCTTTGCCAGATTCGCCAGGTTTTGGGAGATCATCATCCGCTCCAATTAAATATATCTTCGGCTGTTCCAGTGTCCGTAGCAGAAAATCACTGCCATCCAGAAGTTTGCGTTTGAATTCATCCGGACTATAAACAGTCGGGTTAATGGCACGGCCGATTTGGCTTTCCGTTTGAGCCAGACAAGAAAACACATCGGCATAGGACAAATTTTCACCAATCACCATCACGTCAATATCGCTACGTGCAGTATCGCAGCCCTTGGCGACTGATCCATAAATGAAAGCAGCGCGGATGCTGTTTTGCAACGGGGCCAATGCCTCACGCAGCACATCTGCCACGCCGAAAGTTTTCAAGACAATGCCGCGCAGCTCCTCGAAAATCGGCGATTGACGATCAGCCTGGTAGTGCTTCTGGTTGCCGATCTTCGTTACCGAAAGCAGCCCGGCTGCTGTCAGCTTTTCCAGTTCCCGTTGCACCGCACCCGTACCAGCGCCTGCGAAGCGGACGATTTCATTCGCGTAGTAACTTCTGTCCGGATTGCCGAACAGCAGCCCGACTACGCGCTGCTGTGTTTTTGTAAATAAGGCGTCTGATAGACTGTTTTTTGTCGTTCCCATATAGGGAATGATAATACCCATTAAGGGAATTATCAATATTTATGTATTGTCGCGAAAGATAATCGGGGTACGCCACCTATTGTTAATAAAATAATTCCTTCCCCATGCATATAAGTACCCTCGCCCGCCGGCGGGCGAGGGTTAGGGAGATGGCAGTAGTGAATTCGGTGGTAATACAGGTAGCCGTTACGACGGCCAATCGTTGAAAGGGAACGGCTTTTCCTCGGTATTGAAGGATTGAAAGTTAACAATCTGTTGAACGTAGCTTCCCAGGCTGTGACTAAAGGTGAGCAGTCGGGTATTGGGCGCGCTGCCAACCAGCACAAGGACGAACTGCAGCACCGCCACCACGAACAACACCGTCCCCACCAGGCTGTAGAGTATGCCGAACAGGATCATGAACACCCCGCGCAACCAGATGTTGTTTTCCGTGGATGTCTCGTTTCCCTGTTGTGTCATTGTTGCCTCCATACGCCGTCTTGATATCAAAATATAGACGTTCGCTAAATATAAGGAGCCAAGTAAATCAATCTTAAGGCCGATCCATTTGATTGGTTTAAGTTGAAAATAGCTCAGTAGATTTATTGCCAGTTGCGATATATGATGTATATATCAAAATCAACAAGGAAAATGATATGCGAACATTGGTCGATATCCCAGACAAGCAGATCAAGGATTTGACGGCTATATGCGAAGCCGAGAAGGTCTCTCGTGCCGAAGTCGTCCGTCAGGCAATTTCTGATTATCTGGAAAAAAAGAAGCCGGGTGCCGCTGAGGCGTTCGGACTTTGGAAGGATCGCAAGGTAGATGGGTTAACCTATCAAGAGCAGGCACGCTCCGAATGGTAAGCGCGCTATTTGATACCAATATACTGGTCGACTACCTCAATGGGATCGAACAGGCAAAAATTGAACTGGACAGATACACTGACAAAGCCATCAGCCTGATAACCTGGATGGAAGTCATGGTTGGCGCAACGCCAGAGACCGAAGCCATCATCCAGAATTTTTTGGGTACCTTCGTCAACTTGCCTATAGATGATCATGTCAGTCATTTGGCCGTAGCACTCCGCAAGAAACACAAAATCAAATTACCGGATGCCATCGTGTGGGCAACTGCTTTGGCGCACAAAAGAATACTGGTCACGCGGAACACGAAGGATTTCTCGAAAGACGAACCCGGTATTCGTGTTCCGTATCAAATTTAATGGTTGGGACGAAAAATCGGCATCAAATCGGATAGGAGCGTAGCAGCAATGCCGGTCAAGTCTTCGAATGCGTTTTGTGTTTTCTTTCTGGGCATGAGGCATATTACAGTGGTACTCCCTGTTGATGAGGTGTTCAGAATGTTATGGAATGACTGATCGCTGGCAACGAATACTTGCCCATATCTATCAACATCTGCTATTGTCTACCGTAATTTAGTTAGATATATATAGAACTCGCTAGAAGCAACTATGGATCCAATCACAAACCCATTCTCTCCTGGTGCCGGCGCACCCCCGCCAGAGCTGGTAGGGCGCGACCCCCTTCTGGAACAGGCGCGCATCCTCCTCGGGCGGGTGAGGCAGAAACGCCCGGAGAAAAGTCTGCTGCTGACTGGACTGCGCGGAGTAGGAAAGACCGTACTGCTCAACGAAATTGAACGGATGGCTCGGAAGGACGGCTACCAATCGATACTGCTTGAAGCGCATGAGGAGAAGCCGCTGGGCGAGCTGATTTTCCCCGCACTGAGAAGCTTGCTTTACGACTTGGACCGGGTGGCCGGGGCAGGAGACAAGGTCAAACGCGGACTGGCGGTGCTGCGCAGCTTCATCGGCAGCATCAAGTTGACGGTGAGTGATGTGGCCTTGGGTCTGGACATTGAGCCCGCCAAAGGCACTGCCGACAGTGGTGATTTGGAGATCGACCTACCGAACTTGTTTGTGGCGGTTGCGGAAGCAGCTGAGGAGCGCAAGACCGCCGTGGCCATTCTGGTGGATGAGATCCAATACCTGAGCCAGAAGGAACTTGGGGCTCTCATCATGGCCATGCACAAGATGCAGCAGAAACAATTGCCGCTAGTGCTGCTGGCGGCCGGTCTGCCTGTACTCCCCGGCATGGCGGGAGAGTCGAAATCGTATGCTGAGCGGCTGTTCAATTTTCCGGACATTGGGGCGCTCTCGGAAGAGGATGCGGCAAAAGCGCTACGCGACCCTGCCCATGCCATGGGAGTAGAATTTCAGGATGATGCTCTAAAGGAAGTGTTCCGCCTGACGCATGGCTACCCTTACTTTCTCCAGGAGTGGGCTTACCAGTCCTGGAACATGGCGGCGGCGAGTCCCATTACCTTGAAGATCGTCCATGGCGCCACGCTGGAAGTTATGCGACGGCTGGACAAGAATTTCTTCAGGGTACGCTTTGATCGGCTCACGCCGAGCGAAAAAAACTTTCTCCGAGCCATGGCTCATCTTGGGCCGGACAGCCACCGCACTAGCGACATCGCTGCAACGCTGGGAACAACAGCGAAAGGTATCGGCCCGGTGCGCTCGAAGCTCATCAAAAAAGGGATGATTTATAGCCCGGCACATGGCGATATGGCATTCACCGTGCCACTGTTCGATCAGTTCATGATTCGTGCAATCCCCGAATTTACTCCAGGATACCCTGGAACCTGAATTACCCCTTCGTTACGACAAGGAAGCGTTCATTGAATATGAACTAAATTCGTGGTCTGAATGCATCGCATAACAATGGAAAATAGGGGAGATGCCCCTGATTTTTTCCTTCAGGGGAATTGAGTTTTCGTGAACATAAATCCAATGCTTTCATCTGTCCCAACAAATTATGTTGCCTCGAATATTCCTGGCGAGCTTAGGATGCTTGATGTCCTGCGAGATCGGCTTAAAGATTCGCGAGAGATCGCGATTTCAGTTTCGTTCCTGCGTTATAGTGGACTTGGCCTGATAATTGATGATCTAAAAACCTTTATGGAGCGAGGTGGGCGAGTTCGGATACTCACTTCTACTTATCTGGGCATAACGCAACCTGAGGCACTTCAACAATTATCTAAAATTGCCGGCGTTGAGTGTCGTGTACATGTAGCCGGTTTTACAAATCTATCACCGACAAAAAGCAACACTGGTTTCCATACCAAACTGTTCATATTCAAAAATGGACACAAGGAATGTTGGGTGGGTTCCTCAAATATGACGAAGGGGGGTCTTGCTTCAAACATTGAGGCGAATCTTTGCCATATTGAAGATACAGCAATTAGTGCCGTTGAAAACGTTTTTGACATTTTGTGGAATCGTCAGGATGTTGTACCACTAAGCACAAAGTTCACGGAAGCTTATGCACGGGCTCTTTCTGAACGCGGAACTGCTCCAATTCAGCCGATGACACCACGTTTTGAAATTCCAGAAGAAAATGCTTCTACCGATACCGCCGCCGCAATCGTTGAAGTGATATCAGACCCAGTTGCTGCCACCACGCTATTTGATGTGACACCTGTAGAAACTGACACTTTTCCGACAACAAACCCAACCATCGAATCTAAAGTAGATGCCTTGCGCAAAGGGTACGACATCCCACGTCCCAACGAGGCACAAATTGAAGCGATGGAAAAACTCCGTGAGCTTCGAATATCTGGAGAAGTACGTGCTGCTGTTGTCGCAGCACCTGGTATTGGTAAAACATTTCTTGCGGCATTTGATGCTCAACAATATGGCGCCAAGTCACTGCTGTTTCTTTCCCATCGGCTTGAACACCTGTCACAAGCTCACCGCACCTTTGCACGCGTATTTGATAATAGCCGTACTTATGGCCGCATATATGGTGGCGTAGACCAAGCTCATGCTGACTTCGTTTTTGCCACCGTACAATCAGCGTCCTCAAACGAAACGCTTCTTAAGCGAACTTTCGATTACGTAATTATCGATGAGTTCCACCACGCGGAAGCCCCCTCTTATCAACGTATTTTGGAAACAATTTCTGCATCTTTTTTGCTCGGTCTTACAGCAACACCAGAACGGCAGGATGGTCATGATGTCCTTCGGCTCTGTGACTACAATGTCGCTTACGAAGTTCGTCTAGTTCAGGCTGTAAATCGAGGATGGCTAGTTCCGTTCCATTATTTTGGTGTCAACGATGTGATGGTAGATTACAGCTCAATCCCATGGCGTTCGGGCGGATTTGACATCAACGCGCTCGAAAATGCGCTGATGCTTGAAGAACGAGTTGATGAAATTCTAAAGCATGCAGAAGAGAAGGGCTATGACGGCCTTCGCCGTGCAACAGTTGGCTTTTGTGCAGGCGTAAGACATGCAAAATTTATGGCTGATTCGTTTTGTCGGCGCGGTTTTGTTGCCCTCGCAATCACTGGTGAGAATAATCTTGATTATCGTGAAGAAATTTACAAACGATTTGAAAACCCGACTGACCCGTTGGAGTGGATTTTTGTTGCTGATGTGCTCAATGAAGGCGTTGATATTCCGGCCATCAATTCGATCATTTTTCTCAGGCCTACAGAATCAGCCACAATATTTATTCAACAACTTGGACGTGGATTGCGACAAAGTGATGATTGTGAGGTTCTTACCGTCCTAGACTTTGTTGGACATCACCGGACGGCATGGCTGGCCATTGAAGCATTGAATGACAGAGATGCAGGTATAACGGCATCATCCATCAAGGAACTTGATTTTACTCCACCAAAAAACTGCGAAGTCATTCTAGACCAGCGGACGCTTGAGATTCTTGACAAGATACGTCGGCACACTCAGCCCAAAAAGGATCTATGTCTCGATGCTTATGCTGTACTGCTGACCGAGTCGCCCCGCCCGTACCCGCTTGATCTCTGGGGGCGCGATGATTGCCCTGATATTAGTATGTTTCGCACCACTTTTGGCTCATGGATTGGGTTACGGCGTGCAGCAAAAAATTCTGAACCTTGGGAAGATGCTTTAAGTGAAAATCAAATTGCGTATAAGTTTCTTTCCGCACTGGAGCGTGACTGGCAGCAAGGCCGCGTTTACTCTTATGCTTTGGTTTGGGGGTTGTGTGCATACCCAGAGCTTGAACCATTGAAGGCTTATGATCATTTTTTTGAGCGATTTCCACGCTGGAAAGTTGAATACAAGCCTCTTGCTGAAACAAAAGCCTGGCAGACGCTAGAGAAGAAGCTCAGCAATATTCTCGCTGGAAAGCGTCTTGATCAGAAAATCTGGTCTCAGATACCTGCTGACCGTATTCTTATGGAACTCGAAGGCCGCATCCGGCTTACGCTAGAAAAAGATTTCAAACTGCGGCATGGCGGGATATTGCGACTCCCAAGCGATCTGGTTGTACATCGCCGCTACGACAGGCCAGAAATAATCAACCATTTTGGGGAACAGTACGATCCTGCCCGCCATAATTTTGGAGTCATTACGTTCAAAAAGAATGTCGTCATAATTACAAAACTTGATACGACTAGCGCAATGCAGTCCCACCAATATTCAAATAGCTTCATTGATGAATGGACTTTCGCTTGGCAAAGTCAGAATCAACAACGCCAAGACAATCCCGCAGGAAGATTGATACTTGACCACAAAACGAATGAAAATGTGCTACATCTTTTTGTGCAATCAAGGTCGCATGAGAAGGCCTACTATTGTGGGATAGTGGACGTTCTGGAAGTTAAAGACAACGCTCCCATGAACGTCAAATTCAAACTGAATCATCCATTGTCTGCGACGGTTTGCAATGATTTTCTTGGCTAATGGGTGGAGTAGCTGATGAATCTGTGGAACACCAGCGACAGGTGACTGCGCGCATGATCCATTTGCTGCCCGAGTGCCGTATCCATTGAACTTTCGTCCACCGTCAACCGGTCGAGATTCTGCCAGAGCACGATCGTTCCCTTTCCCTGCGTCCGCAACATGTCCAGATGGGGAATGTCCGAAATATCCCCTTCATCCAGTTCGAGCATGACCCAAGAGCCGCGATCCACGATGATATCAAGATCCCAGTAACTAAAAGGGTCAGCTTCGATATGTTTCTCAAAGGGGTAACTGCCCCGGTTCACGACCGTGACCGGGCCAGAAGACCCAAAAGCAGAAACCCGTTTCAGCTTTTTCTCGCCCAAACGGACCCCGTGTTTACTCCGCTTCAGCCGGATTTATCAAGCGCCCTGCCAACAACAAAAAAGGGCCAACTTTGCTTTCCCGAGTAGAATCATCGTGGGCAGAGCACCGTTTCTGCTCATATCTAGTTGGACCAGGGAGCCAGAATGGGTGAATCGCTTTTTTCCAGCACCGAAGGCCGGCTGCTGGGCATCGGCCTCACGTTGGCGGGTCTGATGCTGCTGGCGTTCGGGATCGGTTGGCAGCTGTTTCCTGACAACGTGCTTAGCTACGCGGCAATGACCGGGCTGAACCTGATCATCGGCCGGGCAGCAGGGATGTCCTTCGGCTATGCGAGTGGTTTCGGCCATGCCCAGGTAATCCCGCTCAATATGCTGGTTGAAACCATCCAGGTGCTTGTGGTTTACCCGCTATTCGCGCTGAGCTGGCGGCAACTGATACAGCTGCGCGCCCTGCAGCCTTACGTCACCCGCATGCACCGCGCCGCCGAGCTCCGTGGTGGCGCGGTGCAAAAGTTCGGCATGGCCGGCCTGTTTGTTTTCGTGTTTGCTCCGCTCTGGATGACCGGCCCGGTAGTGGGGGCAATCATTGGCTTTCTGATCGGCTTGCGCCCCTGGGTGAATCTGGTCGTCGTGCTGGTATCGACCTATTTCGCCATTGGCGTCTGGGGGTTGCTGTTGAACGAGCTCAACGCCTGGGCGTTAACCGTCAACCGCTTCGCACCTTACATGTTGTTCCTCGCGATCATCCTCATCGCTGTCGCGATGCATCTGCTGAGCCGGCACCGTGACCGTTCAGCTAAAAACAAACCCGACTGAATACGCTTCAACTAAACGGGTCAGATTACGATCTATTTCTTGAAGGGGAAGCTGCCCCGGTTTACAACCGTGGCCGGAACAGGTTTCTGTGTTTGCTTCGTTTTAGGCGTATTTATTAAGCGCCCTGCAAGCTGTTTGCTTACCGAATCGAACCCGCGTCCGCAAGCCGCCAGAGGTCAAGTGTATGAGCCATGGTGCAAGCGTTTTTGCCTTTTGTCTTGGTGTCCTTCTGCGGAGGATTAACCGTATATTCACCGCGTTTAATGCGGAGAATGACTTGCCTTTGCGGAGTTTGTTGGCCATAATCTCTGCATGAATAGCGGTGATTACACTTACATCTGGCAGGCTGGCGATTGGCCGAGTTGGCGCTACGATTTGGCCGCTCTGGCCGGGCCTTTGGCTGACGTTAGCCGGGCTCAAGGGTTGCTGCTCGGTCGTCTGGCCGATGTCGGCATGGCGTTGCGCGATCAGGCCAGTCTGGCGGCGTTGACTGAGGATGTTATCAAGACCAGCGAAATCGAAGGTGATCGGCTGGATGCCGAGTCTGTTCGTTCTTCCATTGCCCGCCGTCTTGGTGTGGATATCGGCGCGCTCGCGCCAGTGGATCGCCACGTTGAAGGCGTGGTCGAAATGGTGCTGGATGCAACGGCTCGCAGCGAGGCAGCGCTGACACTGGATCGGCTGTTCGGATGGCATGCGGCGTTATTTCCGACAGGCTACAGCGGGCTTGCACCCATTCACGTCGGTGCCTTTCGGGACGATGCGAGTGGCCCTATGCAAGTCGTTTCCGGCCCCGTCGGTCGCCAGCGGGTTCACTTCGAGGCTCCACCGGCAGATCGTCTGGGTGCGGAGATGGCGCGTTTTATCGATTGGGTGAACACCCTCTCCAACGATCACCCCATCCTTAAGGCTGGCCTCGCTCACTTGTGGTTTGTGACGCTGCACCCGTTTGACGATGGCAATGGCCGTATTGCGCGTGCCATCGGTGATCTGCTGCTGGCGCGGGCCGATGGAAGCCCGCAGCGCTTCTACAGCTTGTCGGCACAGATCCAGCGGGAACGACGAAGTTACTACGATATCCTGGAACGTACCCAGAAAAGTTCGCTGGATGTGACGCCGTGGCTCAAGTGGTTTCTGGCGAATCTGGCGACGTCGGTTAATACCGCACAGCACACTCTGGATGATGTGCTTGCCAAAACACGCTTCTGGCAACATTGGGCCACGACGCCGTTTAACGAGCGGCAAGTAAAGCTGCTTAACCGTTTACTCGACGGTTTCGAAGGCAAGTTGAATAGCAGTAAGTGGGCGGCCATTGCCAAGTGCTCTCCGGACACTGCTCTGCGCGATATCAACGAGCTGCTGGCGCTTGGCGTGTTGCGCAAGTCTGCGGCGGGTGGGCGTAGCACCAGCTACGAGCTGGATGAACCCACCGGGCTCGTAGCTAACCGGAACAAAAATGGGGGCTCAGTTAAACCTTAGAACAGCATTTGAATCACGGGGCACACTGGGGGGAAGATCAAGGGGTTGGAGGTGTCTCATCATTCACCCGGCAGATGAGTGGGCGGAACAATCAACTAAACGGGTCAGCTTCGATCTATTTATTGAAGGGGGAAGCTGCCCCGGTTCACAACCGTGGCCGGAACGGGAAGGCAAAAAAGCAGAAACCCGTTTCAACTTTTTCTCGCCGGAACGGGTTCCTGTGTTTACTCCGCTTTAGCAGGATTTATTAAGCGCCCTGCAATCTGTTAGCTTCTTTAATTCAAATCGGCGCTTCAATTTAAAATTAGCACAGATTTTAAGAAGTGCAAATTTTTCTAATCAATCGGCAGCCGTTTTTCCGGATGCCACTTCCACGCTACTTATTTTCGCTATCCCCATACTCGAACCAGTCGGTCAACGCGCGGCTTTTGCCAAGGCCGGCGAGCCGGCGATCAATGGCATCGTGATTGCCCCAAACCACGTCCGCCAAGGCGCCATCGGCTACGCGGGATTCGATGTCGTGGCAATAAAGCCCCAGGTCGCGCTGCACGTAGAATCCGTAGGTGCGGCATGCCACCGGTCGCTGGGTGTAGACAGGGCAGGAGCCGGTAGCAAGGTCCAGCAGTGGGCAGGTGATGGGGGGCGACCGCTGGCCGGCTAAGACGGCCATGTTCCTGCGGATTTCCTGGAGTCGTTCCGGCGGCAGGGCTGCCAAGCCCTCGCGCAGCAAGTCCCATTCTGCTAC
Source organism: Gammaproteobacteria bacterium (assembly GCA_018823025.1). GTDB lineage: Bacteria > Pseudomonadota > Gammaproteobacteria > Burkholderiales > Sulfuricellaceae > Sulfuricella. Next base: position 468 of record JAHJJI010000118.1, on the reverse strand, counting down.
CGTCAGTTGCGGTACGTCGGCGAGCCGCCGACAACAACTGTCGCAACCCTTCCCGCACAGCCAGTCGGAATGGTTCTCCCGGATGGTTTGTACACGTATGTCGATGTCGGTGTGGAGTTGGGCTAGTGGGGTCATATTTAATTAATATGGTTACAAAGTGAGCCGCCAGATGGCGGCTGCTTTTTTGGTGGCGGGGGGATTGTGTCCGTCTCGCCTTAGGGCGATCCAGCCATCCCTGCGCTTCGCTTCGGGACCGCAGTCGCTTTGCTCCAGCGTCCAGTCGAGCGGTGCTCGCCTAGTCGAACCCAATGGGGGTTCTCATCCCCCCGCCTCCAAAAAACGAAAACGGCACCACAAGGGTGCCGTTTTCGTTTTTTTGGTGGAGGCGGGGGGAATCGAACCCCCGTCCGCAAGCCCTCTACAGGCAGTTCTACATACTTAGTCCGATTATTTGATTTCGCCCGAATT